>NZ_CP132334.1:2452910-2774366 GCF_030758415.1 Parvularcula sp. IMCC14364 | reverse complement strand
AAGTTGATTGCATAAGTATTGTCGTTTCAAGGAGGCACTAATGAACGCACACGAAACATTTATCTAAATATATTTTCTGATAAAGATTGATCAGAATAATCAAGACTTATTCATCACTCATCTTGTGATGCAGCCAGCAATGACGGCGCTACTCTCTCTCCCCTTTTACATGCGCCGGGTTGCTGGCTTTTTATATTGGCCCTACCAAATTTTCAGTAGCGGGCGACCCATTTTCGCGGCATGTTCGTCGGGGTATTCAAGGGATCGTTCTGTGCTCAAACTCTGGAAAAAATATCGCGGGGATGTTCAGTTTTTCGTTGTATTTCTGATCTGCTTTGGGCTGTTCCGCTCTGTCGCTTTTGCGTCATACCACATCCCATCTGAAAGCATGGTACCAACACTGGAAGTTGGTGATCGTATCATTGTCAGCAAATGGCCTTACGGTTATTCCAAGCACTCCGTGTGGTTTCCGTTTTTTTCAAAATTGCCTGATACCAACATCCGCCTGCTCGGCAATTTACCAGAACGGGGCGATGTGGCAGTTTTCAAGCACACGCAGGATGACATTGTGATGATCAAGCGTGTCATAGGTTTGCCAGGCGACGAAATTTCCGTCATTGATGGTGTCTTGCATGTGAATGGCGGAGCTGTTGAACGCAATCCTGTGCGCGCTTATGCGTATCGGGAGCATAAAGGCAGTGTTGTGCGTGTCCGGCAGTATGCTGAGATATTGCCTGAGGGGATGCGCCATACAATCATTGAACGCAGCGACACATGGCGCGGCGATTCTGCAGGGCCATATTTCGTGCCAGAGGGGCATGTTTTCATGATGGGCGACAACCGCGACAATTCAGCGGATAGTCGCTTCATGTCCGGTCTTGGTTTCGTGCCAGTGGAACACCTGATCGGACGAGCAGAAATGATTTTTGCCTCAACGCATGGATGCACAAAGGAAGAGGGACTTGAATGTGCCCCGAGGCGCTTCGTCTCGCCGATTCACTAGGGGCCAATCTTTTTCAGGATTATTATCATGGCGTCAGCGTGCTGTGCAAAAGCAGCAACATTCAAGGTTTGACTTGTTCGGCCCGGCCACGTTTTTGTCGTTATGACAATGCGGCTTGCACCAAGGCGTACTCGCATCCAGGATTTTACCTTTGTACCGGCTCCAGCAGATGTGTCTTGGGAATGACCAAAAGAGCAAGCACGCCCTCAATCGCAATAATCACGATATAACGAGGCGCGTTTTGAGTCGGCGCTGACAGAACTGCATCGCCATTATAATCTGGCGATGCAGTAATTAAGTCAGTATAGAGAATTAGTATCAGGCTCTTGTGATCTGCGTTAGATCATAGCCCGCCCAGTAGATCGCTTTTTCGACCGCTTCGTCAGAAAGGGACATGCCATCCTTGACGGTGATGGTGACAAACTGTGCTTCCAGACTGATCTGAACACTTTCGACAGCGTCCTCGCGCATCAGGACCTTGGTCAAAGACTGCGCACAGAAATCGCACACCATGCCGTCAACGGTTGCCTGAATGATACGACCTTCCTTGTCAGGTTCTGCACTGACAATTTCGGCAGCCGGGCGGCTTTCCACCTCTTCAGACAATGCGGGCGAGGCTGCTACCAAAGCGGTTGCAGCTATAGTAGAAAGTACAAAAGTAAAAAGATTTCTCATCTTAAATGCTCCTTATGCATTAAAAGCGATAGACAAAATTGAAAAGTGGCTCATTGTTTGAAGAATAGCCTGCTTCCAGAAGGGTGCTGCCTTTGAAAATACGCACTAATGGCGTGATGGTGAAGGCATCTTCGCCCTGATCGGCGTCACGGTTCTGCGTCCATCGACCCTCGACCATGAGCCAAGTATGTAGTGCCCCGAAATCTGCCACATAGGGCGCGACACCAAGGCGGGCTTTCTGGGCAGTCATGGTTTTGCCTTCCCGGGCATAGACATTCATGTCTGCTGACGTGAACCAGCGCCGCGTTTCCCAGTCAGCTGCAAAGCGCACAAAGCCAGCAGCTTTTGTGATGTTCTGGTTCTGGTTCTGGTTGAAGTCGCCGTCAGCAACGCCAAGCCCCAGTTTGAGATAGGTATTGGCTTGCGAAGATGGTGCATTCCAGCGCTTGAGCAGGCGGTTGTATTGTCCGCCGACGAAGATGTGATCCCCATAGCCCTGGTTCTCGATCTTCAGACCGATAGAGGTTCTCGGGTCTGTCGTATAATGCAGATGTAGCCAGTTGGCGTCGGCCTCATTCATCTGCATGAAGGTCCAACCTTGCGGGTAGGACACCGGGCGCGCCCCGGCAGGGGCGGCCTGAAACGCCATCAACCCGGCAAGGGCGACAGCACATAATTTTTTCATGAAGTTAGTTCCTTGTTCCTGTTACTGAGTATCTGAAGTCAGGTCAGGAAAAAGGTCGCGGTGGTGGATCTGCAAGCAGGTGGAGGGCGCTAATAAAATTATCAAGCTGCCCGGAAAACTTTGCACTGAAAAAAGTATGTCTGAAAGAGTTATCTGACTGGTGGGGCAGGAGCGACAGGTTGCTGCCAGATGCCTTGCACAAGCAGGCACTGCCGCAGCAATTATCACCGCAATCTTCCTCATGATCGCCTGAGTCAGGCATATCTGCGACCATCGTCGCTTCCGTCATATCACCGCAGCTGAAGAATGCATGAATGTCTGCTGCTGAGACATTCATGCTCAGCATCCATAGCAGACTGGTGAAGATCAGGATTACTTTCATCGGTATTTGATTAGCACTCCCTCACAGAGTGACGCAAATTTTTTCAATTATCTGCCTTGATGGAGAGTTTTGCCATCAGGCGCGTGTAATTTCGGAGATGTCGTAACCGGCCCAAAAGATTGCCTTTTCAACAACTTCGTCAGAAAGGCTCATGCCTTCTTTGACGGTGATGGTGACGACTTTCGCCTCGACACTGACCTCAACAGTTTCCACGGCTTCTTCGCGCAGGATAACCTTGGAGATAGAGTCGGCGCAATTCTCGCAATGCATACCATCCACAGTCGCCTGAATGATACGGCCCTCTTTGTCTGGCTCAGCACTGACGATCTCTGCAGCAGGACGACTTTCGGCTTCCTCTGCCAGAGCAGGTCCGACGAACAAGAGGCCAATAGAGGCGATAATGAGTGCGAAGAGTTGTTTCATCTGTTTCATTCCTGCGGGTAGCGTCAATTTCATATGAGTTTCATAGCAGGGGAAGTCTCAAACCACAAACCGGCTCATGCGTCCCGCTTATACTGGAACACCTCGGTCAGAGGAACGCCAAACACCTCTGCAATTTTGAAAGCCACCTCCAGACTGGGAGAATATTTTCCCTTCTCGATAGAGGCGACGGTCTGCCGGGTCATACCGATCCGTTCGGCCAAATCCCCTTGCGTCATTTCGTCAGCTTCGAAGCGAAGCCGACGAATCTGATTGCTGATTGGTAGGTTTGCCAAGAACGTGCCCTCACGCACTCAGGCGATATAAAGTGACCTGCCACAAGGCCTTGACCAGTTCTGAAGTGAGCATACCGATAAAGGCAAGATTAGCGATCAGCCACTCACCATTGATCATCGCCAGTGCCATGATCACCAGTACAAAGCCGCCAAGCACGAAACCACCGGCTTCTCCGCCTTTGCGTTCGATGTTCCGGTCACGCTCATCTATAGTATCGGCTGACTTGGGATTGATGATGGCCACAATGATGTGAAAGACTGTTGTGAGCATGATGAACAGAATGATCATCGGCAGCATCAGGCCGGGCGTTGCGAGGCCCTCTGCCTGCATAAGATAACCGCCATAAATAAAGCCGACTGCCAATGTGACCAGAGTCAGAACCCAAGCGCTTTTTTCCTGAAAGGGCATACTGCAAAATCTCCATGATGTTTGTTATCTCTAACATAATGTATAAAATATTTTACATTAAGTCAAGGTTCTTAAACATGCATTTTGCTTCTGCCGGGGTGCTGAGGTGTTTCCGCTCGCGAAACCATCCACATATTGCGGCATTACTGCTGTCTCAGCATAATATATGGTATGTGGAAACGCTTTGCTGGCTTTTTCACGCCTGCGAATCACACACTATTGGCTGTCAAAGCACATGAGTTGAGAGAGGACCGACATGCCAGACGCATCCGCTATCCAGTTGCCGGGATTGATGACACCATCCCATTCTTACAAGCCGTTTCGCTACCCGTGGGCTTATGATTTCTGGAAGCGCCAGCAACAGGTGCACTGGATGCCGGAGGAAGTACCTCTCGGTGAAGATTGCAAGGACTGGGCAACAACCCTGACCGATGCGGAGCGCAATCTTCTGACACAGATTTTCCGCTTCTTCACCCAGAGCGATGTGGAAGTGAACGACAATTACATGGAGCGGTATGCCCGTGTCTTCAAACCGACCGAAATCAAGATGATGTTGTCGGCGTTCTCCAATATCGAAACAATCCATATTGCGGCGTATGCGCTGCTTCTGGAGACAATCGGTATGCCGGAAAGTGAGTTTTCAGCTTTCATGGAATATGAGGCCATGGCTGATAAACATAATTACATGCAGCAATTCGGTGTGGAAACAGAAGCGGACATCGCCCGCACTGTGGCCATGTTTGGTGGCTTTACGGAAGGCCTGCAGCTTTTTGCTTCTTTCGCCATGCTGATGAATTTTCCACGCCAGAACAAGATGAAAGGTATGGGGCAGATCGTTACCTGGTCCATCCGTGATGAAAGCCTGCATTGTGAGGGCATGATTCAGCTCTATCACGCTTTCGCTAAGGAGACCGGATGTGTCACCAAGGCGGTGGCGGATGATATTGTGGATTGTTGCAAAACCGTGGTCGGCCTTGAGGACAAGTTCATTGATCTTGCCTTCGAGATGGGCCCTGTGGATGGTATGACGCCTGATGATATCAAGCAGTATATCCGCTATATTGCCGACTGGCGTCTCGGCCAGCTCGACCTGCCGAAAGTCTATGGTATTGAAAAGCATCCGCTGCCTTGGCTGACCGAAATTCTCAATGGTGTGGAGCACGCGAATTTCTTTGAAGCGCGGGCCACGGAATATTCCAAAGGTGCCACAAAAGGTGACTGGCACGGCGCGGAAGGCGTTTGGTCACAATTTGATCAGTGGAAAGAGAAAAAAACCGGCTGACAGGCGCGCCAGGGGAGTTGGCAGAGGTAAAGTATTCGGTTTGACAAGACTTTCTCTGCTGGCTCTCAGGAAAAAAGCACACTGTACAATTCCTGATCTTCATCATCAAAACATGACCGGGCATCATGCCGGGATGGATGTGATGATCCTGAGCTGTGCCTGACGCCCTGTTAAAGAGGCAGGACAGATCAGCGCGCCTTAGCACTTCCCTTTTTGTCACAACTTCGTCATGCTTCAGGGCTGGAGGTTGCGTTATGACTGAAACTGCTGCGCTGGCATCTGTGCCGTCGGAAACCGTACTGGATATCAAGAACCTGACGGTGGATTTCGAGACACCTGACGGGATCGTAGAGGCCGTAAAAGGCGTGACTTTTGCCGTCCAGGCAGGCGAGTGTATCGGCATTGTCGGTGAATCCGGTTCAGGCAAAAGCCAGACCTGTCTTGCGGCGCTCCGGCTTGTGGCCGGTAACGGTAAAGTCGGTGGCCAGGCGCTCTATCGCGGCGAAGACCTGCTTGCCATGCGGGAGTCCAGGCTGCGTGATATTCGCGGCGATGGTATCTCAATGATTTTCCAGGATCCACTGACTTCCCTGACGCCGCATATGCGTATTGGTGACCAGATGGCTGAGGTTCTGAGCATTCACAAGAACATCAGAGGGGAGGCTGCCTTTGCTCAATGCCGGGACTTGCTGGAACTGGTACGCATTCCCGAAGGCGCACGCCGGCTGAAGCAATATCCGCACGAATTATCCGGTGGCATGCGCCAGCGCGTCATGATTGCGATGGCCTTGCTGGGTGACCCTGACCTTCTCATTGCCGATGAACCGACAACAGCGCTGGATGTGACAGTACAAGCGCAGATACTGGATATTCTGCATGATCTGAAAGAAGAGCGGAACATGGCCCTCGCCATGATTACGCATGATATGGGCGTCGTGGCGCGCATGTGTGATCGCGTGCTGGTCATGCGTCATGGGGCTTTTGTCGAGCAGGGCACAGCGGAAGATATCTTCTATCGTCCGCAAGAAGATTATACGAAGATGCTGCTGGATGCGATGCCGCGTCTTGATCAGCCGGATCGCCATGGGCGCCCTGCTATCGAGGCGCTCAAGGGCGAGGGTGACACCATTCTCACGGTTGATGAGATCAAGGTCTATTATCCGGTAAAGACGGGGGCAGGCTTGCTGCCGAAAACCAAGCCTTTACGCGCGGTTGATGGCGTCAGCTTCACCCTGCGCAAAGGAGAAACACTTGGCATTGTGGGGGAGTCCGGTTGCGGCAAGTCAACGCTGGCGCGGGCGATTTTGCAATTTGCGCCAATCCGCAAGAAGCCTTCTGATCAGCCAGTGATCTGGATGGGGCAGGATCTGACCTCCGCAAGCAAAAGCGCGATCAGGCGTTTGCGCAAGGATTTCCAGATTGTCTTTCAGGACCCTATGGCAGCACTCAACCCACGCCTCACCATTGGCGCATCGGTGGCGGAAGCCTTGCAGACGCACCGTCCACAAATGCCAGCTGCTGAAAAAGAAAAACGGGTTGCTGAAATGCTGGAACGGGTCGGCCTGCCTGCCAGTATGATCAACCGCTATCCCCATGAGCTGTCTGGTGGTCAGAACCAGCGGGTGGGCATCGCCAGAGCAATGATCCTCGGGCCGGAGATGGTCATTTGCGATGAAGCTGTGAGTGCGCTGGATGTATCAATTCAGGCCGAGATTATTGATCTGCTGATCGACTTGCAGAAAGACTTTGGCATGTCCCTTCTGTTCATCTCCCATGATCTTTCCGTCGTCAGGGAAATTTCTCACCGGGTGATGGTGCTCTATCTTGGGCGCATTGTTGAGCTGGCTGACCGTGATGCGATTTATGAAGACGCACGCCACCCTTACACCCGTGCGCTTATTTCTGCCGTGCCGACACCTGACCCGAAGGTGGAAAAAGCGAAGCCGCGAATCAAGCTTGAGGGTGACCTGCCATCACCTATGGATACGCGGGCATCTTTGCGCTTTCTCAAGTCGAAAGTTGTTGATGACCCGGATGCGGAGCAATATCGACCCAAGCTGATCGAAGTGGCGCCTGGACACCTTGTGGCAGAGCATGATCCTGAGGATGCCCGTCAGAGCTGAGTTGCCTGTCGAGATATCATTAAATTTTCTCACGAATGGATAAATTCGTACCGTTATAATATAACCTTGCTTGCAGCTTAACTTTTTTGGGCTAAGGTGAAGGCGTGCGCCCTGTTGGCGTGACAGGCCGGAGTGCGCACCGGCTAGTATGTGTTCATGTGCGCGACAGGGGCAGAAGACGGGGATGATCGGGGCCATCGAAATGGAAACGGCTACAGCTGCATTGCTGGCGAGTTCTCTTGCAGCACTGGTTGCCACGACTGGCTTACTTGTTGTTGTATTCAAGGCAGACTTTGCTGAGCGCTTCAGTCCTTATCTGGCGTCTCTGGCAGCCGGCTTTCTTGTTGCGACAGCCGCTTTTCTGTTCCCGGAGGCCATTGCAAAAATCGATTTTGCACCAGTCTATGTGCTTCTCGGATATGTTATGCTGTTCGGGCTGAATAATCTGTTTGATAATGAAAATTCAAGCGGTCGGCTTTGGCTGCCATTTATTGCCATTGGTCTTCACTCATTCATCGATGGCGTGGAATACGGCGTCCTGTTCGGTTTTGACATATTCGCCGCTCTCATCGCTTCCTCTGGCCTCATCCTACATGAGTTCGCTGAGGCCGTGGTATTATACATGTTGATGCGTCGGGCCGGTCTTGGCAAATGGACAGCGTTTTTCCTCGCCTTTCTCGGGGCAGCGGTGACAACTCCGGCAGGTACTATCGTTGCAAATTCTTTCCTGGAGGATCTGGATGCGGCATATTTCGGAATTGTCACATCCATCGCCGTAGGGGCCTTGCTGTATGTGGGGACAACCCACCTTACTGATCACATCAAGGATGCATCCAACCGTAAGCTGAGCATGGTTCTTTATCTTGTCGGGCTGATGGTGGCTGGTGCTCTGTCTCTGACGCATTTTCACGGAAGTGAGCATGATGATCATGACCATCACCACCATACCGCGCTTGAGCGGCAGTGGCAGACCTCCTGAATGAGCGCGTAATATCTATCTGCTGTGAGGCTGGTAAATCGTCTCGTGAGCGAATAAACAGCTATCCATGAAGCTGGATCAGGCCAAAACACTCGTACTCTTTTCAGGCGGTCAGGACTCTGCGACCTGTCTTGCATGGTCATTGGCACGCTATAAATATGTCGAAACAATCGGTTTTGATTATGGTCAGCGCCATGATGTTGAACTGGTCGCACGTCAGCGGGTACGCGGCGCGATTCAGGAGCAGTTTCCAGCGTGGCGCGACCGGCTGGGCCCGGATCACTTGCTAGACCTGTCATTTCTGAGTGCGATTGGTGAAACAGGCATGACCGCTGACATTGAGATCATGACGACGGAAGCAGGATTGCCCAATACATTTGTACCCGGGCGGAACCTTGCGTTCCTCACTGCTGCTGCTGCCCTGGCTTATCGCCGCGACCTTGGCGTGCTGGTCGGTGGTATGTGCCAGACGGACTATTCCGGGTACCCCGACTGCCGCGATGACACATTACAGGCTCAGATGCACGCGCTCAATCTTGGTATGGAGACTGATCTCAGTCTGCAGACGCCGCTCATGTACCTGACCAAGGCTGAGAGCTGGCATCTTGCAGAAGAACTGGGTGGCCAAAAGTTGATTGAAATAATGCTTGAGGAGACTCATACCTGCTATCTGGGTGATCGCTCCGTCCGGTATGAATACGGATATGGGTGTGGCACATGTCCTGCCTGTTCCCTGCGCGAAAAGGGCTGGTTGCAATACCGCGCAGCATGAGCAGAATTTATTCAGTAAAGGAAATGTATTTCACCCTCCAGGGCGAAGGCGCGCAGACTGGGCGCGCCGCTGTTTTCCTGCGCTTTGCAGGCTGCAATCTCTGGTCGGGACTCGAGCGGGACAGGGCAGGGGCGATCTGTAGTTTCTGCGACACAGATTTTGTTGGTACAGACGGGGAAGGCGGTGGCAAGTTCCAAACGCCACAGGCGCTCGCTGAGGCTGTGCTCAGTTGCTGGCGACAGCAGGTAAGGAGCGCGGGCACTGCAAAGCCCTACGTGATCTGCACTGGTGGAGAGCCCTTACTGCAGCTTGATACTGCCCTGATTACGTCACTTCACCAGGCTGGTTTTGAGATCGGGGTGGAAACGAACGGCACGCTCAAGGCACCAGACGGCATTGACTGGATCTGCGTCAGTCCGAAAGCGACCGCGCGGTTGGAACAACTGACCGGCGATGAACTCAAACTCGTCTATCCTCAGGCGACAGCACAGCCCGAAAAATTCAGTGATCTGGCCTTCCGGCATTTTTTTCTGCAACCTCTGGACGGGCCGGATATTTCCCGGCATACGTCTGCGGCTATAGACTATTGCAGGGCGCACCCACAGTGGCGCCTCTCCCTGCAGACACATAAATTAACCGGCATTCCCTGACCTGCCAGACCGTTGAAGCGGCACGTATATTCCGGGAGGCCGCAGGAGCAGAAAGTCCGGACACATGCGTATCGTCAAGTCCGTCAATTTTGATGCAGCCCATTTTCTCACCCTGGAAACAGATGAGAGACCATATGCGCGTATGCATGGACATTCATTTCGCCTTGATGTCGAAATCACTGGTGAGCCAGCAGACGATACTGGTTGGGTCGTGGATTTTGCTGATGTTGATGACGCTCTGCAGAAGTTACGCGAGGAGCTGGATCATCGGCTCCTGAATGAAGTGGCGGGGCTGGAATTGCCAACGCTGGAAAACATCTGCCGCTGGGTAGCCAGAAAGCTGCAGCCGGATTTCCCGGGGCTGGCCCGTGTTTCCGTCTCACGCCCGTCCAATGGTGAGGCCTGTCATTTTGATCTGACTGACAGCCTGAGGTAAATCAGGCAGCCTGTCTGGGGTGTGGCGTATTATTTTCCGAAACTGCCCTGTTTTGACCTGTAAGCTCCTGAACGCAGGGGCGGTGATTGACCAGCATGCCTTTCGACAGAAACGGGCGCGACCAGACACCTGCCAGTTCGCCACGGCCCAGCTGTGAGGGGGAATGATATGAGAAACGGCCTTTCAGCAAATTCAGTACCTCCGCAATTTTGCGAGGCTAGCTGACAGGTCCTTTACGGAAGGTTGCCGGCGGATTACCGGCTGGACATGAAAAAGCCTCGGGTTGGTCCCGAGGCTCTGCAAGTATCATGCCGAAAGCTCTCTTAGTTCAGGCGGGTGCGCACATCGTCAATGGCCTTGTCAATAAGGCCGCCTTGTGCGCCACCATCGACACTTTCGCGCACGATCCGCTCGGCTGCGGCCAGTGCAAGATCGGCCGTCTTGTTGCGCACTTCTGCGATTGCTTGGGCTTCGGCGCGGGCGATTTTGTCCTCAGCAGTTTTGGCTCTGCGTTCGAGCTGTTCTTCCAGCTTGGCCTGTGTCTCCTCGCCCATACGCTTCGCATCGCGCTTGGCCTGATCAATGATAGCTTTGGCTTCATCTTCAGCTTCGCGCTGGCGTCGCTGATACTTGGCGAGAAGTTCCTGCGCTTCTTCGCGCATGGTACGGGCCTGATCCAGTTCATCAGCGATTTTCTGCCCGCGCCCGTCAAGAGCGCCGCCAACGCGTTTGAAAACGCCAAGGCGCCAGAACATCAGCATGACGATGATGAAAGGCAGCAGTACCCAAGTAGAGGTGTCTTCCAGCAAGGACTTGTTGCCGTATTCCTCTTTCGGACTCTCTGCAGCAATTTCAGCGATCAGCATGGGCGCCCTCATGAGTTGACCGCAGCGATAGCGGCAGAAACTTTGTCCGCTGGCGGCGTTTCGTTAATCAGCACTTCGACCAGCGCCTGCGTTGTCTCAACCGCTGCTTCCTGAACCTTGGCGGCAGCTTCAGCCTGCATATTACTGATGCTGGCTTCGGCTGCTGCGAGGCGTGCATTCAGCTTCTCTTCGGTCTCTGCCTGCATGGCAGCGATTTCTTCATCAAGCTGGTTGCGCGTTTCCGTTGCGATGCTGGCAGCCTTGGCTTTGGCATCAGCAAGGGACTGATAGTAAGCAGCCTCGGCCTCTTCGGCCTGTGCCTTGAATTCAGCTGCCTTGTCGTAATCATCAGCCAGTCTGTTGCGGCGCTCCTCGATTATGCCACCCAGTTTGGGCAGAAAAATCGAGCTCATTGCCCAGAACATCACACCAAAGAATACCGCCAGCCAGAACAACTGACTGGCATAGGTATCCATATTGAATTGCGGCAGAGTGCCTGAGCTTTCGGCTGTTTCAGCCGCAGCGACTGCGATTGTTGACAGGATCAGCATGAAATATCCTTAAAGGCCGGGTCTAGCTGAAGAGGATGATCATGGCGATAACGAAGCCCAGAATCCCTGTGAATTCTGTCAGCGCGAAAGCCAGGAACATTGTGCCCTGATTAGCAGATGCGGCAGACGGGTTGCGGAATGCACCAGCCAGGAAGTTACCAAAGATGAGGCCAAGGCCAACACCAGCACCTGCCAGTGGAAGCGCCGCAATACCGGCACCGATCATTTTTGCTGCTTCTACGTCCATTGTTATTCTCCGTATTCTCTCAAGTTAATTTACGTGAGCCGTTCTCCCGGTTGTCGCGGCTGGCTCTCCATCCGCGCGGGAATTCAAAATCAGTGATCCGGGTGCAGGGCATCTGCCAGATACATGCAGGAAAGGATGGCAAAGATATAGGCCTGCAGGAAAGCGACCAGTATCTCCAGAAGGAAAATAGCCACATTACCGAGCAACGGGAAAATCGCCAATCCGGTGATAATGCCGCCAACACCGGCAAGGCTGACAACAAACCCGGCAAACAGTTTCAGGATCAGGTGCCCTGCAAACATGTTTGCGAACAGCCGGATGGCCAGTGACAGTGGTCGTGACAGGAAGGAAACAATTTCGATCGGTACGATCAGGAACAGCATTGGCAGCGGCACACCGGACGGGGCGAACAGTTTCAGGAACCCAAGGCCGTTCTGGGCGAAGCCGGTGATGATAACGATGCTGATTGTCAGAAGAGCCAGTGCCAGCGTGACAATAATGTGGCTGGTCGGCGTAAAGGTGTGCAGCGCGTGCGGCAGGCCCGGGATCGTTGGCCACAGGCCCAGCATGTTACACATCAGGATGAACAGGAACAATGTGAAGATGTACGGAAAAAACTTCATGCCATCATTGCCGGTCACACCGCGAAGCATATCAGATACAAACTGATACAGCATTTCGCCAGCGGCCTGCATCCGTCCCGGTACAAGCTGTGGTGAGCGCGTCGCGTAGAACATGAACAGACACGCGACGATCACGGAAATCATCATCCACAGGGAAGAATTGGTAAAAGCGAGATCAAGACCCTCCGCCCCGAAAGGGAAGATCGGCACGATTTCAAACTGGTCGAGTGGTCCCGCAAAAGCGACAAATGGTTTTATCATAAAGTCAGCTGTCATTTCAGTTCCGGTTGTGCTGCCAGGCTATTGATCGCTGGCGTTTATTCCTCTTTGCGGTCCGCATCAAGGCTTTCCGCTGTTTCAGTCCTGTCTATTCCCAGTGCCAGCCAGACGTTGCGAACGCCTGTAGCAAAACCCAGAAAAATACCGATCAGCAGAAACAGTGGCATGGTGCCAAAGAGCTGATCTGCGCCGTATCCCAGTGCGCCAGCGACAAGCATTGCCGCCAGTAATTCCGACGCGATTTTCATCCCGCGCCCGAGCGCCGTAGCCTGATCTTCATTCAGGTGCGCCCGTACCTGCTCTTCCGGTGATAAGGGCCGCGCTTTTTTCAGCCGCTCGCCAAACTCATCAATGGAAGGCAACTCATCCTTGTCAGGCATTCTTGCCTCGTGAAGTTGCGAAAATGATCACTTCCCGCAGATATGAAAAAGTGGAGGACTTGCCTCCACGTCAAAATCGGGCGGAACATAGCGACGGTGTGAAGCAAGGTCAAGCGTTGTGTCGTTATTGTAAGCTATTGAAATAAATAATCTTTTTGCGGTTTTGTGTAAATTTTTTCTCCAGCATGTGTTGCGCTGCACCATAAGACACATTGTCTGAATCAGGGGCGCGAGCCTGATTGTCGACCCCTGTCGGTTTTCTGGCGCATATTGACCGGGGAACAAGTCCAGTTTTCCGTAACTGCTAGATTTTCATTCTGAGGCTGTTACATCATTTTCGAAGACAACAGCCATTCCATGAAAGTGTTGATATGAAATTTTCCCGCCTTGGCAGTTCGGGTCTGGATGTATCCCGCGTATGTCTCGGGTCGATGACCTGGGGCGTGCAGAACACGCAATCTGATGCGGATGCGCAAATTGACTATGCGCTAGAGCAAGGTGTCAATTTTATTGATACAGCGGAAATGTACGCGGTGCCGCCAAGCGCTGACACGTATGGTACAACCGAGGCGATTATCGGCAACTGGCTGTCGCGTCATCCTGACAGGCGCAAGGATATTGTGCTGGCGACAAAGATTGCAGGGCCCGGCTTTCCCTGGGTTCGCGATGGGGACGCTCTTTCTGGCGCCGCTGTTATTGAGGCGGTGGATGATTCCCTGAAGCGACTTCAAACGGATTATATTGATCTTTATCAGTTGCACTGGCCTGGCCGTGTCACACCGCATTTTGGCAAGCACTGGCCCAATAACCAGTCTTTTGCACAAGTCGACATTGCTGCGGAAGAAGCCAATATGCTGGATGTGCTTCAGGGACTTGATGCTTGTGTTAAAGCTGGAAAGGTCCGCCATTGTGGTCTGTCAGATGACACAACATGGGGCATCGCCACATATCTGAAACTGGCTGAACGACATGACCTGCCGCGGATGGTGTCCATACAGAACGAGTTTAACCTGCTGATGACCAAGGACTGGCCCTATCTGGTCGAACACTGCGCAATGGAAAATATTGCCTATCTGCCATGGTCACCGCTGGCCACAGGTATCCTTACCGGGAAATATCGCAACGGGGCACTGCCAAAAGGTTCCCGCCTTGATATTATGGGTGGGCCTAATCAGCGACATCGTCTTTTCCGGGACAGAGAGGCCTCTCACAAGGCTGTTGAGGCATATTGTCAAGTGGCTGATAAACATGGCGTTACACCGGCGCAGCTCGCCCTCATCTGGTGCGATAATGTCAGTGGAGTGACATCCAGCATTATCGGTGCCACCAGCATGGTCCAGTTGAAAGAGGATATTGCTGCGTTTGACATGCCGCTTACTGATGGTCTCAGGGAAGACATTGATGCGGTCTTCCAGAAGTTCCCACAACCTTTTTAAGAAGGATGTGAAGCGGCGTTGAAGCCTTGCCGAGCATTTATTCTGCAGCAACCAGGTGTTCTGCAGCCGTCAGATCAACAGAAACGAGTTGCGAGATGCCGCGCTCGATCATCGTCACACCATAAAGCCGGTCCATGCGGGACATGGTCAGGGCGTGGTGCGTGATGGTGATGAACTTGGTCTCGGTCTCACGCGACATTTCATCCAGCATCTGGCAGAAGCGGTCCACATTGGCATCGTCAAGTGGCGCATCAACTTCATCGAGCACACAGACAGGTGCCGGGTTGGACATGAACACAGCGAAGATGAGGGCTGTGGCTGTCATCGCCTGTTCGCCACCAGACATGAGTGACATGGAGGTCAGCTTCTTGCCAGGTGGTGAAGCAAAGATTTCAAGCCCGGCTTCCAGCGGGTCTTCTGAGTCAATCAGACGTAATTCAGCTGATCCGCCCCCGAACAGTTTGGTGAACAGGCGCTGAAAATTCTGGTTGACTGTCTCAAACGCATCAAGCAGGCGCTGGCGCCCTTCGCGGTTCAGATTGCCAATGGCACTACGCAGTTTGCGAATGGCCGCTTCACAGTCCTCACGCTCCTCGACAATTTCTGTCAGGCGCGTGTCAATCTCTTCCATTTCAGTGTCCGCGCGCAAGTTGACGCCGCCAAGATTTTCCCGCTCGCGTTTGTAGCGCTCAAGTTTGCGGTCCACTTCCTCGCGCGTCGGCAAGTCCTTGCCTTCCTTGTGCTCTGTAATCTGCAAGAGTTCTTCCGGCGCTGCATCACAATTCTCGCGTGCAAGAGCCACTGCTTCTTCAACGCGCGTGCGCGCTGCTTCAAGCTGTGCCTGAAGGCGGGCGCGTTCTTCGCGAGCAGCACTGGTTTCAGCCTCACTTGCGCGAACGGCCTTATCTGCTTCGGCTGCTGCGGTTTGAGCTGAAGCCAGTTCATCGGCAGCATGACGACGGCGGGATTCTGCGACTTCCAATTGCTCGAACAGACTTTTTCGCTTTTCTTCGATAAGTGTTGGTGCATCCCGTCTGGCGGCAAGGGCATTGGCGGTTTCTTCAAGCCGCCCCTGCAGCTCAGAAATTCGCGCGTTGGCAGTTTCATTCCGTGTGCCCCAGACGCCGCGCTCCCGGGCAATTTCTGCAAGACGGTCAGCGCGCATCTTTGCTTCGCGGGACAGGTCGTTGAAAGCGGCTCTTGTCTCGCTGGCCTGCGCGCGGGACGTTGTGAGTTGTTCGCGCGCCGCGCTGACTGTCTCGCGCAAAGCAGTTAAATCGGGCAGATTCGCTAATGCCGTTTCAGCGCTAGCCAGCTCACTGACCGCTTCTGCCCGATCTGCCTCTAGGCGTTCAATTGTTTCGCAGACGGCACGGAGCATGGCGCTGGTACGCTCATATGTCTTCTCCGCGTCGGATAACGCTCTGTCCGCATCGGCTTTTTGCTGGCGGGCTGTTTTCAGTTCCTGCCGGGCCGTTTCGCGCTCTGCCTGTGCGGCTTTGCGATTACTGACACTTTCCTCAAACTCCCTCTCGGCCTTTTGCGCCGACTGTTCAGCAGTGTGAATATCAGACTTGAGAGCAGATAGCCGATTGCGTTGCTCAAGCCTTATGGCGGCGGCGGTCTTGGCCTCAGCACGCTGGACATAGCCATCCCAGCGCCACAGGTCGCCCTCCCGGGAGACGAGACGTTGTCCGGGTAAAAGATCTGCTTGCAGACGGTCCCCTTCCTCACGTTCGACCACGCCGATTGATGCAAGGCGCCGCGCCAGGGCTGGTGGGGCAGTGACGAAGTTCGACAGGTGATCGCTGCCAGATGGCATTTGTCCTGTAATCAAGGCTTCCCCACCAACAGAGGACCAGAAGGTTGCGGCTTCCTGTGTCAGTGCTGCGTCAAGATCATCTCCAAGGGCGGCAGCTAGCGCTGTCTCATATCCCGTTTCAACATCAATTTCTTCAATCAGGGCGGCATGATCTGTATCATCGCCCGTATCGAGGAAGCGCGCGATGGTTTCTGCTTCTGCCTGTAATTCCGTCAGTATTTTGGCAGATTTCTGCATGGGCGCGCGGGCCAATTCCTCGCGCTCTCCGGCACGCTGCAAAGCTTCTTCGCTGCGGGCGGCATGTGCTTCGGTTGTGGACAGTTTTTCTGTCGCTTCAGCCGCTGTGTTGTTCAGGATAGAGAGTTTCTGACTTTGCTCTGTGCTTGGTTCAAGGCCCTCTTTTTCCTCGAGTCGACGATTATGCTCGCGGTTCAGTTTTTCAACACGGCCCTGCGTTGCGGCAACCGCATTACCCAATGACCGGCGCTCCGCTTCCAGTTCGGCGGCATCCTGATTGTTGCGGTCATAGGTTTTCTCAGCTTCGTTCTGGCGCTCTGCAGCATCTGCCATGGCTGATTCTGCCTGTGTCAGCCGGTCCGTCTCTGCTGCCATGCGGGCCTTGAGTTGCTCTTCTTCTGAAGCAAGCTGCTCCAGCGCTTGTGTGGCGTCAGTACCCAGATCATTCTCGCGGGTGATGTCCCGTTCAAGCTGCTCTTTTTCACTACTCAGGCGTTCGCTTTCACCTTGTGCACGCGCCAGTTCAGCATCAAGGCCCTCCATTGCCACGGTCAGGCGATGCAGCGCTGCACCGGTTTCAGCCTCTTTCTGTCGCAAAGGCTCCAGTACCTCATGAGCGGTTACCTGTGCAGCAGAAGCGGTCGCAGAAACGCGCACAGCTTCTTCAACAAGCGTATTCACTTCAGCCAGGTTGCCATCAACTTCTGTCAGGGCGCTGGTGGCATCCTGCCAGCGCAGGTAAGCTACATAGGCTTCCGTACGGCGAATATCACCGGAGAGATTACGATAGCGCGTTGCCTGCCGGGCTTGTCGCGCCAGTGTCGAGCGTTGTGTTTCCAGTTCACCGGTCACATCGTTCAGACGGTCGAGATTGGTCTCGGCGGCCCGCAACCGCAACTCCGCTTCATGACGACGTGTGTACAGCCCGGTAATGCCAGCCGCCTCTTCAAGCAATTTGCGCCGGTTCTGCGGCTTGGCGTTGATCAACTCGGAAATCTGCCCCTGGCGGACCAGTGCGGGAGAATTGGCGCCAGTTGAGGCATCAGCGAACAGCAGCTGGATGTCGCGTGCTCGCACTTCCTTACCGTTGATCTTGTAGATCGACTGGGAGCCTTCTTCCTTGCGCAGGATACGGCGTGAGACTTCCAGCGTCTCATGCTCATTATATTCAGCCGGCAGGTCGCGCTTGTCATTCATCACTGTCAGGATGACTTCAGCCCAGTTACGGGCCGGCCTGTCGGTCGTGCCTGCAAAGATAACGTCTTCCATGCCGCCGCCCCGCAGGGCCTTGGCAGATGTTGCCCCCATGACCCAGCGCAGCGCTTCCAGAAGGTTGGACTTGCCGCACCCGTTTGGCCCCACAATACCAGTCAGGCCGGGCCTGATCTCGAAATCAGTTGGTTCAACAAAGGACTTGAACCCCACAAGGCGCAATTTTTCAAACTTCATGCGACGACTTTCCAGTGAGCATCAATGCTCACCCCAAAATATCTTACCCCGGCTGGCGGCCGGGATAAATCCCACCATAAGAGAAGAAACTGCCGCGATTCCTGTCAGCAAGAAAAGGGGCGGGCTCATCAAGCCCACCCTTCTGTGGAAAACACTTCTGATAGTGCGAAAAGTCTAGTTGCTCGCGGCCGTGACTGCTGCGTCGAGCATCTCGAAATACTCATCCACAGAACGATAGCGATCCATTTTTTCACCATTCAGAACGAAGCTTGGCGTAGAGTTTACCCCTGCATCCATGCCGGCCTGTCTTGAGGCCTGTACTTTCTCGGTGATTTCAGGGCGACTGACGCAACTGCGGAAGGCGCTTTCATTCAGTCCGGCCTGCGCGGCATATTTCAGAATCTCTGCGTCACGGTTGCTGCTCATCCAGGTATTCTGGTTTTTGAACAAAGTGGACAGCATAGCAAAATAACCATCTGCTCCGCGCCCTTCTGCGGCACAGCGTGACAGGGCGAATACAAGATAATCAAGGCGTTGCAACGGGAATTCGCGGAACGTGAAGTGCACCTTGCCGGTGTCGATATATTCTTCTTTCACTCGCGGAAACATCGTGGCGTGGAATGTTGCGCAATGCGGGCAGGTGAGGGAGGCATATTCCACCATTTTGACCGGCGCGTTCGGGTCTCCCATGCTCATCTCAGCCAGAGCGAGGGAATCGCCTGTGGCGGCTGGCGCGCTGTCACCGGGGGCCGGGTTCGATGTGACAGGCTGTGTCTGGGCGCTTGTCTGTGTGTCGGATATTTCTGCCGCATCAGCGCCGCTGTTCGATTTACCGCAAGCAGAAAGAGCAAGCGCGCAAGCCGCGCCGATGAAAAACAGTCTGGAGGTAAGCATGATAGGCTCCTGTCCTTGGAATAACTCTCCCGCAAAATTGCTGATCACGGGCCGAAAGACAAGAGGTAGTGCGTCCTCGGCGGGCAGACTATCCGAGGTTTCATGAAGTCTCCAGGAGTCCTGCCCCTTCCAGTATCTCAAGTGCCGGCTGCATATAGTCCCGGTAACGCTGCCAGCGACCCACCGAACTGGCGTATAGAGGTTGCCGAACCTGCGCAGAACTGGCGGTTGCGACCGGTGCTGCGTTTTCATGGAAGGAAATACAGGCCGGATCCCAGTCCAGAGAGCAGAAGTTGATCAGCCGCCGGGCTTCGGTTTCAATATCCGCCACGATATTTTCGTAGCTCACCTCGGTAAAATGGGTCGCCGGGAGCTGCTCCCGCCAGTGACGTATCAGTTTATCGAAGGCGACATAGTATTGTGCAGTGTCTGCCAGATCGAACGAATAGTTGTAGTAGGAAAAGCCGGTTGCAAACATTTGCCGGTAATTGCTGAGGACACTATCTGCCGGGTGTCGCCGCAAGCAGATGATTCTGGCGCTCGGCAGGGCCTGGTGAATGAGCGCCGCACAGAGAAAATTCAGCGGCATCTTGTCAATAACGAAACGCGTATCCGGGATGATCTTTCGGGCCGCCGCTATATAGTCTTTGCCCACAAGGCTCAGGTCCGCTGTGCCGGCGGCTTCCAGCGTTTCTGTATCCAGCACATAGCGAGACTTTGTGCCGGTCGCTCGTTTCAGTGACAGGGAGAAATCAGTCAGTTCCCCGGCAGAGGCTATTTCCGGGTGACTGGAAAGAATACGATCAACCAGAGTTGTGCCGGTGCGCGGCAAGCCGACGATGAATATCGGACTGGCATCATCATGGCCCCGATGTCTGACAGTTGCGGTGTTTTTGGCTGCAGTAAACAACGCGGCGTCCCGCGCGGTGTTATAGGCGATTTGTCGCTTTTTGCCTGCCTTGGCGCGGGTTAGCCAGGTCATAGCCTGCGCGGGGTTGCCAATGTCTTCATAAGCCTTTGCCAGAGCATGGCCCAGTTTCAGCGCTGCATCAGCGTCATCACTGGCACTCTCAAACATCGCTTCAAGTGCCGGAATGTCATTCTGCTCACTGGTTTGTTTCGTGATCTGCGCCGCGGCCGCCAATGCGCGGGCATCGTCAGGTGTTAATTCAAGACAGCGTCTATATGCCGTATTTGCTTCCTCCATTTTGCCTGCAAACTGGAGGGCGGCCCCGAGATTGTAAAAATACGTGCTGGTTTCCGGCGCTTTGCGCGTTGCTGCTTCATAAAAGGTGACTGCTTTTTCGTGAAGCCCGGCACGACTGAAAACAACCCCGAGCGTATCAAGCGTGAAAGCATCCTCTGGCTCAAGACTGGCAGCTTTCGCTGCTGTATCTATCGCCGCATCCCGGCGGTTAAGGGCAATCAGACTGCGCGCTTTCTGGGCAAAAGCGCTGGCAGAGGGGCTGGCCTGGTTCTGTGCCCTGTCGAACAGCTCACAGGCCTTGGTGTGATTGTCATGATCTGCCGCAAGTATCCCAAGGAGGTAGAAGGCCCGGTATGCGTTCGGGTCCTCTTTCAGCACCCCCATGCATAGCGTGTGCGCTTCTTTATAGCGTTGTCGCGCGAGCATGATTTCAGCTTCATCAAGCCGAGAAGTGTGTGTGGCGTTTTTAAGGGGGTTGGAAAATTCCGACATATTATGGATGGTTATGCTAAATGTGTGTCAATTTTGCATCGCAATATACGAATCAGGCCGCGTTTCAGTAGCGTTAACTTGCGCTTAACATGATCGGCGCTTTACCGTCACATAAAGTTAACATTAAAAAGAGGGTAAACACATGGCAAAATCTCTGCTTCTTGGCTCGGCTAGTATCGCTGTTATGGCGACAACAGCCCTGTCTGTCACCGCTTACGCACAGGATACGGGCGCATCTGCGCGTGACGATGATACGATCATTGTTACAGCGACAAGGCGTGACGAGACGATACAGGATGTGCCGATCAATATTGCTGCTGTTGGCGCTGAACAGATCCAGGAACAGGGTTTTGATGAACTGGATGATTTCCTCGCCTATGTACCCGGCATCAACATTGTTGACCGTGGTGGCCGTCAGGGTAACCCGATCATCGTACGGGGTATCAATGCAGACCCGCTGGGCTCTGGCGACGGCAATAATAACGGTGGCGGTACCGTTGCGACATATGTCGGTGAAATCCCACTATTTATCGATCTGAAACTGAACGACCTTGAGCGTGTAGAAGTATTGCTCGGACCGCAGGGCACACTTTACGGCGCGGGTACCTTGGGTGGCGCGATCCGCTACATCCCGAAAAAACCTGACTTTGATATAGATAGCCTGTCTGTTCGCGCAGAAGCCTATCAGTATTCAGAAGCAGATGACCTTAGCACAGACTTTGGTTTTACATTTAATAAGACGTTTTCAGATACATTTGCGATTCGTGGCTCGCTGGATATGCGCGATGATTCCGGTTTTATCGACCAGCCATTTCTAGTTCAGCAAATTGGTGTTTCCGACCCGGATCCTGACTTCACAGATCCTGCAGCAGTTTCTGCTAATCTTCGCCGTGCTAATGATGTAGACAGCGAAGAAACACTTTCTGGTCGGATTGCCGCGCGTTGGCTACCAACTGATTGGTTGGATGGCACGCTGACTTATTACTACCAGAAAGCTGATATTGGCGGGCGTACAATTAACAGTTTCCGCTCAACTGTACCTGCGGGTCGTTATGAGTCCGGGACGCGCGTGCCAGAGCCTAATGAAATCACTAACGAGCTTCTCGCTTTGGAAGTTGTTGCTGATCTCGGGTTTGCAGAACTGACGTCTGCGACAGGCTTCAGCAAGTTTGAGGATGATGGTCAACGCGATCAGACCGATCTTTTGATTACCTTGGAATACTCTTATGAGCTTTTCCCCTCTTTCACCTCGTTTACACGTGAAGTAGGTGAGGAAGAGCGTTTCAACCAGGAAATTCGTCTGGTTTCTACTACTGATAGCCGGTTCAACTGGATTGTTGGTGGATTTTATAATGACTTCGAATCGGTAGGGTCTTCTTCAGAGTTCACCCCCGGCTATGATACTTATGCGATCAATACGTTAGGTTTCGGATTTTTGGTAGATCGCCCTGATGATCTTGAGTACTTCTCTCAAGGCGTAACAGAGCTTGAAGAAACGGCTTTCTTCGGTGAGATAGGTTATGACATTACCGACCGCTGGACGGTGACGGTAGGTGGGCGCTATTACGACTACGAGTTGGTAACATTTGACCGGGTCGATTTCCCTCTTTTTGATGCGGGCTTCACTGCGCGCAGCTTGAGTGAAATTGAGAGTCAGCTTCCAGGCGACCCATTTGCATCTTCCGGCGGCCAGTCAGATAGCGGTACACTGTACAAGTTCAATACGTCTTATGACGTTAATGATGATGTGCTTGTCTATGCCACTGTCAGCGAGGGGTATCGTATTGGTAACTCCAACGGTGTTGGTACGTGTCCTGATTTCGACCCCAACACACCGAATAACCAGGGAGCTTGCGCGCTCTTGCCCGGACAGGAGTTTTTCCCAGGCGGTCCAGGCAATGTTTCCAATCGCGATGAAACGCAATACGGGCCGGACCAGACAACCAATTATGAGTTAGGTATAAAGTCGACACTCGCTGATGGTGCCCTGACCCTAAACGGCGCAGTATATTTCATCGAGTGGACTGACCCACAGGTCAGTTCCGCTACCGTTAATGCAAACATCCCCATCATTGTGAATGCTGAAGGGGCAGAATCAAAAGGGTTCGAACTCTCTGCTGACTGGAGGCCAACAGATCAACTTAATCTTCGTGGTAGCTATAGCCATGTTGAAACCGAGTTGACCGATCCAGTGCCTGATCTTGTACGAACAATCACACCTCCTGGCTTTGGTACAGCTTTTGAAGATGGTCAGTCTGGTGACAGATTGCCGGGTGCCCCTGAAGACCAGTTCTCCGTTTTCGCATCTTATGATCAGTCTCTTGAAAACGGAAACGATCTTACATGGAACTTCGGCTACGCTTACCAAAGTGATGTTCTCAGTCGTGCAAACAGCCGCGGAAATGGTTACGTCCTGGACGGGTTTGGCATTGCTAATGCTTCCATTGTTTATGACGCTGGAAATTGGTCAGCTACATTATTCGCCAATAACCTTTTTGATGAGTATGCTGAGACAGGTGTAACAGGCAATGATCTGTTTAATCAGACTGTAAGCGATTTTGATGGTGGAGATGTTAATGTTCGTACATTCCGCATCAATGTTGCTCCGCCTCGTGCAATTGGTATTCGTCTTAATTGGGATATTGTAGGCGGCGAATAAGCTTCAAATCCCATCTAATTTTGAAAAAGGCCCGGATATGTTCCGGGCCTTTTTGCTTCATGGATGCTCGATGCTGGTAAGAGAGCCTGTGCTATTCTTTCAGAAGCGCTTTCATGCGGTTGAGAGCGGTTTCAAGATCACCAGCATCAGGATTTTCATCTGCGCGATTCCGTGCTGGTGCAGCTACTTCCGAATATGCAGATCTCTGGGCGAGACCAGCTTTGCCGGTTTGACGGATGGTCACTCGAGCAATGGCATTGGGGCCGAGATAGGCATTGACCTTCTGTTGCAGGATACTGAGCTTGTAATTGAGCTGCATTCCGGCGGCGCCATTGGCGACGGCTACTTCCAGCGATTTTGCGCGCCCATGCGTTTTGGTCTGCAGCGGGCGGCAAAGACGGGCGAGGTCAGGCCCGACAATCTCCTCCCAGTTGGCTGCAAGGCGCGGATCCATGGCACCTGACTTTTTGGCGAGCTGCGCCAGCAGGCGCGACATTTCCCGGCTCAGATGCGGTGCGCCGGAGCGCGGCGGTTTGGTCTTGATCGGCCCTTGCAAAACGGCGTGTCCTCTTTAAGCCTGATCATACTCGCACTTGCTGATCGAAATATCAAAATTTCCATGGCTTCTGTTCAAAATTCAAAAGGTATTGCAGCGCCTCTTGGCATCTCAAAGCCGTTGTTGCGCTGGTATGACCGTCACGCCCGAGAATTGCCGTGGCGGATCTCTCCCGCGGATCGCAAGAAAGGCATGCAGCCTGACCCGTATCGTGTGTGGCTATCGGAGATCATGCTGCAGCAGACGACGGTGGCAACTGTCACCCCACGCTATCAGCGCTTTCTCGACCTGTGGCCAACCCTGTCAGACCTTGCATCAGCACGTCAGGAGGAAGTGCTCGCAGAGTGGGCGGGGCTTGGCTATTATGCCAGAGCGCACAATCTGCATAAATGTGCGCAAGTCTTGCAGCAGGATCATGACGGTCTGTTCCCCGAGACAGCGCAAGGCCTGCTTGCCCTGCCAGGGATCGGTCCGTACACGGCGGCTGCTATAGCGGCGATCTCGTTTGACGAACCTGCGCCGGTGATGGATGGCAATATCGAGCGGGTAATGGCAAGGCTTTATGCGGTTGAGACACCTCTGCCTGATGCCAAGCCAGTATTGCGAGCATATGCTGCGCAAGAAACGCCTGTCAAGCGACCAGGCGATCATGCGCAGGCGTTGATGGATGTCGGCGCAACGATCTGCACACCGCGCAAACCAGTTTGTTCACTCTGTCCTTTAAGCCAGTTCTGCGGTGCGCAATCGCGCGGTATTGCTGCTGATCTGCCCCGAAAAAAGAAGAAAGCAGATAAGCCGACGAGACATGGAACCGCGTTTGTGATTCGTCGCAAGTCGGACAATCATGTCCTGCTTGTGCGGCGCGCGCCCAAAGGTCTGTTGGGAGGGATGCTGGCCCCGCCCACGACGGACTGGCGGACTGAAAAATCGATTGATCCATCGCCGCCCTTCAGGGCGAACTGGCAGAGCCAGAATAAAGTAGTGCGACATACCTTCACGCATTTTCATTTGGTATTGGAAGTGCAGGAAACGATTGTGGCAACACACGCAAAGCTCGACCTTGAAGGGGAATGGGTGGCGGACCCCTTGACGGCAGGATTGCCAACAGTTTTCCGTAAAATCTTCCTGCCTTCAGGCGGTTGACCGGGGTGTCCGAGGAAGCTTCTAACCTTTAATATGGGTTTTTATAGCTTTATCAATTTCGCGTAATTCTTTTCCGGATAATGACTGGTTGAGCGGTCGAAGGTTCGTGTGCGGCTTGTATGGAACCTGAAACAGGTCTGGTCTGTCGTCACGTAAATACTGTGACGCTATTTCGGTATTATGCTCATTGTATGTATCGATGAACGCGTGCCTCTCTGTCGGAGACATAATATGATCCTTGCCCAGCTTTGCGTAGACGCCCTGTGAATATATCTCCAGAGCCCGCATAATGGTCGAGAATTCTGTTTTGGTAACTTCTCACCAGGCAAGATATCAAGGGCATAGCGGATTGCGATATTGCAAAGAGAGATATTTTTCTGCCGCAAAATCCTGAAATCTGAACTGTCTTTAATGCTCATTATGTTGAGCAACATATCTTCAAGGCCGTTTTGCCAGGTGCTCGGTTCAAAGGGAATGACAGTAATATTTTCGCGGCCAAAAATTTCTGCCATCAATGTCAGTTTGTCGAGATAGTCCAGTCGCTTCAATCGCGCCCGTATATAAGCATCCGCCGCACCTGTAGACCCGCCTGCTTTAACATCCTGCCGATAAAGTGCATTCATGAAATCATCTTGCCGTCGCAACAGGACGATCACTCTGATGTCGTAATCGGAGAAATCCTCTCTGAACTTGCGAAGTTTCTTCCGACAGCCCCAGAAGGCTTCAGACGAAAGACAGAGACTGTGCAAGTCAGGTGCTTCATCCATTGCCCGCCCGATCTTGCGCATGACCTTGCCGCGCGGAATCGGCTCTACCCATGCGAGAGGGTGCGTGCGATAATTATTGGCGATATAATGATGCCCGGGCGTCTTGTCCGATAGGGCGGGGTAAAGGATGCCATGCTTCGCCAGCACTTCGCGGTTACGATAGAGGAACCACTGGATGGTCGAGGTGCCGGTTTTCGGGGTGCCGACATGCAGATAAAGATTTTTACGCATCGCAGATGCACTAAAGTGATTTTTAACAGCGGTTGCAATATTCTTATCCAGTAGCAGTGTAAAACTCAGTTATCGAAGGCTGGTTCAACGCTGACTCTTGTTGCCTTCATAATTCAGCATCCACGGGGTGCCGAACCGATCTGTGAACATGGCGAACCTTTCCGCCCAGAAGGATTCTTCAGGGGGCATCTGTATTTCCAGTGCATCTTTTGAGAGAGTGGCAAAAATGCGGTCGAAATCTTCCAGCGACCGGGGTTCAATCTGTACCCGGAAGCCTTGTGGTTTGCTGTACATATCTGGTGGTGAGTCTGACGCCATGATTGTCATGCCACCAACCTGTGCTGTCAGGTGCATGATAAGGTCATCACCACCCGGCATGCGTTGCGAAGGATCAGGCGCATCACTGTTGCGCATGGTAAAGGCAATCTCGCCGCCCAGGGTTTCAATGTAGTGAGGAATAGCTGCCTCACAGTCACCATCGAAAAAAAGATATAGTGCGTGGTTCATGCAAACCTTCCTTGTATCAATTGGCCGGAATTATCGATAATACAGAAAAAATAAACAAGCTGTGTCAATGAAAAAACTTGTGAATGACCATTCTATAGGCCTGGATTTGACGCAATAGCTTGTTTACTTGCTGTCAAGCATCCGCTGGGCGTGATGAGCAAATTCACACAATAGCGGGCGAGTATCGCGCGGATCAATAATGTCTTCAATGGAATAGTGCTCAGCGGAACGGAAGGGTGAGCGCACTTTGTTTAGTCTGTCGCGTATAGTGTTTAGCGCGACTGCCGGGTCATCCGCTTTTTCCAACTCTGACTTGTAGGCAACTTCAATGCCGCCATCGAGGGGCAGGGAACCCCAGTCACCCGATGGCCAGGCAAACCGGTACTGGAATCGTGTATGGTCTGACATGGCAGAACCGGCAATGCCATAAGCTTTCCGGGTAATGACGGTCGCCCAGGGAATGGTCGTTTTGTAAATCGCATTCATGGCCTGTACGCCATACCGGATCAATGCGTTCTGTTCCGCCTCGAGGCCGATCATGAAGCCGGGATTGTCGACCAGATTGACGACCGGTAGCCGGAACAGCTCAGCCAGTTTGACAAAGCGTTCTACTTTCTCTGAAGTCTTGGCGGTCCATGAGCCGCCAAGATAAGTCGGGTCATTGGCAAGGACGGCGACAGGCCAGCCGTCCAGCCGGGCAAAAGCTGTAATGCTTGCGCGGCCCCAACGCCGGCCCATTTCAAATACGCTGTCCTTGTCAAAAATACTGCTCAGAATACGCCGCATATTATAAGCCTGCCGAGGGTCTCGGGGGACAGCGCTGATCAGGCTTTCGTCTTTACGTGTCGTGGGGTCATCAATCTGATGCCGCGTTGCGCGTTCATGGCGAGAGGCAGGAAGGTAAGACAGGAAACGCTGGCACAGTGCAAAAGCCTCTGCCTCGCTTTCCGCTTCCTCGTCCACAACACCATTGCGGGCGTGGATCTGCGAGCCGCCCAATTCTTCCTTGGTCAATTCTTCACCAAGAAATGCGGCCACTGCAGGTCCCGCGGAGAAAAGCTGTGACAGGCCACGCACCATGATCGAATAGTGGCTGGCTACAACCCGCGCTGCACCAAGACCGGCTGTGGGCCCAAGTGCGAGGGAAACAACAGGCACCGTTTCCAGGTTTTTGATGACATGTTCCCAGCCCGGCACATAGGGCACATAGGTGAAACCCATATCCTCGAGCATCTTCACTGAACCACCCCCGCCGGTGCCATCAATCATCCTGATTAATGGCAGGCGCAACTCATAGGCCATCTGTTCAGCCTGAACGAATTTTCTGTGTACGGCTGCGTCTGCAGCACCGCCCCGGACGGTGAAGTCATCTGCACTGGCGACAACTGGTTTTTGATTGATCAGTCCCCGACCAAAGATAAAGTTGGACGCTGCAAAGCCTGTCAGGTCACCGTTCTCATCATAGGTGCCACGCCCGGCAATTTTGCCAATTTCGCGAAAGCTGTCTCTGTCAAGCAGGTGAGCCAACCGTTGTCGTGCATCCAGTTTGCCGCGCTCGTGCTGGCGGGTGACTTTTTCATCACCACCCATCTGCTCGGCCAGCTTGGCGCGGGCCTGCAGTTCTTCAAGTTCTTTTTCCCAACTCATGGGGAGAGCCTATCCGGCCTTGTGCCCGGCTTCAATTCTCCAGGCCAGTTTTCAACCGTGTCTTGTCGCCGGATTTCAGATTACTGCGAATGCGATCACGCAAGTGATCAAGTGGTTTCAGTCCCTGGTCTGTTTCCACATGCCAATAGGTCCATCCGTTACATGCCTGCGCATTCTGGGCAAACGCGCCAATTTTGTGGATTGATCCTTGCGCGGGCCCGGCTTTCTTGCCTTTATTATCCAGTTCAATGGAGCCGTCGGCTTTCACCCGGGCGATTTTGGCGGAACGCTTAAGTTTTGAGGAATATAGTTTCTCACCGGGCCGTACCAGTCCGGTTTCAACCAATTGCCCGAAGGCCACCCGCGGCGCATTGCGCGGTGAGGGGGTTGGTTTCAGGTCTTCTGCATCCAGCACGCGCGTTTTGGCAAGGCGTTCCCTGGCTGCCGCAATATAGGCAGGGTCCCGCTCAATGCCAATGAAATGTCGGCCCAGTGTTTTTGCCACTGCGCCTGTTGTGCCGGTGCCAAAGAACGGGTCAAGAATAATATCGCCCGCGTTCGTCGTTGCATTGAGGATGCGATGCAGCAGAGCTTCCGGTTTTTGTGTCGGGTGAACTTTCTTGCCGTCCTCACCCTTCAGGCGCTCCTGTCCAGTACACAGAGGAAATTCCCAGTCAGAGCGCATCTGAAGGTCCTCATTGCCGGTCTTGAGGCCGGTGTAATTGAAAACCGGCTTCGACTTCTGGTCACGTGCTGCCCAGATCAATGTTTCATGTGCATTGGTAAATCGGGTACCCCGAAAATTAGGCATAGGATTCGTCTTGCGCCAGATAATGTCATTCAACATCCAGAAGCCAAGGTCCTGTAGAGCAGCTCCAAGTCGGAAGATATTATGATAGGAACCAATTACCCAGATTGCCCCATCCGGCTTCAGGACGCGCCGTGCTTCTTTCAGCCAGCCATTCGTAAACGCATCATAGGCGGCAAAACTGTCAAACTGGTCCCAGTCATCATCCACGCCATCTACACGCGAGTTATCGGGACGGGACAGGTCGCCGCCCAGTTGTAAATTATAGGGCGGATCAGCAAAGATCAGGTCAATGCTGTTGTCAGGCAGGGTTTGCAGCTGGGTGATGCAATCCCCTTCCAGAATACAGTCCAGCTGGCTTGTCGTCAGCTTTGCAATCTTTTTCTTTTGTCCTGCCATGCCGGTCTGTCCCTGAGGTTGTCGTCAGATCAGCATAGTGAGTCGCCGGGATTCTGCCGTCAAGAATTTATTGGTTAATATCGTAATTATTCCGTGCGTTAACCAATATTAACGGTTTGCGGGCGTGTTGTTGAATCAAAATGAAACAGGTTACTCAGCAGACAGGGCGTAATCGAAAAACTCAATCGTAAATTCCTCGTCGAATTTCTGGAACATCGCCTCTCCGCTTGCTTTATTATAATAGCTTTGCAGCAGGGGTACTGGCATGTCGGGAAACTTCGCAAAGCGTTGTTCAACGATCAGTGTCTCAACTTTTGCGACCATGGCAGGTTTGAACGGTGCGCGTGCGCGCATTAAGATAAGGCTGATATGTCCCTGATCGGTGTCCAGATGAAGGGTCATCTCAAGGGCATCCTTCATGGCTCTGGGCATCTCGCCATCTTCATCGGCGATGTTTATGGCGTAAATCTCTGCGGTGTCAGTTTGCTCTAAAACGGCGCTCACGCTCAATTTATCACGGGCGTCTGCGTAGGTCAGTTCACCCGGCTTGCTGATTTCGTTCTGTAATTCTGTGATGCCGGTGAGCGTCTCTGAATCCAGTTCACTGATATCTCCTTCGAGCAGCGTCCATGTCCCGGTGTCGGCATTATATCGATAGACCAGAGCGCTTTCACCCGGGCTTGATGCACGCATGGAAAAAGACGGCTGAAAGTCGCTATAGGCTTCTGCATCTGCAATGGCTGCGTCAAGCGAAGCGGGCAGCTCTGCCGCTTTGAGAGGGATGGTCAGGCAGAAGCCGACGAGCAGAATGGCGGAATAAAACAGGGCGCGCATGGGATAACCTTGATTGCAGTTATTTTGAGAACGCTAGGAAAAGAGATGCGTTACTGACAGTTAATTCCCGGTCATGCGACCCGTCTGATCAGCCTAGCCTAACAGAGCGCTGCGTCACTGGCGCCAAGCCGGTTGCGGACCGGGGCAAATGAGCGCCGGTGATGGGGCGTGACGCCCAGACTGTCGAGGCCTTCACGATGCGCTTTTGCACCATACCCTTTATTGCTGTCCCAACCATAACCAGGGAACTCGCGGGATAACTCCAGCATCATCCGGTCGCGCGTCACTTTGGCAATGATTGACGCTGCCGCGATGGATTTTGATTTCGCATCACCCTTGACAACCATATAGGCCGGGCAGGGCAGTTTGGGTTTTACGGTGCCGTCCACAATGCAGGTTGCCGGGGCGACGGGCAAATGTGCGGCAGCGCGGGACATGGCCAGCATGGTTGCCTGCAGAACATTGAGGTCGTCAATTTCTTCGACAGAAGCAATGCCGACGCCAATGCGGGCGGTTTTCCACAGCGCATTGGCAAGATCTGCACGCCGTTTTGGGCTGAGTTTTTTTGAATCTTTCAGGCCGGCCGGTGTGCAATTCGGGTTGAGAATGACAGCCGCTGCCACCACAGGTCCTGCCCATGGGCCGCGTCCGGCCTCGTCTATGCCGGCGACAAGGCCTGGCAGCGAATCTTCAATCTCGAATGTTGGCAAGAGTACTGTCACGCCAGACCTTAAAAGTTAAAAAAGTATTAACAGCATATAGAGCGCTCGATTCTGAGGCAAAGGCAAACATCTGCCTGTCTTGCGCTCTGGTGTCGTTATCCCTAGCCTGCTGAAACCAGCAGTTGAAAGATGCCATGTTCAAGACAGTCAATCCTGTTCTCGCCGTGATCGACATGGCCGAGAGTATCCGTTTTTGGCAGCGGCTCGGGTTTCAGGTCACTTTTTTTGACAGGGACAGTGCAGAACTATCCGATTATGCAGGGGTTGCTCGGGAAAATATCGAGTTCCATCTGCAGACTTTCACACCTGAGCAACGGGGCAGTAACAAGGCAATATCCGTGCGCGTACAGATGGAAGATCTGGACTGTCTGAAAGTACTGTATGAGGAATGGCTGCCGCTTGAAATCATTTCTGCCCGGCTTGATGAGAAGCCCTGGGGGACAGTAGAATTCGGGTTTTATGCGCCTTGTGGTACAGCTTTTTTCTTCTATGTGGACAGATGATGCACCATGAGTGGCACTGTCTTGCGAATGAAGTCCGGCGTCGCGACAAAAATCCGGCAAAAGGTGAGGCGGGTGATCAGTTACCTCGCAGGTAAGTGCATAGGCGCGCTTTCCGGACTATAAAGATTACCTGAGAGGTAGGTATTTTCATGACATTGCAATTCGGTGATATTCTGAAGGAATGGCGTGGCATCAGGCGCATCAGTCAGCTTGACCTCAGTCTTGAGGCTGACACGTCCTCCCGACATGTCAGTTTTCTGGAATCGGGTCGTTCCAGACCCAGTCGGGGTATGATTCTGAAGTTGGCGGAAGCGTTGCAGATGCCCCGCGCTGCGGTAAACAATGCGTTGCTGGCGGCGGGCTATGCGCCTGTTTTTCCTGACCTGCCGCAGGACCATGAAGCGCTCGCCCCGGTTCATGCGGCAATTAACACGATGTTGCAGAGCCACATGCCCTATCCGGGGGTTGTGGTTGACCGGCATTGGGACCTTATCAACGCCAATATGGCGGCGATGCAGATGTTTGCTGCAGCCGGCCTCACGGGCGTCAACAATATGGTCGAGATGCTGATCGTTGATGACCCGGAAAATTCCATCATTGTTAACTGGCCGGAACTGGCATCCCTCACCCTGGCGCGTCTGAAAACCGAAAACCTGCATTGTGGTGGTAATCCACGATTGCAGAAAATGATTGCCGACCTTGCCGGTCATTCCCGCTTTGAAGGGGAAGATCTGTCGGCGGTTGATCTTTATGCGCCTGTTATCCCGATGGTTCTGCGCATTGGTGACATGCAACTGACCCTGTTTTCCACCATTGCACAGTTTGGTACGGTGCAGGACATCACGCTCAGTGATTTCAGCATTGAGCTGATCTTTCCGGTTGATGATGCAACGCGGCGCTGGTTTGAGAGCCAGGCTGAAAACGCCGACACACCGTCCTGAGAATATATGGGGCTGGTACACCCCGGTTGCAGCCGGGTAAATCATCCGAACAGGTCTTCCTGCCCGGAAATTTTTGAGGGTACACGGAACTGACGGGTATCCAGCGGCAGGCGGTCGCGACCTGTGTTCAGGTCCAGGCGCTCGGTCACCTTGCGAAAGCGCTGCATCATCAGCTTGGCATAGGTGCCTTTGACTTCAGCCCCGCGCGCCCAGTGTGGATCATAGTCTCGTCCCCCATTCATGTCGCGGATGTGCCGCATCACGCGCCGGGCGCGGTCCGGGGCAAACGCCTCAAGCCATTCCTGCCACAATTGTGAGATTTCATACGGTAATCGCAAAATGGTATAGGTGGCGTAGCTGGCACCAATTTCAGCCGCTTTTTCAATGATTGTCTCCATTTCCGGATCATTCAAACCAGGGATCATCGGGCCGGTCATGATGCCGGTGGTAATCCCTTCCCCCACCAGCCGGCGCAGGGCTTCAAAGCGCCGTGCGGGCGTAGAGGCACGTGGCTCCATGGCGCGCGCAAGTTTGCGATCCTCGGTCGTAATCGAGATCATGCATCTGGTCAGGTTCTTCTGCCCCATAGGCCCCAGAATATCGAGATCACGAATGATCAGGTCTGATTTTGTCAGAACCGACACGGGATGATTGAACAGCGACAGTGTCTGCAGGATATGCCGCATGACAAGAAACTGTCGCTCAATAGGTTGATAGGCATCGGTGTTGGTGCCAATCGCAATCGCACGCACCCTGTAATTGGGGTTGGACAGTTCCTACTCCAGCAGCTTGGCCGCGTCCGGCTTGGCAAACAGCTTTGTCTCAAAATCAAGACCGGGCGACAGGCCCATATAGGCGTGGGTGGGCCGCGCAAAACAATAGACGCAGCCATGCTCGCAGCCTCGATAAGGGTTTATGGAGCGATCAAAGCCCACATAAGGCGACTTGTTGAATGTGACGATCTTGCGCGGCGTCTCAAGTGTCACGCTGGTCTTGACCGGTTCCGGCATATCTTCATGCCAGCCATCATCAACTTCCTCGCGCTTCTCACTTTCGTAACGCCCGCTATCGTTAGACCGCGCACCACGATCCTTTTCCCGGGTAGGCAGTTTGGCAGGACGGAAGGAAAGGGTCGTGGCGCGGGTCATGATAGTAATATACATATTCTATAGAACAAAACAAGAACAAAGTTAATATCTATGTCATTTTTCGTACTGTGGCGCAGCAAGGCCGGCGTGGGGGCTCGCACGCATTGGTGAACAAGCGTCATTGGCGGCGATGTTGTGGTTGCAACCGGTTTCCGCCAAGACGGTTAGCAATTCGGGAATGAAGGTCTTCATGATCACTGTTGTCATGCCAACGCTTAACTCTGGTGAAATGCTGGAACGCTCTCTGCCGACGTTGCTGAGTGCAACGCTGCAGGGCATGATCTCACGCGTAATCATTACAGATGGTGGTTCAACGGATCAGACGGAAGCGATTGCGTCTGCAACAGGGGCGGAGTTTGTTTCGGGTGAGGCTGGCAGGGGCGTGCAGCTTGCGGCCGGCGCTGAGGCGGCGCGGGCTTTTCAAAAAGCGCATGACTGGCTGCTTTTCCTGCATGCCGATACGGTGTTGCAGGAAGGTTGGGAGAAGGAAGTTGCAAGTTTCATGATGGCGGCGCCGCACGATATGGCGGCCTATTTCAGTTTCCGGTTTGATGAGAATGTCTGGCAGGCACGGATTGTGGAAGCGGGTGTCTGGTGCCGCTGCCGCGTATTGTCCCTGCCTTATGGCGATCAGGGCCTGCTGATCTCCCGTGCATTTTACGACACGCTTGGCGGGCATGGGGCGATGCCGTTATTCGAGGATGTGGATATTGTCCGGCGCATCAGGAAAGCGGGCAGACTGCGACAGCTGCGTGCCGTTGCGACGACTTCTGCGGCCCGGTACAAGCAGAATGGATATTTTCCACGCGTCTGGAAAAACCTGAATTGCCTGATGTCCTATTATCGCGGTGTGCCGCCTGAGAAAATACTGGAGAATTATCAGTGAGGGGAATGTTGAATAACGGCCAGCCCTGGCAGCAACGGCTGGTCATGATGGTGAAGGCCCCCAAGGCGGGACGCGCCAAGACCCGGCTTGCGCGGGATATTGGCAAGGCACGGGCCGCCGGTTTTTATCGTCATGCAACCTCGGCACTGGTGACCCGTCTGGGGACTGACCGTCGCTGGGAAATGGTGCTGGCGGTGGATCCGGTGAGCGCGCTCTATCAGGACTGGACGTCAGTCTGGCCCGCGCATATCGCCCGGGTGGCGCAGGGCGGCGGCGATCTGGGTGACAGGATGGGTCGCCTGTTTCAGGATATGCCACCTGGCCCCATCGTGATTATTGGCTCTGACTCACCCCATGTCAGCACGGACCTGATCACTGAGGCTTTCGCCCGGTTGCGTGGTAATGATGTTGTGATCGGCCCGGCACCGGATGGCGGTTACTGGCTGATCGGGTTGCGCCGCGCAAGGCATGCACCCGCACTTTTCGAAAATGTCCGCTGGTCCACGCAGTACACCCTGGAAGACACGCTCGCGACATTGCCGGACAGTTTCCGTGTCGCAACGCTGCCGGTTCTCGCCGACATTGATGAAGGTGAAGACCTGCAGGCGAACCCGGATGTATTGATCCGGTCACAGGCGGTGCGGGCGTGAATGCACGCACCTGCCTGCTTTAGGATACTTAGCCTGCGGCCGGGATGAACGTCAAAGCCACGCCGTTATTGCAATAGCGCTTGCCTGTTGCGTCAAGCGGGCCATCATCGAAGCGGTGACCCTGATGGCCGCCACATCGGGCACAGTGATATTCAAGACGCGGCACAATGATCTTGTAGTCCGTCTTGAAGCCAAGCGTGTTCGGGATATAATCAAAAAACGATGGCCAGCCGGTGCCGCTGTCATATTTCGTGTCTGATTTGAACAGTTCCAGGCCACAGCCGGCGCAGGCAAAAATGCCGTCCCTTTTTTCATCATCCAGCGGCGAAGAGCCGGGACGTTCAGTATCTTCCTTGCGCAGGACGCGGTACTGGGCGTCGGTCAGGCGTTCTTTCCATTCCTCGTCGGAAAGCTGCCATTTGTCATAATCAGGGATCAGGGCGCGATCAGGTTCGCCTTCTTTGGCATTCGCGCCGCCAGCGGCAGCGCCGCCCAGAAGTCCGCCTAAAAATCCACGTCTGCTCATTTTGCTCATTATCTCCTCCAAGGATGTCTGAAGATAGATAGAAGACTTCTGTCGCAAGGGAAATGCCCCCTGACGCAGGTGTGAGAGAAGGTGATGGGATGATTTTTTTGAAACGCTGGGGGCCTGTGTGATTATACATATCACGCGGCAGTTTCTGGTTCTCCGTAACGCTCAAAACTGCCCGAACCCGAGGGCGAGCAGGATCATCAGGCCGGTTTCACGATTGGCTTTGAATAGCGCGAGACAGGTGGCGGGTTTGTCCTGATCGAGTGTCCAGGTCTGCCAGATCAGATGAACTGCGGGGAAGAGCAGGGCGATATAGAACCATGGCCCGAGGCGAGCCAGCAATCCTGCCAGTGCAGTGAAAAAGATCATGCCTGTATAGAAAACCAGCAGCCACTCCCGGGTTTTATTCTGTAACCGGCGGGCGGTGGACCTGACCCCGATCAGGGCATCATCCTCCCGGTCCTGATGCGCATAAATAGTGTCATAGCCAAGGGTCCAGAAGATGCCGGCAATATAGAGATCGACGGCTGCCCAGTTCAATTCACCGGTCACAGCGACCCAGCCGACTAGGACACCCCAGTTGAATGTCAGGCCAAGCCAGGCCTGAGGCCACCAGGTAATGCGCTTCATGAACGGATAGGCCGCAACCAGCGCCAGCGCCAAAAAGCCGGTGATGATAGCGGTGCGGTTGAACTGCATCAGTACCAGAAGGCCGATCAGGCACAGGCTGACAAGGAATATCCAGGCCTGTTGCAAGGTAATCTGCCCTGAGGGCAAAGGGCGACTGGCTGTGCGGCTGACTTTGGCGTCAATGTCCCGGTCCACGATGTCATTGTAAACGCAGCCAGCGCCCCGCATTACAAAAGCGCCAATCGCAAACAGCCCGCCGAAAAAGAGGTATGTCCAGAAATCCTTGTTCATGGCACCGCCAGCAAGAGCTGCCAGACTGAGGCCCCACCAGCAGGGAATCAGCAGCAGCCATGTGCCGATGGGCCGATCTGCCCGCATCAGGCGCAGATATGGCTGGCTGGCTGGCGGCATCCTTTCCACAAAACTGCGGCGAGGGGCGTCTGGCGTCGCTGATGATGCAGGACTCTGGTCAACCAAGGTCAAAACTCCTTACATATAGGCCCTGACTCTGGACCTGTTATGATAACGCCATCAAGTCAAGCGCTTGCCCCTCAAGGAAGGAACCTGCGACCATGCTGCGCCTTTTTGTCTCGTCAGAACTCGCACCGGGCATATCGGTTCCTGTCTCCCCGGAGCAGGCACATTATCTTGGCCGTGTGATGCGGCGTGATATCGGGGCGGAGCTGCTGCTTTTCAATGGCCGGGATGGCGAGTGGCGCGGTGAAATTGCTGCGATCAGCAAAAATGCGGGCGTCGTCAGCCTTAAGGAGCAAACGCGAGTGCAGGCGGCAACGCCGGACCTCTGGCTTCTCTTTGCCCCGGTCAAACGGGTGCCGCTGGATCAGATCGCCCAGAAAACGACGGAGCTGGGCGCGTCGCTTCTGCAGCCCGTAAAGACGGCACGAACGATTGTGACCCGCGTCCGGGAGGACCGGTTATACGCGAATGCTGTAGAGGCTGCAGAGCAGAGCGAGCGGCTGGACGTGCCGGAAGTGCGCCCATTTGCGCAACTGGAAAAACTTGTGACCGGATGGCCTGACAACGCGCCGGAGCGACGCCTTGTTTTTTGTGATGAGGCCGGTGATGACGCCCAAGAGCGCTGGGGTGGCCCGGAGGGGCGGGCCTTGCCAATGGTCGAGGCGCTGCAGGCATATCGTGACAAATCGTGTCGCTGGGCCATCCTGACCGGCCCGGAAGGTGGGTTTACCCCGGCAGAGCGCGACATGCTGCGCCAACAGGAATTTGTCACGCCGGTAACGCTCGGACCGCGCATCATGCGTGCCGACACGGCAGCTTTTGCGGCTGTGACCCTGTGGCAGGCAGTATTGGGGGATCTCGGGCAGCCGTTCACTAAAGCGTGAAAAACAGTCAGACGCTTTGCACCATCTTCAATAAGGGCTAGAGGGGCGCAACTTGTTATTTGAAAGTCAGCCCTATGACACAGCTAGATGCCGCGGCCCGCAAGGATGCTGCTCCCGTTGAGAGCAAGGATGACCTGACCGGCTATCTCGCTTCTGGCTGCAAGCCAAAAGCTGACTGGCGAATTGGCACAGAACACGAAAAATTCGGCTTTTGCAGAAAGAGTCTGACGCCGCTGCCTTATGATGGCGAACGCTCGGTCAGGGCGATTTTGCAGGGCCTTTCCGATGAATTTGGCTGGGCACCTGTTTATGAAGGGGATCATCTGGTTGCGCTCAAAAAGGACGGCGCATCTGTGACGCTTGAGCCGGGGGGGCAATTCGAGCTTTCCGGTGCGCCGCTGGAGCATCTGCACCAGACCTGCAACGAAGTGCACAGTCATCTGGATCAGATCCGTGCTGTGACTGACACCGTGGAAGTCGGCTTTCTGGGGGTTGGGCATACGCCGAACTGGACCCGTGCGGAAATGCCGCATATGCCCAAAGGCCGTTATGGCATCATGCGTAATTACATGCCGGAAGTGGGCAATCTTGGCTTGGACATGATGCACCGCACGGCGACAGTGCAGGTCAATCTCGATTTTGCTGATGAAGCCGATATGGTCAAAAAATTCAGGACCTCACTGGCGCTGCAGCCATTGGCAACGGCGCTGTTTGCCAACTCGCCCATGGTTGAGGGCAAGGATACAGGTTTTGTCTCATGGCGTGCCAATATCTGGACCGACACGGACCCGAACCGTACCGGGCTTCTGGATTTCGTTTTTGAAGATGGTTTCGATTTTGAACGCTATACAGAGTACATGCTCGACGTGCCGATGTATTTCCTGTTCAGGAATGGTGATTATGTGGATGCGACTGGCAAGTCATTCAGAGCGTTCATGGATGGCAAACTGGACCTTGCGCCAGGTGAAAGACCGTCTCTGGAAGACTGGACAGACCATCTGTCCACGGCGTTTCCGGAAGTCCGCCTGAAAACGTTTCTGGAGATGCGCGGTGCTGACTCAGGCTCCTGGTCGCGTATCTGTGCACTGCCAGCCTTCTGGGTTGGGCTTCTGTATAACAGCTCATGCCTTGATGCCGCATGGGATGTGGCAAAGAACTGGACGCCTGAACAGCGCCACGCCCTTCGCACCGATGCAGCCCATTACGGGTTGAAAGCCAGAATCGGCAAGCACAGTCTGCAGGATATTGCAAAAGAAGTGCTTGCTGTTTCGCGCGAAGGTCTTCGTGACCGTGCGCAGCTTGATACGGGCGGGAGCGATGAGACCGGATTCCTGCAACCGTTGCAGGAAATCGCTGACAGTGGCCTGACGATGGCAGAGCGGATGCTTGCTGACTTTGAAGGTCCTCTGGGCAGGGATATGCACAAGCTGTATGAGAAATATGCTTTCTGAGTTATCATGACACAAACCGTTCGCGAGGTTTGTGACGCACTGGCCGCCCGCAGTGATTCGCTGGCGATGGCGGCGCGGGCGATCAATTTCGAGCCTTATATCAGGCAACGCCCTGCAGGTTATGCCGGGCTCTTTCGGATCATTGTCGAACAACAGGTTTCAGTGCCGAGCGCACAGGCAATTCTGGCCCGCTGCGAGGCGCGGATCCCCGAAATCAGTGTGCAGAAAGTCATCTCCATGAGTGAAGATGACCTGCGGGCCTGTGGTCTGTCACGACCCAAGGTCAGATATGTGAAAGGGGCCGCACAAGCTGTCCTTGATCAGTCACTGCGCTTTGAGCAGTTGCCTGAGCTGGAAGATGAAGCGGCTGTCGCGCACCTGTGTGCTGTTAAAGGTGTTGGCCCCTGGACGGCAGCGATCTACCTGCTGTTCTGCGAAGGGCGGTTGGATATCTGGCCGCGCAATGATGTGGCATTGCTTGCCGCGTATGCCGCGGCGAGTGGATTTGCCTCAAAGCCTGCACAGAAAGATTTTGACCTCATGGCCTCTACACAATGGGCACCATGGCGCGGCATGGCAGCCCATATATTATGGACCTATTATGCCAAACTGCGCGGGCGAAAACCGATCTGACAGTTCCCCTGAGACGTGTATTCTCGCGGAAGTGGCAGAAAAGTCGCAAACTGTCAGAAAACTGTCATGGGGAATCAGCTATGTTGCCAATGTTATTAAATGGGGCTAAATGTTCAGCGTGAAGATGGAGATTGTGCGTTCAAGCATCTAATCAAAATCAGGTTGAGTACAGGCAGAAACTGCCTGCGGACTAGTGAAGTCCGCCGTCGCCCCGGTTTTTCCCACAGGGTATTACAGGAGCGGTAGAATGCATATGAGTCACCAGTCCCCCGATAGTTGTCCTGCACTGGTTCTCAATGCCGATTTCCGGCCCCTCAGTTATTTTCCACTTTCCTTATGGTCCTGGCAGGACTCACTGAAGGCGGTTTTTCTGGATCGTGTGGATGTTGTCGCTGAATATGACAACACGGTACGCAGCCCGACTTTCGAGATGAAGCTGCCTTCCGTAATCGCCCTGAAGACCTACGTGACCCATGCGCGCAAGCCTGCTTTCACACGGTTTAATGTCTTCCTGCGAGACTCATTTTCCTGCCAGTATTGCGGTGATGCCAACCGGGACATCCTGACATTCGATCATGTGATCCCCCGCTCGAGGGGGGGTAAAACGACGTGGCAGAATATTGTTGCAGCCTGTTCGCCCTGCAATCTGCGCAAGGGTGGCAGAATGCCCCAGGATGCCAAGATGCATCCGTTCCAGAAGCCATATCGCCCGAACATGTATGAACTGAATGAAAAAGGCCGGGCTTTCCCGCCAAACTACCTGCATGAAAGCTGGCACGATTATCTCTATTGGGACACAGAACTCGAGCCGTGATATTTGCCTGAAGGCAGACCTTCAGTGCGTAGTTTTCTGATCTGTCCTGGCAGGCGCTGGCGTGCCGTCTCCGCTGCGATGCCCACTAGTAATGACAGGATAACGGCCGCCATACCGGATAATAGCGTATAGGAAACCGGCATCGTATGTGTCAGCAGGTGCACCGGCAGGTTACGCAGCAGGTAAATATAAAAACTTGCACCACCCACAAGCATGATTATGGGTTTCAGTTGTCCTGATACGGATAGCCGTGGAAACCATAATAGTAGCGTGAAGGCGCCGGCGACGATCCAGCCCTGCGCATTGGTTGGTCCCATGAACAAGGGGAATGTGATGAGCCCTGTAACCATCAGCAGCATTTTTCGATTGGGATTATCTGCTCTTGCTGCTGCCCAGCCAAAAGCGAAGACATAGATCAAAAGATGTGGCAGGCGTTGTGTGGCAAAAAGCTCCGCGTTCACGACCATGATGAGAATCGGCAATAAAAGGCTGATACCAAGTGCCGTCAGGGCTGATTCAAAGGGATGAGTGCGTACAAGTTTTCGTAACTGCGGAATGGCAAAGACTGCACAGAGGCAAAGGACGATCTGGGCATAAACTTCCACGAACCAGTAAGGGGTCAGGAATGTAGATCCTTGCCCGTATGTGCCAAAGAAATTACTCGAAAGCGTGAGGGATGGCAGATGAAAATCCTGTCGCCATATAAGATATAGCAGCAATATACAGAAATAGGGCAGGATAATACGCCTGAAGACTGTACCCAGAACGGATATGCTCCGGCCCTGGAGCAAGTGTTCCAGTTGGAAGCGCGCCGTATTGAAGCCTGCCAGCATCAACAGGGTCATTGCGCCACCGGCAAATGAGACAAGGCCCGCATGGTGTGCAACTACCATGAGAATCGCCGCGGCCTTCAAGGCAATATCCGTATCTATCGTATTGGTTGTCTGCTGAGCTCTCTTCATCAACTGCAGATCACCAACAGATATCGTCTCCCACCCCTTCGGCAGATAACCGAGATGTTCTTCAATGGCGACGGATGCCTGAACATAGGAAAGTGAATCGCCCTGCAGACTCGTGAAGCTGGCATTGCGGGGTACTTTGGCAAGCCGAAGGGTCGCGGCAAACTCACCTGCCAGATCAATGTGCGGTTTATCGTTGTCTTCGTTCTCTGTCCGTATTTTTTTGCCTGTGGCCATGATCTGTCGATAATCAGTCTTGCCATTTTCCAGAACAGGAAAATCTGCCGCAGCCCAGACGATAATATCATTCCTTTTGAGGGTGTACCGGCGGCGCAGGTGCTTTTCAATTTCATCTGTAGAATGAGGACCACGGACACACACACAGATGAGTTCATCATCGCCAGAGACGGCACATTGCGGCCCCATTCTTGTCAGGCTGGCTTCAATATCATCAAGGTTGAATCGCAAGCCATACAGTTTGCAGAAGCGACTTTTCCGGCCGGTTATCCTGTAAAGTCCCAGACGGTTGCGCACCGCAAGGTCACCTGTTTCAAGTTCTGTCAGCTCGGCGGCGCGGGCGAGATCATCTGGCTGATCCGCGTAGCCCATCATCACATTTGCCCCTGAATAGATCAGCTCGCCTTCACGATCGTGTCGTGTAATAATTTTGCCAGTTGCATCGCGCAACGTGAAGCTGCCGCCGGGAATTGGCTGTCCGATACTGTGCGGGTTTTTGCTGGCAAGTTCCGGCGGGAGCCAGCCCATGCGGGCTGTTGCTTCTGTCTGTCCGTACATGACGTGGAAACGATAGCCACGTTTTGCCGCAAGCCTTGCATGGTAGCGTACTTTTTCCGGCGGCAATTTCCCGCCTGCTTGTGTGAGGGTGCGCAGGGAAGGCAGGTCCATATCGGCAAAACCGACGCGATCAAGCAATTCATATGTATAGGGCACCCCGGCAAGGCTGGTGCATTGTTGCTCCCTGAACTGCTCCCACAGGCACTGGCTGGATACGGAGCGGTCTGTCAGTGAAACAGAAGCGCCTGCCTGAAGGTGTGAGTTTATAATCGACAGGCCATAGGAATAATTGACGGGCAGGGTGGTGATTGCCCTGTCGAGGCTGCTGATATCAAGATAGTCTGCGATTGATGCAGCATTGGATTGCAGGTTCTCCCCGGAAAGCCGAACCAGTTTTGGCGTGCCGGTTGTGCCGGAGGTGGTCAGCAGTACCCGGAGATCCGGGTGAAGGTGGTGGTGTCTGTCACTTTCCTGTTGCAGGGACCAGCCATGTTCATCTTCGCGGTAAACAAGGTTTGGCTGGAAAACAGTTTCTATGCGATCGTCCTTTTCAGCTGCACCATGGGGCATCAGGATGACCGGATGTGCTGCCTGCAGGCAGGCGAGATAAGCAACAAGAGGCTGGATCTGGTTGCGTGTTTCGATGAGGACCAGCCTCCGGTGAGGCCCCAGTTGCCGCGCAAACTCAGTCACCGCTTCTGCAAGGTCCGCATATCGCCAGACCCGGCCATCCTCTTCAATAAAGGCCGTTGCCTTGTCGAAATAGTGAAGCCGGTGCACGAAGGAGGGGGCGCGCGTCATGCCGGCACCTTCTTTCCATGGCTTTGTTGCTGATGTTCAACGAGGCGATGGCGTAACTTTTCTAAAGGTATATCAAGAAGTCTGTACACAAGCAGGCTGGTTATGGCGCTGAATAAAAGGGCGGCTGTCTTCCAGCCATTGCCAAGCGGTGCTGCCAGAAAACTTTGTGTGAGCAGGAGGACAGGCCAGTGTATAAGGTACAAGGCATAAGAGATGTTGCCGAGATGGCGGTCAAGCTGCGCGCTTTTCTGTTGTACGCTGAAAGCTATGAAGGGGATAAGTGTACTGGCCCATAGCATCCCGAACCAGTCTTCCGGGAAGGGTGTCGCGGCATCCTTGAGCAAAAAGACCTGCGTCAGGGGAATGAATGCTGCAATCAGACCAATAGCAACAAAGGCGATGGCTGACCTCATCGCTGTATGGATCGATGGCAGGTACTTTGATCGTGCAAGGAATATACCGGCAGCAAATGCAGGCAGATAGGACAGGACTGTCCAGATGCCGAATTCCAGTTGCAGATACCAGCCCCACAGGAAGGCCGCAAACAGGATGCCCTGGAGTTTCATCTGCCCGCTGGCGTGCTGGTCCGCCCAGCTGAAAAGGCCCAGTAGCAGCGGAAGCAGAAGATAGAATTGCATCTCGATATCGAGAGACCAGGAGACGCCCAGCGGGTCATGCCCGGTACTGGCTATTCCCAGCAGCATAAAGCTGCTGGCGTGAATATCATGTATGTTGATATTTGACAGTGAGAATACGGTAACAGTCAATATGAGGCAGGCGGCATAAAGTGGCCAGATGCGCAAGGCTCGTGAGAGGTAAAATATACGCAGCGTGTTTGGTGCTGCCGCATATTTTTTGTCATACATCCGGGCGACCCAGTAGCCACTCAGGATGAAAAAGATCATTACAGCGGGGCGGCCGATCTCAAGATTCGAGACATGGCTGATCACAACCGCTGTTGCCAGCAGGAGACGAAAAAGTCCGGGTTTCAAGAAAGACGCCAACACACTCATCCAGCCTTTTCGGGCAACTATGACGTGATAGGCTTAATATATCTTCACCATAACCGACCGCATCGACCGGTTATGGTGACTAAAGATGTGTGCTGATTAACCTGTCAGCAAGGGCTGTTAACAGCAGGTTACCGCCTCAGGGCTACCAGCTGCTCTTACCAGCCGCATTGGCGGCCTTGATTTTCTTCTTCCAGATATTCCAGCAATGGCTGGAAGTAGGAGAGAATAGCGGACCCATCCATTTCTCTGGTGCCGGTAAAGAGTTCCAGCGTGTCAGGCCATGGTTGGGCCTGACCCATTTCGAGCATGGCGTTGAAGCGCTCGCCCATCTCTTTCTGACCATAAAACGAGCAGCGGTGTAATGGTCCCTCCCAGCCGATCTGGTCACAGGCGGCCTTGTAGAACTGGAACTGCAATATATGTGCTAGGAAGTAGCGTGTGTACGGCACATTATTCGGGACATGATATTTGGAACCCGGGTCGAAGGCGTCTGCCGGGCGGTCATTGGGGGGGCGGATGCCCTGATACTGCTCGCGCAGTGACCACCAGCCGTCATTGTATGTGTCGGGCGTCAACTCACCGGAGAAAACCTGCCAGCGCCATTTGTCGACCAGAAGGCCGAAAGGCAGGAAGGCAATTTTTTCCAGCGCCTGTTGCATCAGCAACTCGATATCGCCATCCGCGCCGGGCACGTCGTCTGCCGATAAAAGGCCGATCTGCTGGAGATATTCCGGCGTGATGGACAGCGCAATCATGTCACCAATCGCTTCGTGGAATCCGTCATGGGCGCCGTTCTTGAACAGGAGAGGCTGGTCCTTGTAGGCGCGCTGATAATAATTGTGTCCAAGCTCGTGGTGAATGGTGCGGAAGTCTTCGCCATCCACATTGATACACATCTTGATACGGATATCTTCCTGGTTATCAAGGTTCCAGGCCGAGGCGTGGCAGACAACCTCGCGGTCATCCGGCTTCACAAACTGGGAACGCTCCCAGAAGGTCTCCGGCAAGGGCGCGAAACCAAGCGAGGAGAAGAATTCCTCTCCGGCTTCAACCATCCTGATCGGTGTGTAATCGTTCTCTGCCAGCAGGGCATCAAGATCAACGGTAGAACTGCCGCCGGTGCTTTGCGGCTTTACGATATCGTAAAGTGAGCCCCATTGCTGGGCCCACATATTGCCCAGTAGATCTGCCCGGATGGGCTCATCAAGCGGTACAACATCGTCTCCATACTGCTCATTCAGTTTATATTTTACGTGGCACTGGAGATTTTCATAGAGGGGTTCAACCTGCCCCCAGAGGCGGTCGGTCTCTGCGGCAAAAGCGTCCGGGTCCATATCATAGCCGGAGCGCCACATCTGCCCCACATCGGCATAACCAAGCTCACGTGCGCCCGCATTGGCGATTTCGACCATACGGGTGTAGCTGGCTTTGCTGGCTTTGGCTTCGGCGCGCCATTTGGTCCAGACTTCTTCCAGCTGGTCCGCATCGCGCAGGTTGCGCATCAGGAGTTCGGTCTCATTCTGCGGGACGGTTTCGCCCTCAAAGTCGATCTTGCCAGTAGAATAGGCTGAACTGAGGGCGGTGTTGATATTGGCAAGTTCCGTGGCCGCCCCGTCTGTTGACGGTGCAGGAATAGTGATGCCACCACGCAGGATATCGACCTTGCGCTGCAAGTCAGCGGGCAGATCAAGGCCCTGGAATTTCTTGGTTTCGTTGGCCAGTTCTACCATCTTCTCGGTCAGGATGGCGCTGTCTTCCGAAACAGCAATTTCGTTTTCCTCGTTGATGTCCGTCGCATAAGCCCAGTTGACGTCAGCCGAACGGGCAAACAACACATCAAGCTCAGCTTCTGCTTCGTTGATAAAGGCGCGCACATCCGCAACTGTTGGGCCAGCCTCTTCTTCAACGGCTGGCGCAGGTGGATTCTCAATCGGGGCCTCAGTTGTGCCCCCACAGGCTGAAAGTACAAACAGTGAAGCACCGGCAAGGCTTGCGCCGGTCAGTCTTTTGGTGGAAATCATGATATCCCTCATTATTCTTTTAAGAATTTGGGCAGGCGCCGCGCGGCCCTGACGCTGGGGAGAGTTTATCATGGACAAGGCCAGAGTCCAACTCTGCCAGAAGTGAGGCCAGCCGGGTGCGTGATATGATTTGCCACGTTTTTCGGCATAGTTTCCGGCACTGGTTCCCGATCGTCATCACGGGATGGCCGCATCCATGGCGACAGGTGCGGCCAAGGCGCAAAAGGGCGGAAACTGAAAAAATGAAAGACATGATGATTGACCTGTTCCTCCGATCGAAACATAGAACAAAAAGAAAACAAAGTCAATTATAAAGTTGTGATAGCCGTTCTGGAGAGGCGCGCCGGGCGTCATCGGGCATCATTCAGGAATGCCCAGGAAAGCTCAGATAAAAGTAACAGGGATGAAAAGGAAGTCAGGCCCCGGATGACAATCTTGCTGATGGTCCCGAGGCCTGGAAGGAAGATGCGTATCAGCCGCGGCACATGGCGCAGATCTTGTTGCCAGCAGGGTCGCGCAAGTAAGCCAGATAAAGTTTGAGGTCATTATTTTCTCGCCAGCCGGGCGCGTCCTCAATGGCTGTACCGCCATTTTGAAGACCAGCCTTATGAAAAGCATCTGCTTCTTCGGGCGTGGCCGCGGCGAAACCGATGGTGCCGCCATTGGCGCCGCAGGCTTCCTTGCCGTCGATTGGTTCTGACAGCATGAAAATGTTGCCATTGTGGATATACATGGCGCGCCCTTTCGGGTCTACGCGGCCGGGTTTGATCCCAAGTGCCCCAAGCGCCGCATCATAAAAAGTTTTTGATTCTTCGAGATTCTTTACGCCGATCATCAAGTGACTGAACATTCTGGTTTCCTCTTTTTGTCTTGCCTGAAGAGGTCACTCATATCGCTGCCTTCCGGTGATGTCTAATGCGCGTGGCAGTGCGATCCTGTGTTCAATCGGTCATCCCGGCCCCTTTCACACGAGCCGGGATGACCAGAGGAGATTACTCCACCCGCTCTCCATAGATATCCAGCTCAATCACGTCGCCAGTAGCAAATTCAGTCACCGGTCCGAACTGGGTCTCCTTGTCGCCGACAACTAGATAAATCATTTCCTCTTCGTCGAGATATGTTGCGGCGATCTTGCGGAAATCATCAAGTTGCATACTGATGAGCTCCTGCTGTTCATCCTCCACATAGGTATTGCTTTTGCCATATTTCGAAATCTGGCGCAGCGTGCCGAGTTTCGCGTTCAGGCTTTCAAAGGCGCGGGTGTTTTCCTTGATCAGCTTGGACTGTGTGGTTTCCACATCAGCCTGTGTAAAGGTTTCACCATAGGATGAGATCATGTCTTCGATGATCATCAGTGAATCCTTGGTGGCATTCGCCCGCACGCTGGTGCCGGCGATGAACGGGCGCGCCGTCAGACCATTGCCGATGGAGGAATAGGCGCCATAGGTATAGCCTTTTTCGATCCGCAGTGTTTGCGCCAGATCACCACTGATGCCGCCGCCCAGTTTTTCGTTTGTGAACTGAATTTTATTAAAGTCAGGATGGGCCGTTGGCACAGTCAGCTTGCCAATATAAAGGACACTCTGCTTGGAGCCCGGCACATCAATGAAATATGTTGTGCCGTCTGTGTTCTGCTCCGGAATATCATAGGTGGGCACTGGTTGGTCCGGGGCGGCAAAATCATCCGCGAAAGTAGCAAAGGCTGCTTCTGCCCTGGCCTGCGAGACTGCACCGGCGATGTGAATGCGCGGGCTCATGGTCTTCATACGTGCATAATGATCCTGCAAATCAGTCAGAGTCAGGGTGCTGACAGTCTCTGCCGTGCCGTCTGTTGGCAAACCAAGCGGATGGGCATCGCCATAGATGAGCTTGTTGAATGACAAGGAGGCAATCGCATTCGGGTTGGCTTCGCGCCCCGTGATGGCAGTCAGGGCGGCGGATTTTACGCGCTCGAAATCCGCTTCTTCCCAGCGCGGCTGGGCAAGAATTTCTTCAACCAGCGCGACTGTATCTTCAAAATTACGGGCGAGGGACGTGGCAGAGATAGTCACCTCCTCCGCAGACGCACTGACAGAAATGCCGGAGCCAAGCAGGCCAATCGCCTGTTCGAGCTCGGCGGCTGTGCGGGTTGCCGTGCCTTCATTCATGAGGCGCGCCAGCAGGCTGGAGACGCCTTTCTGCGCCAGCGGATCAAGGCTGCCGCCGCCATTGATTGTGATATCGAAAGTGACCAGCGGCGTTTCACTGTTCTCTATGCCAAGCACGCGAATCCCGTCGCCAAAGCTGGCTTCCCAGACATCGGGCATACTGACGAGCGGCAGTTCACCAAAGGGAGGCTCAGAGCGGTCATATTTGCTCGGGGTTTTCTCATAATCACCAATTTCGCCGCGCGTGACGTTCTCGCTGGCATTGTCGGCCTTCACTTCTTCAATGAAAACCTCTGCGAGCGCTGAGCCCTCAATGGCCAGGTCAGCTTTTCCTTTCGGCACAAAGCTTGTGATGACGGCAGGTTTGTCATCGATATATGTGTCATACACCCGCATGACATCCTCTGCCGTGACGGCAGTGAGCAATTCGGCCTGTTTGATGGCATAGGCCGGATCGCCCGCAAATTCATTGTCGATGGCCATGGTGTTGGATTTACCAAGCACCGTAGACAGACCGGAATACAGAATGGTTTCCTGTTCTGCCTTGATGCGCTGCAGGTCTTTCGGGTCAACGCCATTGGCCTCGAAATCAGCCAGTGCCGTTTCAATGCCATCCATCACATCATCAAGATCAGTATCTGCCTTGCCACGCACACGGATGGTGAAGGTGCCGGCGATTTCGTCAACGCTGGAATAGCTGCTGACATTCGGGGCCAGTTTTCGGGTGTCCACGATTTCGCGATAGAGCGGTGAATTCTTGCTGCCTCCCAGAATCTGGCCGAGAACATTCAGGGCCAAAGCATCCGGATGGTAATCTTCGACAGTGGGGATGGTGATGCGCAATTCCGGCAGACGGGCGAAGTTGTCTTCAAACCAGAGCGTCTTTGTCTCGGTGAGATTGGCTGGCATCGGCTCAAGCGGCGCGACATCCGGTCCGCGGCGAATTTCACCAAACCAGCGCGCCACTTTTTCCGTGGTCTCTTCGAGGTCAATATCTCCGGCGATGACCAAAGTCGCATTGGCGGCGCCATAATACTCTGTGTAGAACTCTTTCAGGTCTTCAAGCGTGGCGGCCTGTAGGTCCGGCAACAGCCCGATCGTGGTCCAGCTATATGGGTGACCTTCCGGATAAAGGTTTTTGCGGATTACTTCGGTTGTGTAGCCGTAAGGCGCATTGTCATAACGCTGGCGTTTCTCGTTCTTGACGACCTGAATTTCAGCATCAAGGGCTGCCTGTGTGACTGTGTTTATCATATAGCCGAGGCGGTCTGAGTCGATCCAGAGGATTTTGTCAAAAGCGTCTTTGGGCACCACTTCATAATAAATGGTGCCATCGCTCCAGGTGCCGCCATTGCGCTGACCGCCCCAGTCCGGGATTGCCTTGCGGTTCCAGCCGCGCGGCACGTTTTCGGAATCATTGAAGGCCATATGCTCGAAGAAATGCGCAAACCCGGTGCGACCCGGTTTTTCACGGTTTGAGCCCGCATGGATGACTGTGGTCACGGCCACAATCGGGTCCGATGTATCACGGTGGAGAATGACTTCCAGGCCATTGTCCAGCGTGAATTTTTCGTAATCAAGCTCGAATTTATCTGCAGCAGTTGCGGCTGCAGTGTTTGTCTGTGTGCTAACAGGTGTATTCTCACAGGCCGTCAGTGCGGCCATGGTGCCCAGTAATAACAGGTGTTTCAGCTTCATGATGTCCCTCTCATGCGGCTTTGGCCGCGTGTGTTTGTTGATTGAACTATATCATTCCGGCAGGGGCCTGTCAGGCCGGATCAGCTCTGACGGTGCGCTGTATTTTGCCGTGCGTAATGTGTCATGACCGGGCCCATGGCGAGCCCGGCGATAAATCCGCCGAGATGTGCCTGCCAGGCAAGGCCGCCCTGCATCCACAGCGCCAGAACGATGTTCAGGATAATGAGCCCGGCGATGGTCTGGAACACGGGCTTGAGCGACAGACCACGGGCGCGGCGGATGACGCCATCCCAGTATTGCCACACTGCAAGAAAGCCAAATACGGCGCCCGAGGCACCAATCGCGGGGATATTCGTATCTGCGAGCAGGGCAAAACCGATGCCGCCCCCGATCGCGCAGACCACGAACAATAAAAGCATCGCATTCACACCCGCCTGTTCAGCGATGAGCTTGCCGATAGAAAGGAGAATTACACTGTTCATCAGCAGGTGAAAGAGATCTGCATGCAGAAGGGCATGGGTGAGATACATGGTATAGGGTTGTAGCGAGAAGACCGGCTCTGCGGCACCGGTGGTCAGTGGATCCCAAAAAGCACCATAGAGAAACGCAAAGCCTCGCCAGTCCGGGGTGCCCACCAGTCCCTGGTCCGCACCTGTCAGGAAAAGTTCAATGACGGCCATGATGGCGATGAGCATCCACAGTGCTTTTGGTACATCGCCAATCGTTGGGGGGCGGACGGATGTATCAATCCTGTCAGGTGCGCTGCTCACACTTTCTCACTCAGCCGGATAGCGAGATGACAGCCTGCCTGAATTGCACCTTTCAGCAGGCTGTAGCCGGGTGCATCTTCCGCCCCTTCTTCAAGCGCTGTATCTTTGTGCTCCAGTTCGTCTTCGCGAAATTCAAGGATGGTATCGCGCAACTCAGGTTCCGTGTCGCCGAGCTCTTCAGCCTGTTCAGCATAGTGCTGCTCGATGACTTCCTCGACAGCGGAGGTGCAGGCCATGGCAGCTTTCTCGCCCATCAGGGCTGTGCCGGCGCCCAGTGCGAAGCCGGCGACGTTCCAGATGGGAGCGAAGACTGTTGGGCGGGCTCTGTTATCAGCAAGCAGGTCGTCAAAAGCACTGAGATGCTTCTGCTCGCTTTCTTCCATCTCCTTGAGCAGGTTTGAGAGGCGGGCCTTGTGTGGCAGGCGGTCAAAGACGGCGCGCTGCCCCTTATATATCTGCACCGCGCCATATTCGCCTGCGTGGTCAACGCGCAGCATCTCCTGCAGCCGCTTCTCGCGTGCGCCGGGGCGGTGGGCATTGATGAAAGTTGCCTTGCTCATAGACAAGACTTAGGCGTTCCAGCCGCGCCCGGCAAGGGTGGCCGTGTCTGAGGCAATGTTGCGCCAGGCCCCTGCAGCCGCCAGCATCATCAAGCCCAGTGAGATCAGAAAGTTGTAGCCCGCCATGGAGATGCCAAACAATCTCCAGGCAGCTTCCGTACACGGCACGACTGTATCCCCGAGCGCGTCCAGGGGATTGATCGGGCCACTGAGGTCCGTCGTGGCACTGCAGGTTTCCGGGCCCGGCCACCATTTCCACTCGACACCAGCATGATATCCGGAGAGCCAGGTGGAGTAGCCATAGACAAGTATCATAACAATGAGCCCGATTGTCAGGGCGCGCGTGGAATTGGTTACGACAATGACCCCGCGCGCGATGACAAAGACGGCAAGGGCCGCCCAGTGCACTTCACGCTGGTCGAGGCAGAGGGCGCAAGGGGGAAGGTCACCCACACGCTCGAATAGATGCGCCGCTGCCAGCAATCCCGCACTGGCAAGCCCGCAAATGAGTAATGCGCGTACAGGGATCGTCAGCAGGTAGAAAAACTTGCCCATCATGATGATACCAGACCCAGGAGCCAGTCCTTGGCAAAACTTATTGCTTCTGCGCCGAAAAAGACCAGAGCAGCAACCCACAATAACCCGATCAGAAGCCCGAGGATAATCAACAATCCGTCACGTTCAATCAGGCCGACAGACGCTATGGCGACCCCCACCCCCGGGGTGGAATTGGTCAGGGGCAGCGGTACCAGAATGGAGGCGCAGGGAATCAGCAGCAATGCGCCGGTGATCCGCATACCCACACCATCTGACAGGGCCGTCAGGCGCGGGTGCGTGACACGCTCAATCCAGCCGAGATAGCGCTCCGCCCGTCTCACCGTGCCTTTCATCATGGAAACCTGAAACTCACGTTTTGCCAGCCCCGCAGGCAGCCAGGGAGCCTCCTTGCCCATTGCCATCTGGGCTGCGAGTGCCAGCATTGGCAAGGCAACAATCTGGGGCAGCAGGTAGACAAATGGCAGGCAACAGGGCAGCGCCAGCAGTAAGAGCATCATGCCATAGGCGCGCTCATCCAGCGCCTCGACAAGTGCACCGAGGGATGCTTTGGGGCCATCCGGTTTCTCACCTTTGGCGGCTTTTTGTGCAGGCCCGGTAGTGTCGGTGCTGGGCTCACTGTCGGCCGGGTCCTTTTCAGAAGGGCGCGTAGTGGCCCTATCTGCCGCCCGGACTGCCAGTTCATCCAGCACAGCATGGAGTTTCGCGGCTGCCGAACGCGGCTGTTCTTTGCTGTCGGAGGAGGTACAAGGATCGGACGGTGACATGAACAGGCTTTCGCTTAAATGCATCGATATTGCTTTACGCCAACATGCGGGCAGAGACCAGTGCGATAAACAGGTGTGCCAGTTGCCATCCCAGCAGGGCTCTGTATGTAACAATTTATCAGACTTGCCGGGAGATTATGCGGTAGACTTTACGTTGTTACTGGCGCGGGGAGTTCAATGCTCTATTATACAAATCTCTTGCAGGCTGGTCTGAAGTTTTCCGGACAGCAGCTCATTGCAAACAGTTCCCTTCTTATTGCAATGCTGACTGTTTTGACCGCGCTTTACAGTGGTTTCGCCATGGCGATTGGCTCTTACGGCTATCACGTGGATGGGCAATATCAGCTACTCAGTACCGCAGTACTGGCAGGGTCTGATGGTGTTCTTGGTCGTGACTACGTACTCTATCTTGGTATCCTTCCTGGTAAAATCCTGTCTCTGTTCATTTGGATGGAAGCCGGCTGGTTTGTTATTTTTTGCTCGTTTCTTTCTGTGCTGGGCTGGATGATCATGACACGGCTTATTACTGCCGTCTGGAATGTGCCGCCACAGCGAATCTGGTTTGTGACACTGGTGTCGTTTGCCGCGTTTATATTCGTCAATGCTTTTTATATTACAGAGCAGCGCTTGCTTATCCCGGATAACAGTGCGCTGAGCTATCGTTTTGTCTTTGCTGTATGCCTGTTTCTGGGACTAAGCCTGTTGTTGGCGCGCGCGCGACTGCCCCGGCTTAGTATCGCGCTGGGGATAGCGCTGATGCCACTGATCTCATTTGATTATGGCTTGCCTTTGGGCGTATCAGCCGGAATTTATATCGCGATCAAGAACTGGTCCCGACCGATGGAGATTGTCAGGATCGGCCTGATGGCTATTGGCATGTTCCTGGCCATGGTGGCGTTTTTTACGCAGTTTCATCTGATTGACTTTGTTGAGCGGTATCGCGGTGTATCAGACGGGCAATACTGGTACTTCCAGAGTTATACAAACAAGATCTATGATTTTGAAACATTTTTGAACGGTATCAGGCAGTATATTGTTAAGAAGCCGGAATATTGGCTCCTGATATTTGCTACATTGGCAACAACGCGCCGACTAATTTTTGTCAACATTGCCATTGCGCTATTCGCTGCTGCTGTGCTGCTGGAAACGGTGGGCCACAGATCCGACCGGTACTATTATCCATTTTACAACGTTAATATACTGATCTTTATTGTTGTGAGTGTCAACTTTATCGCTGACAGGCTGGTAAGGTTAGGCGGAAATAAGCTGCCACTGGCTGATATCTACCAGTTGGTGCTGGCTGTTCTTGTCGTTGGTGGCGTCATGACGGCTACCTCCGAGCGTTTCGACAAGCAGGTAGAGCATCTCAAATCGGCCTACCGCACCTATAGCGGATTTATCAGCCCTGAAATGCATGCCTACTTCTCCCAGCATGAGGAAGTCCCAATGATCATCGGGGATTATTATTCTCCGGTGACCCATGTTTATAATGCGAATGTGCATACCAGTTCCGCCCTAGCACTGCATGCCCTAGGGGAGAAAAACAAGAGGGACTGGCAACGTATCCTGAGCGGCAATCAGGATATTGTGGTTCTGACTACAAGCCCGGATTACTCGCACTGGCATTTGTGGAGCATTATGCAGCAGACATGGTTCTACGATACTGTCGTGACTCACTACAGGCCGGTCATGTCTGATGCGCAACATGTGGTCTGGGAGGGTCGGCATGAAGCAGCGGTATGGGCAGATACCGCCCACACATGCACCGTAATACCAGGTGACAGCACAGTTCAAATGGAAGTAGAATTTGATCTGCCGGATACAGAGAAAATTTATAAAGTCACGATACCGGTAACATATACAGGTGATCATTCCCTGTGGCGGCTTAGATGGCGCAATGGCACCATGCTACGCGGCAAAAGTTGGCGTGATTTCGGAGCGCCAGCCCGTTCGGATAGCATTTCTTTTATCATCCCCGGCGGCAGGAGTGAGCTGAATATAAGGGCTGTCCGTGGCAGGGGGGGGCAGGCTCGGATCGACAAGTGCCAAATTTCGACGATCAGTGATATCGATCCCGCGATGCTTTTCCCGGCGCAAATTCTGGCCAATATGCTCCTCAGTATGGGAAAGGTATTTGGGGAATACTCTGAATATACAACGCCTCTGGACTTTACAGATAGTAACTGGACCAATGGTGTGCTGACGATAAATCAGAGTGCCGTCCTGTTAGTCAGTGCGGCAGATTTACTGGCACCATATTACGAACAGGGAATGCTGGTAGAGTTGTCCACAGGGGAGGTCAGGGGGATAGAATATGTGCGGCGGTCACCAAAGTATATCGAGATCTGGATGGATGGTGAAAAGCTTGAGCCATCCTTGCACGGTTCACCAGCGAAATTCCGCCTTGCACGACCTTAACCGGCTGTTCTTGTCAACTCCGCCAGTGCAAGGTGGCGGGCTGTACGGGGTTGGTGAAGGCCTCGCCTGAGGTTTGAGCGTCGTCCCAGGCTTTCTTGAGGCGATAATACCATTTGGCCTGAACATCTGCGTCATTGATCAGCATCAGGCGCGGATTGTATTGCAGGCCCTCCTTCTGCATCATGACGATACGGTGGTCCTGCCGCAGAAACGCCCGGCCCATGGGGATCAGGATCAGTTTCAGGAAGTTGAACATCGGGTTGGTCCAGAAGAAAGTCTGGGTGACTTCCGTATGATCTTCGTCAATGGGCGTGACGGTTGTTAACCCCAGGACTTTATGCTTGCCAACGGTGATCAGTTCCGTGCGGATGCCGGGAAGGCGGAAAGCGATTTCTGTCACTGGCTTGCCACCCAACAGTTTGTACCCGGCCGAGTTTGATGATGGTTCATGTGCGACCATGGTGAATCCCAGTTCAGACGGGGTAAATTCCTTGGCCTTCTGATGAATGGAATCAGAGGTGCGCCACCACCATGCCTGATGGACGAAGGGTCCGTGGGCTGGGTCCATCAGGCCGATCACGGCATTGTCAATATGGCAGTCAAACATGATGCGGTCGCGCATGCGTGGGCGATGATCCAGTTCAATGCCGGGGAGTGTGGGGGGCAGGGGAATATCTGTCTCCGGATCGTCTGTGAGCGCTGGCCGATCCTCTGCGTCGGGCATGAAAACCCAGACCAGTCCGTTTTTCTCGGCCACCGGATAGCGCTGCACCCTGATTTTCTCGACATCAATCTCCTGTCCGGGCACGAGAGACGGGATGGCGGCACATTTGCCGTCTGCGCCGAAGCGCCAGCCATGATATGGGCATTCGACCTGATCCGAGGACACGGTCTCTCCCACGGCGCTGTCGCCCGGGCCGAGCAGGCGTCCGCCCGATAACAGCACGCCGCGATGGGGGCAGATATCGCGCAGCGCGAAAACCTCGCCGTCTTTTTTGCGGCCAAATAGCACTGGCTCGCCCAGCAATTTCTTGTGGATCATCTTACCCGGCTTCAGGTCAGAGCCCTGAAAAGCAAAATACCAGATATTGCGCAAAAACATGTGGACAGCTCCAGCTGCAGGTTACTGGTCAATGCCCTTACAGGCGCAAGCTGCAAGAGGGCAAGAGGAGGGCGATAGCTTATGATGTGTTTTGCCCGATCCAATCCAGGAAGGGCTGGTGTGAGTGCGCCCCGCTGATCGGGAGGGCGACAATACAGGGACATTCATAAGGATGCTCTGTCAGAATCATGTCGCGGGCCGGGGCAGCTTTTTCGGTGGTGGTTTTGACAATCATCACGACTTCCGTTGCCTGTTCCACTTTGCCTTGCCAGTCATAAACAGAGGTCATGCCCGGCAACAGGTTGACGCAGGCTGCCATGCGGTCGGAGATCAGTTTCTCTGCCAGCGCTGCACCGGTTTCATGGTCCGGGGAGGTGACATATAGCAGGATCGCGTCGGCCATGTTGAGACCCCTGCAGGATCAGAAGCGGTAGCTGGCCCCGGCCTCGAGCACGGGATAGAGGTCAAACTCGTTGATGTCGTCCTCCAGCGCCTGCTCCTCTGCTTCAAGTTCGGCCAGGAAGAGCGGATCATTGGAGAGGGTGCCGCCAACAGAGCTCAGTTCCACATCCGGGGAATCAGACAGGATCACGCCGCCGCGCACAAACCACGACCAGCGGCGCTGCGTGTAAAAAGTTGTGTCCCAGCCAAGGCCGAAAAACGGTGCCACGTCAGCCGCGCTCACATCACCGACCAGGGTCCCGACCTGTGCGGCCGTGAAGGTCTGGCCGCCAATTTCGACCGTGCCGGTTGGCACTGCGCGAAGGCCCGCACCGCGCTCGCCAAAGTACACGCCGGCGCTGAACATGAAGGCATTGCGAAACGGGTGGTAATCTGCCGCGACAGAGACGGTGGAAGCATCAAACTCGACCCCATATTCGATGCCGTCATAATCCTGATCGCCAATATCGCCCTTGAGGTAGTTATAGCCGCCGCGTGCGACCAGGGTGGAGGTCAGGCTCGCCTTGGCTTCCAGGCTGATGCCGTTGGTGCCAAGGCCGATGCTGCCAGCAGCGCGGCTGTCCTGCGCGCTGGCTGGAAAAGTGGCTGCCAACAGGGCAAATGGGGCAAGGGCAAAGGCGGTGAAGAGCTTCATTTGGTGGCTTCCTCTTGTCGGACTATTGATTTTGACGAGAGCGTCGCCGGGTTCTTCTTTATGCCTGATTAATCCATTCCCTAAAAAAAGCCCGCTTCGGGGAAATCCTTGGCAAAATAGGGTGGGCAAAACCGGGTGACAAAACAGGGTGGTAGAGTCTCAGTTTGAATTCGATGGCAATTTCTCACCAGAAGCAGAAGTAGCCAGTCTGCAATCTTATGTCCGAACCCTGTATCATTCTTGCCGTAAAATTCAGCTGACCAGCGCATAGGCTCATCTAAGTTATGGGCGTCGTCAGCAAGGCTCGCCCATCTTTGAACCCTAGGCCCGTCCAAGTTGGAAACCCTGGAAGATCGAGATGAAATTCGATTACCTTGTCAGGTATAGAGACAAACAGCGTTTTATCACCACTTTCAACTTCAGTTAGAACAGATTCATATTGTTCTAGAAGGTCATGCAAATCACCGTCCGACGCTGCTATGAAAACTTCTCGCCTTATTTCCACCGGCGATTTTAGTTCTCCTAAAGCACGCCCAGGTATCGCTAGTTTTTGAACGCCCATAGCGTCTAAAGCTGACATTACTGGAATTTCTTCAAACGGTGGTAATTCAGAAACAAGAGTTCGCAAATGCTTATAGATTCCGGCTGTTATCTTGAGTGGCCCAAGTTTGGTCAGTATTTCTGGTGGCATATATTCGTCCGGCAGTTCGTGCTCAATGATTGCTTCAATTGCGGGCACAAGCACTACGTAATTTTCAAGTCTACGCAAACAGGCCCATGATCCTGGTGCGCAACCCGAAAAACCACAACATTCGCACAAGATAGTTTGGAAACTGTCGGGCTCGAATGAAAAACGATATAGGTTGTTGATTAAACAAACACCGTCAACGTTGATTTGGTTTGTTTCAATTTTCCCTTGGCCTGAATCCAAAAAATCAAACGTGCGCGGCTCTGAAGTTATCTTTTCTACCTCATGAAACATCGGTTTCAAATCCAAACTTAAGTACGGTAACAAGGGTGCAACTTACGTCACAAACCAGACGTCTGGTAGCCTAACCGCAACAGCAACTTCGGGCCAATAGCAGCCCTCCAGTTTCAAACTGAGACACTACCAACAGGGTGATTGTGTTGACAGGCATGGTCCTTTTGCGTAACTGCACTCGCTCAAACGGGTGATGTGTGACCGCCGTTGAAAAATGTGTACTGGAAAGGCCGGCGCACCGGAGCACATCGTAAATGAGGATCTGATGTCCAATCGCATCAATGCGAAATACAAGATCGACCGTCGTGTCGGTGAAAATATCTGGGGTCGCCCCAAATCTCCTGTCAACAAGCGTGAATACAAGCCGGGTATGCATGGCCAGCGCCGCGCGGGCAAGCTGTCTGACTTCGGCATCCAGTTGATGGCGAAACAGAAGCTGAAAGGCTATTACGGCAATATCAACGAAAAACAGTTCAGCAAGATTTACAAGAATGCTGCTGCCATGAAAGGCAACACGGCCGAGAACCTGATCGGTATTCTTGAATCCCGCCTTGATGCGCTGGTTTACCGCGCAAAGTTTGTGCCGACCGTTTTTGCCGCGCGTCAGTTCGTCAATCACGGCCATGTCATGGTCAATGGTGTGCGCACCAACATTCCGTCCTACCGCATGAAGGTCGGCGATGTGGTGGAAATCCGCGAAAAGTCCAAGAATATGGCGCTGGTGCTCGAAGCCCTGCAATCGCCTGAGCGTGACATTCCGGAATATGTCGATGTGGACCCGAAGAAAATGACTGCGTCCCTCATCCGCATCCCTGAATTCGCTGAAGTGCCCTATGCTGGCACAATGGAGCCAAACCTGGTGGTGGAATTCTATTCATCATAAGAGCGACTTCTTCCCATAAAGATTTTGCAGAAAGGCCTTCGCGATATCCGCGAAGGCCTTTTTTGTTAGAGGTGTTTTTACCCCCTTATTGAAACGGGTTGCTGCCTGTTTCTGTCGTGCTAGACTGTTCCTTGGGAAGGGGTTCTTGGGGTATGGAAATTCTGCAATATATTGTCGGTGGTGCACTGGCGCTGGCCCTTGTGCTGGTGGCGGCCATGCTGTTGCCGCTGGGGCGGCTGCGCGATCTTTTGCCCGGGCCGTTCCGGCAGCGCGGTGACTATCGCGGGCCATTGCTGCATCGCCCCACATTGCAGGATCAGCCGGGTGAAAAGTCGGCCCAGACCAACCCCGATGGCGGCGTGACGCTGATCACCGTGCATGGCACTTTTGCCAATGATGAGGCAGATAGTGGCGAGAAATGGTGGCAGCAAGGCTCTGACTTTCTGGTTGCACTGCAGGGGTACATCAAGGAGCCGCTGACGATCCTGCCGTTCCACTGGACCGGGTGCAATTCCGAACTGGACCGGCGCAAGGCCGGCAAAGAGCTGGCAGCGCTGATCAAACAGCAGCCCGTGGCACCTGTCGTGGTGGGCCACAGCCATGGCGGCAGCATCGGCATTCATGCGCTGGCGCGGCTTTATATGGCAAAACAGGCGCAGGCCACGGACATGATCCGCGGTTTTGCCACCATTGGCACGCCGATGATCCGCTTCAAGAGCAACGCCAACCCGTTCACCCGGTTCAACATTATCGGGCGCCTGATGCTGCTGGTGGCGGTCAGCCTGTCCATTCTGGCGCTGGTAGGGGCTTTCCCGGTTGATGAACTGATTGCCATACAGAACGGAGACCAGAGCGGTATTCCACTGGATGAAAATGGCGAGCCCAAAACCCTGATGACCTTTCTGATGGAGGGGCTGAAATCCCTCGTTACCTTCGGCTGGACGGAATATACCTCCATGAATTTCTGGTCCGCGATTGCCGTCTTCATTATCCTGCGCCTTTATGGCCGCCCCAATGCCATGCGTCAGAAATATCTCCAGCGCAATGCGCTGGCAGGTGTCTTCGGCCACAAACAGTTCTCGGCCAGTCACCGGCAGGATGAGGCGATCCGTATGCTGCGCAAGGGGGCGCTGTTTGAACCGAATCTGGTGGACAGCCAGACGATTTTTGTCGGCGTGTTCTCTTTCGTCTCCTTCCTGCTGGTCGGCCTGATCTATCTAGCGTTTATCCTGCAGGCAGTGGCCACGGATTCACATTACTGGCGCTCTGGTGATGGCGGCATCATGAGCCAGCAGAATTATGTTGTCGCAACGGATCAGGTGATCCAGCTGAAAGTTGAGGACGCGGCGCGGCAGAAAAAGATTTATGATCTCTTCGCGCCAAAGATATTGCATACGCGCAATGACCTGCGGGCTATTCCGTTTGCAGAATTGTGGGAGAGTGAGGCTGTTGCCGCTGTTCTGGAAAATGATGGTCTCTCCTGGATGCAGGATATCATCGCAGATCTGCCGGCAGAAAAGGGATATGTGCTTGTGCGGGCCGAGGATGAAGCGGCCCTGGCAGATTTGATCGCCACACGAATCGGGTTGACGGCGGACCTTGCCTCCATTCTGGGCGGGGATTTCATTCCGGACAATATCGAGTTCATTTTCTTTGCCTCTCTTGGGGAAGATAACAATGAAGCAAGCCGGAGCCTGCCTGTTTTGCTGGCGGTGCTGCCGGCCAGTGAGATGGAGCCATTGCTGAAATATGATGGCGGCCTGGGCCAGTGGGTGCTGCCCAAGGACACAGCTTTCCTGACCTCCAAACGCACGGCGACAGTGTTTGAGCGCCGCTGTGATGATAATGAAGGTACGCTGGCGCCGTTTGTCTGTCGTCTGTTTTATGCAGAGCCTGACCCATGGCAGCGCAGCCTGCTTTACAGGGGGGACTCGCTGGCAGAGGAGATAGAAAACTGGTTTACAGATCTATCGGGCATCACCAATGAAGTCACGCGCGCCTACGTGGCCCTGTTCACCATCATTTTCCTGGTAGGCGCAGCGTCAATCTTCTTCACCCTGATTTTGCGTCCCGCCCTGTCGAGCTATCTGACTGATACCATTAAAGGGACAGCTTATGGGAATGACGGGTACGGAGAAAAGGTCCATGACGTGATGCCGGGGCTGGATTTTGCTGATACCACTGTCGGGAACCTGCCGGAGACGGTGCAGCAGGAGATGATCGAGAATTCCATGCGCGATGCGCCTGATGCGATCAACCGGTTGCGCCAGTTGCTGGAAGATGGCGACATGGGCGAGGCTGGTGCGGACCCGATGATTATGGCAACGAAATTCGACAAGAGTGAGTTGATCCATAATGCCTATTTTCACTCACCGCTGTTCATTCAGTTCATGGCCGCCCTGATGATCGAGCGTTTCGGCCTGACGCCGACAGATACGTTCAAAAGTGACCATCAGGCGATGACTTATCGCTATATCCTGTAAGCGCATTTTGTATGCAGGAGACGACGATACGCCCGTTCAACCTGGAGGATGTGCCAGAGTTGGTGCGCGTCTTTCGCCGCTCTATTGCAGCGTTGGGGCCGCGGGATTTTGCGCTGGGCGATGTGATGATCCATAATTATGCCATGGCGCTCGATCTTGCTACCATGGCGGAAAAGCCACCGGATTTACACACGCCGTGACCCTCACGCTAAAACTGACCAGCTTGTGAGTTGGCAGCGCGTCGGCAGGGCGCTACATCCCGTGCACAGGAGATTTATTATGACGCGTCAACGCAAGATATTCTGGACATTCATCACGCTGGCCGTGCTCGGCGCATACTTCATCCTGTTTTTCTGGATGAAATCTGCGGGTGTGCACGCCAAGGCGGAAGAGGCACCGGCCTCTGCGCCGGCGGTGGAAGCATTACTGCCGGGAGAACTGGCCTATGCCTATTTCGCGGGCGGCTGCTTCTGGTGCGTCGAGAAAGACTTTGAGAAACTCGATGGTGTGGGCGATGTGATCTCCGGTTTCATGGGCGGTGCAGAAGAAAACCCCGTCTACGGGCGTCTGCAACCCGGCAGCTTGCACCAGGAAGCGGTGAAAGTGCCGTATGATCCCGCGCTGGTCTCCTATCGTCAGCTTGTGGACTATTTCTTTCGGCATATTGATCCTTTGGATGATGGCGGGCAGTTCTGTGACCGGGGGCATGAGTATAAAACAGGCATCTGGGTCAGCACCGTGCAGGAGCGTGAGATTGCCGAGGCGGCAAAAGCCGAGGCTGAACAGGAGCTGGGCGAGGCTGTCGTGACACCAATCTATGATGTGGTGCCGTTCTGGCAGGTGGCTGACTACCATCAGGATTTCTACAAGAAAAACCCGCTGCGCTATAATACATATCGGCTCGGCTGCGGGCGCGATGCCCGGGTGAATACGGTCTGGGGTAAATAATGCAGGGCGTCGTCCGGGGAGTTTTATGATGGCCAAATTTCAAAAAACAGTTTCTGTGCTGATGCTGCTTTCCGGCATATTCGTCCTGTCCGGTTGTATCGGGATTTCAGACGGGCAAGAGACCACTGACGATTTTGCGACGGATGGCCTTGATAGTGCGATATTTGCCGGGGGCTGTTTCTGGTGCGTGGACAAGCATTTCGAGAAGGTCGATGGCGTCACCGAAGCGATTACCGGCTATGTGGGCGGCAGCGGTGTTCACCAGAAGCATGAGCAATGGAAAATTGCCGGTTACCGGGAAGTCGCGCAGGTCTGGTACGACCCGTCTGTGGTGACATACCGTCAGCTGGCAGACTATCATTTGCGCCATATTGATCCGCTCAACGCCAATGGCCAGTTCTGCGATGAGGGTAATTCCTATTTCGGCGCGCTCTACTTTTCAACTGAAGATGAGAAAGCAGCGGCGCTGGCTGCGATTGATGCCGCGTCCCAAGAGCTTGGCGCGGATGTTGTTACATTGGTGGAACCTGCACAGCGTTTTTATGCAGCTGTGCCGCATCACCAGGACTACTACAAGAAATACAGCCTCAAATATAATTTCACCGTCTCGCGCTGCGGCCGGGAAGAGCGCCTGCGCGAAGTCTGGGGTGATGCCTATTCAGGGGGATGATCAACCGGGCAAAGCGGCGAGGTCTTTGACCTCTTGAAGCCGTCTGCGGCTCAGGCTGCTGCGCCAGCCAGTTCCTCACGCAATTCAAGGTCCCGTGCAGCGGCCCTGTCTGCGATCGCCAGATATTGTGCCGGAATGCCAATATTGAACTGTGCCCTGACTTCCTCCAGCGGCAGATGAAACAGGTTTTCCCAGTCTGCGCCCATCAGCCATCCGGCCCGTTTGCCCAGCTCATATCCTTCGCGGAAGCAGGCAAAAACCGGCATACCGCTGAACTGGCCCTTGATGTTCAGGCTGACCACTGTCCCGAGATAGGCAAAGCCCAGCACGCGAATTTGTGCATAGGTAAAGCCGAGCAGGGCAGCTTCACCAATGGCATCCCGGCCATAGCCGGTCATGACATGCCACAGGTCATGTGCATGGCGAAGGCGCATCCGGTTGATGATCCTGTCTTCGGAAATATGAGACAGTTCTTCATCCGCAGCTTCAATTTCTGCCTGAAACCCTTCCGGAGACAGACCTTCCCGTGAAACGAAATCAAGATAAGCCCGGCCTAAACTATCTTCCGGACACTGGCGCAGATAATCCCGGTCGCACAAGGCTTCGTAAAGGCTGCGCTTTTCCGCCAGCACAGCGCCGCCAGCAGGGGTTGTTTTGAAACGCTGAAAGTTCTTTTCACTTTGGCCGCCGTCAAGGGCGCTCATGATGCGGAAGACCTGTGAGGTATCCTCCTTGTTTTTTGTAAAAGCGAAAGTGGCTTTCAGTGCCTTCAGGGGGTGGAAATTCATATTATATCTGGGATCAGTTGTACTGGTCATGTGTTTTCTCCGTAAGGGTCACAATGCTGCAGGGTGACGAATGCGCTTCGTCGTTCTGCAGGAGTTTCTGGCGCGCTTTTGCCACGGCCGCTGCGTAATTTTCATCCTTCATCATGTCAGGCTGGATAACGGCGCCCATAACGAGCAGCACGGTGCGCAGCGTGTCTATCAGCGCTTCTACTTTCCCGTCACTGTCCGGATCCTGCCGAACCTGTGGGATGTAACTGGAAAAGGCGGTAAAAATATGTGTCAGGACGATACCGTTCTCAATCCGGAAATACTGGGCAAACCGCTCTGCAATCAGGATCCACATGCGCTGGCGCGCTTCGCCGATGACCTGGGCGATATCGCTTGAGTTTCCGCGCGCTTGCGACAGGGCAGCGAGAATCGCACCGGAGTTGCGGCTGTCATCAGTGAAAACATCGCGTACGGATGTCATGAAGGCATCCAGTTGCTCAAGTGGGGACTGCATCTGTTCTATGCGCGCAATATAATGCCGCTCATTGCGGGTAAAAGCCTCATCAATCATGGCTGAGAGAAGCCCGGCCTTGTCGCCGAAATGATGGTACAGTGATGTGGCGGAGACGCCTGCCTGTTTGCAGACCGCTGAAATGCTGAGCGCGCCATAGCCGCTCGTGCCGAGGATATCCAGTGCAGCTTCCAGAATTTTCTCGCGGCTGCGCGCGCCGCGGGCAAGCCGCTGGTCGCTGTGCTCGCGTATGGCAGTGGGGTCTGTGCTGGTCTGTTTCATATGGGGCAAATAAATTGTATCGTTCGATACATAATATGTAATGATCGTTACATATGTCAACCAGAAATATAGATGCCCATATCCGGCACTGGCAGTACGGCCCAAATGAGTGCCCGGCATAATGGGGTAAGGGAGGCGGTGCGCCTTCAGGCTGTGGTGGGAATTTCCGGCGCGTCATGGTCATCCGCTTCACCATGAGGGTCCTGATGAAGAAGGATGTCAGCGCCGGGGAACGTACCGTGCAGTTGCGCCTCAACCCGTTCGCTGATCTCGTGTGCATGGCGCAACTGGATATCGGGTCTGAGTTCCAGATGAAGCTGGATGTAAATCCGCCTGCCGGCACGGCGTGTGCGCAGGTGATGAAAACCCAACACGTCACCATCGGCCATGACAATCTGGCTGATGCGCTCCCGCTCAGGCGTTGAAAGCTCTTCATCCATCAACTGCGGCAGAACCCGGCGGCTGATCGAGAGGGCGGACCAGCCGAGAAAAACGGCAGCCAGAATGCCGGCAATGGCATCTGCCCGTAACCAGCCAAAATGCAGCGACAGAAAAATCGCCAGAAGTGCGCCGGCATTGGCAATCAGGTCCCCGGTATAATGTGCCCGGTCACCTTCCACGGCAATGGAGCCACTCTGGCGCAGGGCATAAGTCTGGAAAGCCACAAGCCCGGTGGACAGGACAAGCGACAAAAGCATGACCCAGATGGCCAGGTTGCCGGCGGCAAGTGGTGCCGGGGTGACCAGGCGCATGATACTTTCATTCAGCACAAAGAGAGCTGATCCAGTGATCAGGATAGCCTGTGCAAGGCCGGTAATTGCCTCGGCCTTGTGATGGCCAAAGCGATGTTCCGCATCTGCCGGTTCAGCAGCCCAGCGCACGCCGATGAACGCAAGGCCACTGCCGATCAAGTCCAGCGCGGAGTCTGCAAGTGAGCCAAGAATGGCGGTGGAGCCGGATAGTTGCCAGGCAATCAGCTTGGTCGCGATCAGGACAAGGGCAACACCGATGGACAGAACTGTTGCGGCCAGGGCCCATTTACTGCCTGTTTCATGATGGTCAAAAGAGCCGTGCATAATGCCAGAAATAGGCAGCTTGCAAGGGCAAGTCAAAAATTATTCTGTAGAGTGAGAATTACTCTCAGTTCTGCAGTTGCATTGCCGGTTTCAGAAAAGCCGTATGCTGGTCAGAATAAGACTGATGTCTTCTTCGCGCCCGGCAGAGTCCGCTGTCCAGATATGGATTTCCGGATATGGGGTAATATCAGCACGCTGAATGAAGGCTTGATAGGTCTGGCGCTCATAGAACTGGCTGAAACGGGCATCGGCGCCGCTGCTGCGCAACGGGCGCAGCTCTTCTTTGTGCTCGTAGGGCACATTGGCCGCGCGGCCTTCAAAGATATAATAGCGGGCACTTTCCATCTGGATGAGATACAGCGTTGAATCGCCGATGGGGTCACGCTTGACGACCTGCGAAGGTGCGGTGAGGCAGAAAGAGGCCCCGCCGGCAAAACAGTTATTGCGGTAAGAAGCATTGCCCCTGTCCGCCCCGCCGGAGGGCGATGAACTGCAGGCGGCAATCATCAGTGCCAGGCCTGTTATCAGGATACGTTTCAACATGTCTTACCCCTTACTACTTTACGTCGGATTACTCGCTGCCTGCTGACAGGAAGGCCGGACCTTCTCCCAGCACAGCCGGGTCAATGTCACCGATATTCTTCTCTTTTTTTCCATCATAGTCCAGTGCTGAAAGGACACGTCGGATGGCATTCAGGCGCGCGCGCCGTTTGTCATTGGAGCGAATGATCGTCCAAGGGGTCCGCGCGTCATGCGTGCGCTCAAGCATCAGGTCACGCGCCGCGGTGTAATCATCCCATTTGCTCAGGGCCTTGATATCAATCGGGGAGAGTTTCCAGATCTTGAGCGGGTCATGCCGCCGGTCGTGAAACCGCTTGAGCTGCATTTCCCGCCCCACATTCAACCAGAACTTGAACAGAAAGATACCTTCCCTGACGATCATGCGCTCAAAATCAGGTGCTTCCTGCAGAAAGGTCTGGTGCTGTTCCGGTGTGCAGAATTCCATGACCGGCTCGACACCCGCACGATTATACCAGGAGCGGTCAAACAGGACCATTTCGCCACTGGTCGGGAAATGTCGCACATAGCGCTGGAAATACCACTCGCCGCGCTCCCGGTCGCTTGGTTTTGGCAGGGCGACGACACGTGCATGGCGCGGGTTCATGTTCTGGGTAATGGCCTTGATGGTGCCGCCCTTGCCAGCCGCATCACGGCCTTCGAACAGCATGATGATCCGTGTACCCTTTTCCTGCTGCCAGTATTGCAGCTTGATCAGTTCTTCCTGCAGGGTTTCGAGTTGATCCTCGTAATCATCACGGTCGAGTTTTTCTTCATACGGGTAGCCGCCAGAGGACATGTCATTGTCCTTGATCCAGCCTGGAAGTTTTGGCTCATCAAGATCGAAAACATGTTCCTTGCCATCCAGTTGAAACTTGATGGGGTCTGAATAGTTTTTGGTCATTCTGTGGGTATGTCACTTTCATCAATTTCCCGGACCATGTTGATATAGACCGGTTCGACAGGGACTTCGCCGGCGAAATCACCGCGTCCCTCTGTCGGCACGAAGCTGATAGTATCCACAACGTCCATGCCATACACCACTTCACCGAAGACAGCATAGCCCCAGTCGAAGGCATATTCCTTGCCCTGATGGTCCAGTTCCGGGTTGTCTTTCGTGTTGATAAAAAACTGGGATTGCGCGGAGTCCGGGTCATCATTGCGGGCCATGGCAATGGTGCCGCGCAGGTTTTTCAGCCCGTTATCCGCTTCGTTGGTGATCGGGTCTCTTTTGCCCCGTTGGTACAAGGAGCGATTATAGCCACCCCCTTGTATCAATCTGCCAGGGACGACGCGATGAAAGATGAGCCGGATATAGTAGCCACTCTCAGCATAGGCGAGAAAGTTTTCGACTGTGACGGGCGCTTTTGTCCTGTTCAGCGCAAGATAGATATCACCTTCGCTGGTCTCCATTTTGACATGGACCAGCTCATCTTCCGCCTGCGCACTGGCGGGCAGAACGAGCATCAGGCAGGCAAGGCACAGGGCGATAATACGCATAAAAACTCCGTTAATCCTGAGGTCGGGTATCTTTCCGCATCTGGTTGATGCGGTCAACAAGGGCATTGGTGGAGCTATCATGCTGGGTGCAGGCGGGCTTGGTTTCGCCGAGATCGCCAAGTTCCGTCAGAATGTTGCCTGCCAGCACTTTGCCCAGTTCCACACCCCATTGGTCAAATGAATTGATGCCCCAGATATGTCCCTGACAGAATATCTTGTGTTCATACAGGGCGATGAGAGCCCCGAGTGTTTCCGGTGTGAGTTTCTGCATCAGGATTGCGGTTGTCGGGCGGTTGCCCGGAAATTTCCTGTGGGGGGCAAGGTTTTCGATCTCAGCATCGGATCTGCCGCTGGCCGACAATTCGGCAACGACCTGCTCCAGTGATTTGCCGAGCATCAGTGCCTCCGGCTGAGCGAGGAAATTTGCCAGAAGTTTTCTGTGATGATCGCCCCGCTCATGATGGCTGATAGCCGGGGCGATGAAATCTGACGAGATGATATCCGTTCCCTGATGAATGAGCTGGTAGAAAGCATGTTGGCCATTCGTGCCCGGTTCACCAAAAATAACCGGGCCTGTTGCGTGCGATGTTGCCATGCCATCGCGCATCACGGACTTGCCGTTGGATTCCATATCGGCCTGTTGAAGGTAGGCAGGAAGCCTGTGCAGTGACTGGTCATAAGGCAGAACCGCATGTGCGCTAATATCGAGAAAATTCCGGTTCCAGATACCAATCAGTGCCAGCAGTACTGGCAGGTTGTCACGCAGGTCAGCTATTTCGAAATGTCGGTCCATCTGCGCGGCGCCAGCCAGGAGACGGGCGAAATTGTCAAATCCGGTTTGCAGGGCAATCGGCATACCGATGACTGACCAGAGGGAATAGCGCCCCCCAACCCAGTCCCAGAAGCGGAACATGTTGGCTGTATCAATACCGAATTTACTGACCGCCGCTGCATTGGTGGACAGCGCGATAAAGTGCTTCGCGATGTCTGCCTGCCCGGCACCGGTGTCCAGAAACCAGTCCCTTGCCGAATGGGCGTTCGTCATCGTTTCCTGTGTGGTGAATGTCTTTGACGCAATGACGAAAAGCGTCGTTTCCGGATCAATACTGGCGAGTGTGCTGGCAAGGTGAGCACCATCCACATTGGAAACAAAGTGGGTTTTTCTGCCTTCAATATGATAGGGGGCGAGCGCTTCCGTCACCATGACCGGCCCAAGGTCGGAGCCTCCAATGCCGATATTGACGACCGTTTTCAGCGGTTTGCCGGTATGGCCCGTGAACGAGCCGGTATGGATACGATCACAGAAGTCGCGCATCCGGACCAGTTCGCCCTGTATCAATGGCATGATATCTTCGCCATCAACGTGATACTTGCCCTGTGCAGTATCGCGCAGCGCGACATGCAGGACAGCCCGGGTTTCGGTGCTGTTGATCTTCTCGCCAGCCACCATGTCGTCACGGCCCTGTTCAAGCCCCACATCCCTGGCAAGGCTGATCAGGTTATCCAGAACATCGTCCGTTATCAGATTTTTCGAATAGTCAACGAACAGGCCAGCGGCGTTGCCAGCATATTTTGTGGCGCGTTCAGCATCGGCGTCAAACAGACTGGCAATGCGCTGCTTCTGCGCGTCTTCTGCAAGAGCCTTGAGGGCTGCCCAGGCAGGGCTGCGGTCTGGAGAGGCATGAATCATGGGTTTGCTTTCAGGTTCGGGCATTCTCCACCGGATATACTATGGGGCTGAGGCACACCCAACCAAAAAACCCCGGCACGCTGGCCGGGGTTTTCGGAACTGGATGAAAAGTGAAAGACAACAGATCAGTATTTAACGCTGCAGCCATAAGGCGTTGTCTGTTTGGTGGGCACTTCCTGCCCGGAAACGACGCTGTTGACCGCTGTCAGAACATAGTTCTCGGCGTTGTCGATATCTGCGAGATTGGCGGAGCGGATCGAGTCAATCGCACCAGCATAACGCAAGGTGCCTGTGCGATCTGCGACAAACATGTGCGGCGTCGTTTTGGCATCAAAAGCCTGACCCATATTGCCATCTTCATCGAGAATGATGTGGGTTGGCTTGGCACCGCGTGATGTTGTCAGCTCGCGTGCTTGTGAGGCTGAAACATGGCCCTGCTTGCCGGGCGCGGAAGAAATCACGGTAATCCAGACCGCGCCTGCTTCTTCAGCAGCAACTTGTGTGTTCTGCATGTTGGACTTGTCGGCGTGGTAATGCTTGCGCACAAACGGACAATCGTGGTTGGTCCACTCCAGTACATAGACCGTGTCAGCGAGCGTTTCGTTGCTCAGGGTTACGCCATCAATCGTGGTTTCGTTAAAAGCAGGCATGGCTTCGCCGACCTTCGGGCTGGCGCTTGCGGGCATGAAAGCGGCGATGGCAGTGAGGCTGATGGCGATGGCAATGGTTTTCATGAGAAACTCCTGATGTTGTAATACTGCATTATAGGCTGGCAAATGTTTCCAGCATCAACTTGATTGATAACATTTGCGGGAGCACGACCGGCTGGTCTGCGCCGGGGGCATAGAAAAGATATAGCGGCACGCCGGATCTGCCTTGTTCTTCAAGGGCTTGGGTTATTTCCGGGTCCTGTAACGTCCAGTCAGCGACCATGTAGATGACACCTTTTTCATGAAAGGCCTCGACCACAGGTTTCTGGGTCAGCACGCGCTGTTTGTTGAACTGACAGGTGACACACCATGCAGCGGTAAAGTCAATAAATACAGGCGTGCCGGCAGTACGGTAGTCGTTCAGCGTTGCCGGGCTGAAAATTGCTGTCGGCAATTCGCTGACGTCACCTTCGCCAGGGGCAGAGCTGGCGCTGAGGGCAGTCTGTTTTTGCGGTTCAATGCCGCTGATCACAAAGGCGCTGCCTATGAGGGCCATAATGGCCAGGCCACGCGAAACCCAGCCGCCAGATGGTTTCTGGCTGCGGCCAAAGGCCCAGGCGGCGAAGGCGACCAGCAACAGGGCAATCAGTAACAGGACGAGCCCATCCGGTCCGGCCTGCAGGGTCAATGTCCAGATCAGCCAGATCAGGGTCGCAAACATGGCAAAAGAGAGTACCTGCTTGAATGTCTCCATCCAGGCACCGGGTTTGGGCAACAGGCGGGCAAGGCCCGGCACCAGCGAAATGAGCAGATAGGGCAGGGCCAGGCCGAGGCCCATGACCGCAAAAACGGCAAGGCCAACCGCTGCCGGTTGCACAAGGGCAAAGCCAACCGGTACGCCGAGGAATGGCCCGATACATGGCGCCGCGACAGCCACCGCGAGAAGGCCGGTAAAGAATGCCCCGGCATTGCCGCCTTTTCCGGCAAGATTGCTGCCAACCCCCTGCAGGCTGGTGCCAATCTCGAAAAGGCCGGCAAGGTTGAGGCCCACAAGGAAGATCACCACGGCAAAGGCTGAAATCACCAGCGGTGACTGGAGGTGGAAGCCCCAGCCGACCTGCTCGCCTCCGGCACGCAGGGCAATCAGTATCCCTGCCAGTATCAGGAAGGTCACGAGTACACCAGCCGTGTACAGAAGACCCTGTAAGCGGATTGTTGCCCGCTCCTCATGCGCCGCCTTGGCCAGATGTGCAGCTTTCAGGAAAACAACAGGAAACACGCATGGCATGATGTTGAGAATGATACCGCCAAGGAAAGCGAGCCAGAGAATGCCGATCAGGCCTGCCTCAGGCGCTGAGGAGGCATTGTTTGCAGGTATGCCCACCTGGTCTGAAGCGTGGTCTGCTGCCTGGTCCGTAGAAGCAGGCGATAAAGAGCCCAGTCTTTGCGCGGCGTCTTCCGGGGTGTCACGCTGGGGCGCTGATATGGTATATCCACGAATGGCGCGCCCCTTGCCGACTGTCAGCACACCATCAAGACTTTTTGTTTCTGCCGGATCATACATGAAGCCCGCGTCAAAAACGATGCTCAGCCCATTGCCGGTGGCGGCCACATCTTCCGGTCCCGAAGCGTCCACCATGTCGACGACAAAAGGGAAATAGTGAATGTCGCTTGAATCATCGAACTGATCTGTATCCAGATGTAAAACAGGTCTCCCGTTGAAGTCGAAGAAGCCGGCTTCAAAGTCGGCCTCGACCGGCTGGTCCAGTTTGGCATTCTCGATGACGGGGAAGCCCTGCGGGTCCGGTCCAGCCGGCTCGGCAACAACCGGAATGCTCAAGGTGAAATCACCACTCTCCGGGATGCAGATGTCGGCGCAGATCAGCCAGGTGGCCTTGATGCTGAAATCAGCATTCGTGCCGGGAACCGCCTCCGGTGGGGCGGTCAGCTCGACCAGAAATGTCGGCTCGCCTTCATGGCCATAATTGACAAGTGTTTCGAGCGGCAGACGATGTGGCAACGGGTAGAGTGGGTCGCTGGTGCTGAAGCCCGCCGGTGTGGTCCAGCGCAGATCAAGCGGCAGACCGGATTCACCGGGGTTTACCCAATAGACGTGCCAGCCATCGCGCAGTTTCTGGTGGAAGCCGACCAGAATGGTCTCGCCGGGCGCAATGCCTGCCTTGGCACTGAAAAACTGACTGACAGCATTGCCGGTCGTCACTTCGCTGGAAACGGCCTGCGCCCGCGCCGTCGGCGAGAAGGCCAGTGATATGGCGACGAACACAAAAGCGAAGAAAACCGAAATACGCTGCATGGCATTACCCAATTTGATTGCAAGGCTATTTGGCCCATCCTGACGGATAAGACCATAGCCCGCTAATCTGCCTCGCAGTGTTGTTATGACATGAAAAAAGCCGCGCCCGTGAAAGGCGCGGCCTGATTATTGTGAAAGCTGATGCAATCTACTGTTTGGTCAGTGGCTTCAGGATTTGATCAGGCTTGAGATCATGGCGGCGTACACGGCGGTCCATGATTGTGCGCCAGTTGGCCATGGACATCAGTTGCGCATAGAGGATCGGCAGAATGTTGGATTTGCGCAGCTCGATGAACTGCTCATCTGCCATGTCTGTCAGGCGTTTCTCTTCAACACCGATATATTGTGCGAAGGGCTGTGGGTCACTGCCTTCAGGCGTGAACTGTGCAACCTGTGTGGCCAGCAGATCATATTCTGCCAGCGTCTTGGCAAATTGTTGTGTGGTCAAACGGTCGCGCTCGTAATTGGAGCAGTATTCCATGACGCGCTTGGTTTCGTCGGATGGCTCATCCTTGTTAAAAAACTTGGCATCAGGTTTCTTGGTGATGCCCTCATATTCGACATCCACGACGATTGCCATGCGGTCAGAATTCTGGTCACTGGCCAGCGCGAAAGGATAGCGACGAATATAGCCGGGAATGTAGCAATTCTGTTCCCACTCACCCTTGTCATCGACAAACAGGTTGATGTCGTCGATCAGGCCAACAACGGCCATTGGCATCGGGTTTTTCTCATCAGCGAAAATGATCGGGTAGTGCTTTTGCGCCAGCGCAATTTCCGAGATGGTCAGGGGCACAGCACGCACGCCTTCACAGAAAGCGAAAGGCCGGTCAGGGCGCTTCACGCCAAGCGATCCATGTGATTCTTTGGTCAGCAGTTCCGGTTTGCGGAACAGGAACATTTTGCCTTCAATCTGTGGGGTGTCAGCCACTGGTGGCACTTCGCTCATTTTTCGTTTCTCCATAATGCTGATAATTTTCAGCCATTTCTTATCTGAAGCAGTCTCATAGCAAAAAGCATACCCGCGTCCAACTGTTTATCGATCTTTTGACCCATACTGGTCAGGCCTGAAATACTCAGGCAAGCTGCTTTGCGACAAGCGTGGCCAGCCTGTCCGGTTTCTCCATCGGCACCAGATGACTGCTGTCCGGCAGGAAGGTAGTGTTGATACCTCTTGCTGCCAGCCTGTCGCGGGCTTGTGCCATGACGGTGGACTCATGCTCGGCGATAAACACATGCACCTGTGTAGCGCTCCCCTGCACTGTGTCGAAGGCAGACCAGACATTCTGGCCCTGTGCGGCAAAGGTGGCGCTCTCCCAGGCGGGGGCGCAGGACAGGCGCATTTCATCCTCCTGCGTCTGCAGGCCATCTTCGAGATAGTCTTCCAGTACGCCAGGTGCCCAGCGCCTGAAAAATCCCTTGCGCCCATAGGTCTCAAGTGCAGTTGTTCTGTCCGGCCAGGTGGCGCGGCGCTGCGCGGCCTGCTTGGCAATCGGAAACATCTTGCGCAACACAGGTTGCAGGGGCGACATGGCGATCCATCTTGTCCAGTCCGGAATGATCACCGGCTCAATCAGCACAAGGCGGGTAACCCGAACCTTGCCGCGCGCCGCCACCAGCAGGCTTGTCGCGGCGCCCATTGAGTGACCCATCAGACGCCAGCCATCTTTTGGTTGTGGCAAGGAGAGAAGATATTGTTCCAGATCTTCGGCATAGATGTGCCAGTTACGCAACGTTGACGGATCTGCCGGGAGGCTGGTGCGCCCGTGGCCCCGCATGTCCGGCGCAGTGATATCATAGTCTTCTGCCAGGGGTGTCAGAAACTGCTTGTAGACACTGGCACACATGCCGGTGGCGTGCACGAACAGCAGCGGGGAATTTGCCGGATTTTCCCAGCGGCGTAAAGCCAGGGTGCCGCCGCGGCCAGCCAGCGCCGCGTGCTCATGGGTTGGTGCCTTGTTTGCCGGATTGCTCATCGGGCCTCTTGCAGCGCGAGTGTGTAGACAAGCTGGAGCTGGCGCACATCCTGTTCTGCACGGTGCGTATGGGGCTCTGTTTCGTTTGCCTGCGCAAACAGGTCCTCTGGTGTGGTGTCCGTGACAGCGCTGATAAGGGAGGCAATGTTATTGAGCCGGAAATTGGCCCGCACGCCGGCAGCTTCATAAAGACGATAGAGCCAGAAGCCGTCAAAACTCGGGGCATCAGAGTACACATCGGCATTGGCAAAGGCTGCATTCAGTACCAGCGCCACTTCCAGCGCAGCCGTGCCCTGCCGGACCAGTATGTCCGGCGAGATACCATGCAGCTCTTCTGCTGTTTTTTCCCACGCTTCCAATGACCACGAGGCGTGCGGCTTGACCAGCATGGAGCGTGCAGGCCAGCCATGAAATCCCCAGCCGACCTCGATTGGCCAGGATTTGGGGCCAAGGCCGGATGCTTCCAGATCAATAAAGGCGATTTGCCGACCGCTGATCGGCGGGAGCGTTTCACTCATTCCCGGATATGGCTTTTTGCTTGTTGTAGTTGCGCGAACCTAGAGTGCGCGCCCGGCAAGTGCAAAAGAAATATCGCGAGAATTTTCAGAGTGAGGGCGGGTCAGCCCTGCGCATCTTTCGGAACGTAAGTCCCTGTTTCCGGGTTCTTTTCGAACTCCAGCACGTCACTGTCGACTTTACCCTCAGCCTTACGTCTGGCATCGCGCAACGCGTCCTCGAATTTTCCGATCCGTTTGCGCACATGACGCACGGCTGCGGCGGCACCAAGTGTTGCCGCTGCGGTGGCAATAATGGTGGTGATAGCGGACATGACGGTGTTTCTCCTTATTGGCAGGATAGTAACACCGTTGCCCGCCCTTGGCGAGTCGGTGGCCATTAAACTGCGGCAAGCTGACAAATGGCCCGGCATGCGGCTGGCACGGTCAAAAGGGGGGCTGTCGCGGCCTTGGCAGTTGCTGTTTTATGGCAAGCGGCCCAGAAGAATAGGGTGAGGGCGCGGAAAAACTGCCGCCCGACTTATTGAGGAGAAGCAGATGTTTTTCAAATTTCCAAAAGCTGCAGGTGACGCCCTGAGAAATGTTGGCGGCAATATTGCTGATGCCATCAAGGACAAGTTCTCTAAAGACGACAAGGTCAAGGAACTTGATGTTGAAGAGATCAATGTCGAGGAGAAGGCTGAAGGTAAGGTTGTCATCAGTGGCAAGGCCAAAACACAGGCGGATGCTGAAAAAGCCATCATTGCGGCAGGCAATAATGCTGGCGTTGAAGAGGTTGAGTCTAGGATCGAAGTGGCGGAAGCGGCACCGGAAGCCAAAATGTATGAAGTCAAATCCGGTGACACCCTGTCAAAGATTGCCAGGGAATTTTATGGCGATGCCATGAAATATCCTGCAATTTTCGAAGCCAATAAACCACTCCTGTCCGACCCGGACAAAATCTATCCGGGCCAGGTGCTGCGCATTCCGCCGCTTGACTGATAGCGCCGGCCTACAGCCCGAACCGTGACCACTGGGTTCGGGTTTCCAGCGTATCAATGATTTCGTCCGCACTCACCAGTGCGGACGGCATTGCCTGAGGGTGTTGGGCAAGCAGTTTCTGAATCAGACTGCGCTCATCTGTCTCAATACGCTTGATCTTGATATCCTTGCCATATTTCTCCTGGAGCACGCTGCGCACATCGCCGATTTCATCAATCAGGCCATAGCTGCGGGCAGCATCCGCGTGCCAGTATTCTCCGGTGAAAATATTCTTTTCCGTGGTCAGTTTGTCGCCGCGTCGCGCCTTGACCAGATCAATGAAAATCTCGTGCAGGGCATCCATCAGCACCTGATGGCGCTCAACATCTGCTGGGTCTTCCGGTTTGAAAGGGTCGAGCTGGCTCTTGTTTTCACCGGCAGTATAGATACGCCGTTCAATGCCCAGCTTGCTCATTGCTTCGGGAAAGCCAAAGCCGCCGCCGATCACACCGATTGAGCCAACAATCGAGCTCGGGTCGGCGTAGACTTCATCCCCGGCAATCGCGAGGATATAGCCACCAGAGGCACCAACATCTTCGACAAAAGTCAGGACCGGGATTTCCTTTTCCTTTGCCAGAAGGCGGATGCGGTCCAGAATCAGCCGGGATTGAACGGGAGAGCCGCCCGGAGAATTCACGCTGAGGGCGACCGCCTTCAGATTGCCCGGTGCAAAAGCCTCGTCCAGCGCCTTTTCCACGCGCCGTAAGTTCAGGCTTTTGCCCGTGCGGCTTGAGGTGGCAATGACGCCGGACAACTCAAGATGGGTAACGACGGGTTTGGGCGCGCCGGTAAAGGGTAGCGCATCCCAGATCTTGCGGGGGATATCGGTTATTTTTGTCATGACAGGTGATGTAGGTATGCACGGGCGTGGCTGCAACAAATCTTTGAAAACAGGTGACTTTCTGTTCTGTTCAGCCATATTCACGGAACAGGCGCATATTGATCTCGATTATTGCGCCTGACATTGTTGTCTGCGAAAAGATGTACAAATGAGAATGAAGAAGGAGCTTCGCGGTGGGCGAACCGGCGAAAAGCATTGAGCGCGATCGCGACTTTACCGGGGCGGTGCTGGCCCTGCGAGGGTTGACAGCGGTCGATCTCGAGCGCGTCAACACGACCATTCTCGATCATATGCAGTCTTCCGTGACGATCATCCCGGAGGTTGCCGGGCATCTGATCAATGCAGGCGGCAAGCGTCTGCGACCGGTTGTGACGCTCGCGGCGGCGCGGGCCCTCGGTTATGACGGGGCACATCATATTTCTCTCGCTGCGGCGGTGGAACTGATCCACGGGGCCACGCTCTTGCATGATGATGTTGTTGATGCCAGCAAGATGCGCCGCGGCCTGAAGACGGCCAATCTCGTCTGGGGCAACAAGGAAAGTGTTCTGGTCGGAGACTTTCTTTTTTCAAGATCCTTTGAACTGATGGTCAAGACGGGCAGCCTGAAAGTGCTGCAGATCCTGTCACAGGCCTCGTGTGTTATCGCGGAAGGGGAAGTCCTTCAGTTGGCGACACAAAAGAACACGGCGTCCACCTTTGAGATGTATCTGGATGTGGTGAAAGCCAAAACAGCAGAGCTGTTTGCTGCGGCGGCGCAAGGCGGGGCTGTCGTTGCCGGTGCCAGCGAGGCGCAGGAAGAGGCTTTCCGCCAGTACGGGCTCAATCTTGGCATCGCCTATCAACTGGTCGATGATGCGCTTGATTATGCCGGGAATGAACAGGCACTGGGCAAGACGGTTGGTGATGATTTCCGCGAGGGCAAAATCACACTGCCTGTGGTCTATGCGATAGCGGCTGCCCGCAATGAAGAAGAGAAAGCCTTCTGGGAGCGTACAATCGGTGAGACCCGCCAGACAGAAGAAGACCTGAAAACGGCCATGAGTTACATGAAGCGGGATGATACGATCAGCCGGACCCTCGCTTGCGCCCGTCAGTATGCTGATAATGCGTTATCTGCGCTCGGGCAGTTACCCGGCAACGAAATGACAACCGCGCTGGCTGATCTGGCAGATCTTTCAGTCGCCCGCGCGTCCTGACTGTTCTTCGAGGCTGTTCTTACCTGACAGAATAACAAGCGCTGCTGCGAGAAAGAAGCAGGTGAGCGCCAGCGGCGCGAGAAATTTAAGCCCGGGGTCAAGCCGTTGCGTGACGAAGGCAAGGACAGCGGAAATGGTGCATAATCCGACATAAATGGATGCCACCTGAATATGGCTCATGCCACGCTGATTGAGGCGCTGGTAAATATGCTCCTTGTGGGCCTGGTGCAGCTTTTCACAGCGCAAGGCCCGGTTTGCCAGCGTGACCGTGACATCCAGAATAAAAGGTAGAAAGATGATCGGCAGAAAGACCGCATCAACCGACCCGGGACTGCCTTGAATACCCCCCGCGCTGACCGCCAGGACGGCCAGCAAAAACCCGAGCCCGTGACTGCCGGTATCCCCCAGAAATATCTTTCCGTGTGGAACATTGAGCAACAGGAAACCACAGGTTGCTGCGGCGGCGATGAGGCAAAGGGCAGACAGACCCGCCTGACTGGAACCAGCACAGGCGATCGCCATGGCGAGCAGCGCGACAACTGCGCAGCCCCCCGCAATCCCGTTAAGGCCGTCCATGAAGTTGAAGACGTTGGTAAAGGCAACAATCCAGATGACGGTGATGAGGAAGCCGAATGCCCCAAGTGGCACAGCCCCCAGCAAGGGCAATGGCAGTGTGTTGACCTGGCCAACAACAAGCGTGGCGGCAATGGCCAGTACAGTCTGACCGGCAAACTTGATCAGGGGACTGGGCGACCAGAGGTCATCAGCAAGCCCCAGAAGCGCAGCTCCCGTGCTGAAGATCACAAGCGCCATCCCATTCGCGTCGGGTATGCCGGACACGAGAGAGAGGCAGAGGGCGACAGCCACAAATGCGCCCATAATGGCAAGGCCGCCAGCACGGGAGGTTGGCACATTGTGACTTGAGCGGGCGACAACCCTGTTCTGCAACCATGATCGGGAGATGGCAAACCGGCAGACAAGAAAACTGCCCGCGGTTGCAGCCATTACTGCGGCCAAGATCTCCGGTCGCAGGAAAATGATTGTGTTACTGATTACCGAGGCAGTCATTCGTCAGATTTACACCTTTGCTGCTTTCCCCCACCAGCCGTTGCGCCGGGCTGACTGAGCTGCCGCCATAGCGGCATCAGCCGTTTCATACAACGCAAAACAGGTCGCCCCGCTGCCGGACATGCGCGCCCATATCACGCCGGACTGTGCCGACAACATGGCCAGAACAGGGGCAATTTCTGGGCAGAGCTGTTCTGCAAAGGGGTGCAGGTCGTTGCGTGTCTCCTGACCGAAATTACTGATATCCCTGAAACGCGGCAGCACCGGCAAGTCAGGCGCGGGCCTGCGCGTATCAAAGCGCCGGAATACCTCTCCCGTGGGCACTTCGTGCAATGGATTGACCAGGCATATCCATAAGGGCGGCAGTGCCGGGCCGGGCGCTACGGTCTCCCCCGCGCCGGTCATGATGGCTGTGCCGGTGTCCGACAGGTGGGGCATCAGGCAGACAGGTCCGTCTGCGCCAATCCCGAATGCGAGTGACAGCAGTGCGGCATCGCTGAGATCGAGATGCCAGAGCTGGCGGAGCAGAAACAGGGTTGTCGCAGCGTCAGACGTGCCCCCGCCAATGCCGGAGGCGGCCGGCACATTTTTTTCCAGGCTGATATGCGCAGTTTTGCGGGTGTTCCCCATTTTCTGCAGGGCGCGTGCTGCCTTGAGAATCAGGTTTTGCTCTGCTGGCAGATCACCCAGCTGAGCTGCGAAGGGCCCGGTGATGCCAAGCGTCATTTCATCGGCGGCGGTGACGGTGATCAGGTCCCCATAATCAGGAAACACAGTGAGGCTGGCCAGTTCATGCAAGCCATCGGATCTTACACCGCCCACATGCAGGCACAGATTGACCTTGACGGGGGCCAGTTTCTGCAAGGAGTCAGGCACGGGCGCTGCAATCAGCGTGCGCTGCCTGCAGCGATCGAGGCAGCCGGACTGACCACTTCATCGGCCAGCTTGCGCTCTATGGCTGCCTGCAGGTCTGTATCTGGATCAAGCGAAAGGGCCCGCCGCCATTCATAGCGGGCTTCGACGGGGCGGCCTGTCTGCCAGTAGGCATCGCCAAGATGGTCCGTAATCACCGCGTCTGATGGCTCCAGCGTAACGGCTCGCTCGAGATGCTTGACCGCTTCGGCATAGTTCCCCCGCTGATAATGTGCCCAGCCCAGACTGTCCGTAATGGCGCCGGATGTTGGCTCCAGTGACAGGGCTTTTTCGATCATGTCGAAGGCAGCATCAAGGTTCTCACCGCGCTCCGCCCAGCTATAGCCCAGGAAATTCAGGACATAGGGCTGGTCCGGGGACAGCTCGACGGCCTTTTTCAGGTCTGCTTCGCCGTCTGCCCATCGTCCGGCTTCGATGCGTGTCGCACCTCTGGCGAAATAATAGCGCCAGAGTGAGAAGCGCTCGGATTCCGAACTGGTGAGCTGCTCGGCGATCCGGATGGCTTCTGTCTGGGCGGCGTCTGCTTCTTCATCTGCACCCGCATCGGTCAACAGGCTTGCCACCTTGCTGCGCGCGTCAGGCGTCAGGGTGTCCTTGCCGGTAAAGTCCTGCAAGGAGCTCAGTGCCCGGTCATTTTCGCCGAGCAAAATCCAGGCGTCGGCAATATCCATCTGTGCGAATTCATAGAATGGATTGTCAAAATCTATCTTTTCAAATGCTTCAATCGCCTGTTCCGGCTGTTCGTAGCTGGTGAAGATAGCGCCAATAACATAATGCGCTTCATCCAGATCCAGATTGAGATAGGCTGCCAGTTGGGCAAAAGCGAGCGGCGTGTTCAGGGCAGCCTGCATGTTGTTGAAGCCAGCGCGCTGTGCAGCATTCTGTTGGCTGATGATCTGTTCGTAAGACCCCCAGGCAAAGGAATAGAAGGCAAGGGCAGCGCCCTCACGGCCATTATTCACGGCGCGAGGGATTTTGGTATTTTCCAGTTGCCGTGTGGTGCGGCTTTCGCGTGCCAGTGGCTCCCCAAGGCGGGCAAGGCCCAGCCTGCCTGCCCGGCGCAGAAGGCCGGTATCTTCGGACAGTTTGCGGTACAGGGACAGCGCCTGTTCACGTGTATTTTCACCTGTCGCGGCGCCGCGCCCGAGAAAATCCGCATAGGCAACAATGGCGCTTTGTGGCGAGATCGCCGACAGGGCGAGTTGGTAAGCCGCTTCCGCTTCCTCCTCGCGCCCGCCAAGATCAAGCATCATCGCCTGATGCAGCGGCGTGAACGAGGGATAAATATCCGCGCGACCAGAGGGGTTCATCGCCGCCAGTCCTGCATCCAGCCCCTCTGTTTCATATACCATCCATGCATTCACCAGATAGGCCAGGGTGCTGGCGGCACGCCCGTCAAAATCTTCTGACAGCAGCGCCTGCGCGGCCTCATAGTCTCCGCTGCGGATCAGCTCCGCGGCGACGGTGAATTCCGGTTTGGCAAGGCCTGGCAACATGCCCGCGGACTGGTCGAGGGTGGCATCAGCTGACTGGAATTCAGGCAGCAGCAGTTTCTCGGCGTAAGGGGTGGCATCAGAGATATTGCCAGCCGCCAGTTCATAGAAAAAGGTGCGCTGTAAAAGGCTTGTGTCCTGCGGCGCAAAGGCTGCGGCACTGCTATAGGCTTCGGCGGCAAGGCCAACCTGCTGCTGGCTGGCGGCATAGCGCGCTTTCAGATATTGCCCGGCAGCCGATGAATTATCAAAAGCTGCCAGATCATAGCTGCCGACACCACTGGTGCAGCTGCTGGTCAGCAGCGTTGCGGCGACGATGGCGATGAAAGACGGACGGGCAACAAGCCTGTTCAGCAATGTCAAAACGGCACTCTCCTCAGCGGCGCGGGCAACACGCCTGACGCGAATATCTATATGACCAGACGCCCCCGCGATGCGCAAGGCATCCTCTGGTTACATATTTGGATAGTTTGGCCCGCCAGCGCCCTCCGGTGTTTTCCAGACGATGTTTTGGGACGGGTCTTTGATGTCGCAGGTTTTGCAATGCACGCAGTTTTGCGCATTGATCTGGAATTTGGACGCACCATTTTCCTCAACAAACTCATACACTCCGGCCGGGCAATAGCGCTGGGACGGGCCGGCATAGACCGGCAGGTTCACGTTCACCGGCACGCTGGCCTCTTTCAGGGTCAGGTGCACTGGCTGGTCTTCTTCGTGATTGGTGAAGGAAAACGCCACATTGGTCAGGCGGTCAAAGGAGATCACCCCATCCGGTTTGGGATAGGTGATCGGTTGATGTTCGGATGCCGGCTCGGTGGACTGGGCATCGTTCTTGCCATGGCGCAGGGTGCCAAACGGGGACCAGCCGCCGGTCAGCGTATTGATCCACAGGTCCATGCCCGTCAGGGCGATGCCCCCGGCCACGGTGCCAAGGTTTGACCATAGCGGTTTGGCGTTACGGACTTTTTTCAGTTCATCATAAACCCAGGAAGAATTATATTTCTCCGTATAGGCTACAAGTTCGTCACCCTGTCGCCCGGCCTGCACCGCGTCATAGGCCGCTTCCGCGCCCATCATGCCGGTTTTCATGGCATTATGGTTACCCTTGATCCGTGGCAGGTTGACGAAGCCGGCAGAGCAGCCGATCAGCGCGCCGCCCGGGAAGGTCAGCTTTGGCACAGACTGGAAGCCCCCTTCGGTGATCGCCCGCGCGCCATAGGCAACGCGCTCGCCCCCTTCCAGATAGCGCAGAACATCCGGGTGATGCTTGAAGCGCTGGAACTCCTGATACGGAGAAAGGTAAGGGTTCTTGTAGTTCAGATGCACCACAAAACCGATGGAGACATAATTGTCGCCGAAATGATAGCAGAAGGAGCCGCCACCGGTGGCGTTGTTCAGGGGCCAGCCAAAGGTGTGCTGCACAAGGCCCGGCTTGAAATTCCCGTCCGGCACTTTCCACAATTCCTTGATGCCGATGCCATATTTCTGTGGCTCGCTGTCCGCATCGAGATTGAATTCGGCAATTAACTGCTTGCCGAGGGAGCCGCGCACCCCTTCGGCGATGAGTACATATTTGCCGTTCAGTTCCATGCCGGGCTCGTAGGAGTCTTTCTTCTCGCCGTCGCGGCCAATGCCGACCTCGCCAACGATGACGCCCTTGACCGAGCCATCGTCGCGTTTGAGATAGTTGCTCGCCGCCATCATCGGATAAATCTCGACGCCCATACCCTCGGCTTTTTCGGCCAGCCAGCGGCAGACATTGCCCATGGAGGCAATATAGCAGCCATGATTCTTGACCATGCCGGGCATGACGAACAGCGGCAACTGCAGGGACCCGGCGGGGCCCATCAACAGGAATTTCTCGTCCGTGACTTCCGTCTCCAGCGGGCATCCCTGTTCTTTCCAGTCCGGGATCAGCTCATCCAGCGCCTTGGGGTCCACCACCGCGCCGGAGAGAATATGCGCGCCCACTTCGGAGCCTTTCTCCACCACCACAACAGAGGTTTCAGTGCCGTTCTGCGCGTCCAGCTGTTTCAGGCGAATCGCCGCGCACAGGCCAGCTGGCCCGGCGCCCACAATCACCACATCAAATTCCATGCTTTCGCGTTCAATCGCTTCGTCGCTCATAATGCCTTACCTGTTCAGGTTCTTATCTGCTTTGACAGATACCTAGGCAGATTTCGGCAGAAAATCCATGGGGGGCCGCAGTCAAGCTGTTATCAAGCCTTTACGCAGTCACGCTTTTATCGGGTGCATGTTTTCGCCACTGGCGGCAGGGGGGGGGGGGCGTGCGCTGCCGCTTATTAGAAGCAGCCCGCAGATACCTCACAAGTCAGCGCAGGATTTTTCCGGGTCCTTGTTGACGATGACAGAGCGCAGATAGGCGCGTTTTTCGTCGCTGCTGGTCAGCTCGGAGGCGTCAATGCGGGTGTCTGTGGCGTAGGTCTCGAAATAGTCCTGATAATTGTCCTGGAAGCCACGACAGCGCTGTCCTTCTGGTCGGCGCTGGTTGATCCGGCCACGGATATAAGGCTCTTCACCTGTCTGCATGGCATAGCCGCGCTGGCAGCTTTCCCGCGTGGCAAAGCGCATTTCGGCGCGGCGGCCAAAGGGCGAGTCCTTGCCGAACAATCTGAAATATAGCGGCCCGACCTTATCCGTCCCCATGGTGATGAAAAAGCGGTGCAGCGCCCCTGATTTATTGAAGGCCAGTTCCTCTGAGAACATTGCCTCGGCGCGTTTGCGCTCGGCCTCGCCGCCGCCAATGGCAAACAGCCAGTCATGGATAATGGCCCCGGCATAGGTCCGGTCGCTGCGCAGGAAGGCGGACATGCCTTTCACGGAGAGAAGATCCGTGACGAAGCCTGCCGGGATGAGGAAAATCTCGCCCGTTTTTTCCCGGCAATAGAGAATATCCTCTTTCAGCACGAAATTGCGGCGTGTGCCGTCGCGCAAGAGATCCGCATCGTCATCCTCGTCAGAAACCACGGCCAGCTGGTCGTACAGCTCCTGCAGGGCACCACTCAGGACCGCAACAGGCGGGGGCGCCGCCGGCGCGGGGGGCGGGATTGAGCTCAACGCGAACTGTCGTGCGCCGTTTTCATCATACGTGCCGAGAATAAAAATATCACCGTAAAGGGATTCGTTCGGCAGAAATATAAAGGGCTTGTTCTGGAAGGAAACGAGCTCATAAGGCCACATGCGCAACGGCTGATCCGGAAAATCCGTAATCGGAATTTCAAATGCGGAGAATTCTTCATTCCAGAACGCATTCATTGTCGTGGGCGGGATAAGCGCATAAATGACGGCGCAGTCAAACGGCGCAAGCTGTTTCGCCGCGCGGCGGGGCAGGCAGAGAATTTCCAGGGCTTCCTCTCTGGTCAGGGCGCGCTGGTCCAGTTCCAGGGCGAAGCTGTCCTCATCATCGCGATAGGAAAAGTCGATGCGGCCGGTCTCCGGGTCGCGGCTGTCAAAGATGAGATTCTCCATGATGAGGTCGACAAGCGCGGCGAATGTCTTTTCCAGTCGCGCGCGTTCCTTGCGCGTCAGCGTTTCTTGCTGGTTCTGCGCCAGTGTCGTGAATTCTGTGCGCAGGTCATTCTGTTCACGGAGCAGAATTTGATCTTCGAGGGAGCGGTTGCGCTGATAACCCCCGAAAGGGTCCTGCCGCAGGGTGTCATCGACTCTATCTTCATCCGGTGTGGTGCGTTCATCCGCGAAGGCGGCCAGTTCCGGTGGCAGGGCCAGATCTTGCGTTATGGTGTCACGAGCCGGTGCTGCCGCCCTTGTGTCCGCTGACGGGCCCCGGGTGTTGGCACAGGCTGTCAGGCTGGCCGCGGCAAAGGCCGCCAGGGCCGCCAGTAAAAATCGCTGTTTCATGGATGATCCCTCTTCCCGTTGCCATGAGCCTACGCCAGCGAGAGGCGCTTGCAAAGAGGCGGGTGTCTGCCTGCCGCCCGGCCCATCTTTCACGTCGATTTCGACCCGGCAGGGATGGCGCCCCCCTGCAGCCATCCCTATATTCAGGGCGTAGCGAAAGCTACCGTCAACAGGGGAGACATTGTCATGAATGACTACATGACCCGCTATTCTGACGCCGGCCCAAGCCTGGCTGGCAACAACAATAATGGCCTGACACAGGCCGCTGCCGCGATCGCTTATGCCGGGGCGTTGCCGTTGATAATCGGCGCCATTCTGGTCTGGGCACGACCGATGGATATTGGCCCGCACCTGATTGATCTGATAATCCTGTGCGGCGGCGCCTTGCTGGCCTTTTTCGGGGGCATCCGCTGGGGCATCGCCGTGATGCATTCAACCGGGCCGACCTTCACCAACCTGTTCGGCGGTATCATGCCGTTACTGATTTCCTTCCCGATCTTCCTGATGGAGAACGATCTTGTGCGATTGCTCATCATCGTTGTGGCATTGCCGTTGCTCCTGTTCGATGATCTGCGGGCAACCCGCCGCGGCTCCGGTGCGCCGGACTGGTATCTCGGCGTCAGACTGCCGCTGACCGTGATGATGGAACTCGCCTTCGCCGCCACGCTGATCTTCGTGATCGTGAACTGATTGTTGGCTCCAGGCCAGGCGACGTCATATCGATCCGTCAGCATGTGGTAATCCGTAGGGAGACTTTAAGTGCGGCACAGGCGAGAACGCAGCACCGGGCCTGGGCCTATTCAATTCTTGAAAGGCTGGCATCTCGGCGCATCAACTTTCTAAAATTTGCCGTTCGGCAATTCGAGCGACGGATCGCACACCCACCTCTGTGCTGGGACACAACTCAAGCCGGCAAGTTGATTGCAATTTAGGGTGTGGACTCAATTGATCCAGCATTTTGCTGCGAAGAGATATATCATGTTGATGAAGTTCCTTCGAGATTTCTCGAACCGTGTAGCCAGCCGTCTCATGTCTTTCATTTTGTAGAAGAACCGCTCGACAATATTACGCATGGCGTAAAGGCTGGTGTCATGCGGGACCGGATTGCGCGCATTGGACTTGGCGGGAATAACCGCCAACGCACCTTCATCGGCGATATCGCGCCTGATCTTCGCACTGCCATAGGCTTTGTCCAGGACCATCGCCAGAGGCGGCATCTCCCAGTCGAGGAAGACATTCATCACCTGGCTGTCATGAACATGGCCGCCAGTGACCTCAATGCGCAATGGCCTGCCATTTTCATCTACGGCCACGTGAACTTTGCTTGTGCGACCGCCCCGTGAGCGTCCAATATCTTCCGCCAGTTCCCCCTTTTTGAGCCACTCGCTGCGCGGTGAGCTTTGACAATCGAGGCGTCTATGAAGATCAGACTGTCCTCACATTCTTCAGCGAGCGCATCGAATATGCCCTTCCAGACGCCGCGCTCGCCCCACCTGTTATACCGATTGTAAGCAGTCGTGTACGGTCCATATCGTTCCGGCAAGTCCCGCCATGGCGCGCCTGTGCGCAAAATGTAAAAGATGCCGTTCAGGATCGTACGATCATCTTTGCGCTTCGGGCCGCGGCTAACCTTTGGCAACAACGGTTCAATCACCGCCCATTCTTCATCCGACAAATCAAACCGCGCCATTTAAGACTCCCTTTCGGAAATCCCTGAATCACGCTTTGCACAAACAAATCAATCAGTTAAATTGGGTACAGACCCTAGTTGACCAATCGTCATGTGTATAACGTACTGAAATTGCGGGAACCCGCTGCGATTGTAATTGTACTGGCGACACGTTTGGATATTGTTTTATTGCTCATCTTTGGTCTGGCAGGACTGGTCATCGGCGGTGATCTTCTTGTGCGCGGAGCAGTCGATCTTGCCCGACGGATCGGCTTATCTCCACTGGTAATCGGCCTGACTCTTGTTGGGTTTGGCACCTCCACGCCAGAGTTGGTGACCAGCCTTCAGGCGGCGTTTGCAGGCTCACCCGGAATCGCGGTCGGAAATGTGGTGGGCAGTAACATTGCCAACATTCTGCTCATTTTGGGATTAGCTGCCGTACTCGCGCCTGTTGTTGTTGAACGCAATGCTTTCCGGCGGGACGGTGCCGTACTCGCACTTTCAGCATTGATGTGCCTGGTCGCCGTGCAATATGACTCCCTGAGCCCCACGGTGGGTATGGTCTTCATCACTGCTCTTATTGCTTATGTTGCCGTGACTATCATCCGGGAGCGAAGGTCCGTAGCGGCCGAGGCGTCCATAGCGATTGCACAACCGAAGGGCTTGGCAGAGGGAAGTGTTTGGAAAGACCTTGTCTTCGTCGTTGGGGGTTTAGGACTGACAATTCTTGGCGCGAGGTTTCTGGTCACTGGCGCAATCAGTATCGCCTCAAGCTTTGGTGTTTCTGAAGCCGTGATCGGCCTAACAATCGTAGCCGTGGGCACATCGTTGCCAGAACTTGTCACGACCATCGCCGCGGCACGACAGGGTCAATCCGATATTGCGTTCGGCAACATTGTTGGCAGCAACATCTTCAATGTGCTTTTTATTATGGGTGCCACAGCTCTCATCAAGCCGATCGAAGTGCCTGCCTCAATCGCGTCCTTCGATATCTGGATAATGATCGGTGCGACTGCACTACTACTATTATTTGCGGTGACCCGTTGGAGGATCAGTCGAATCGAAGGCGCTCTCTTGTTGCTGGCTTACGTCGCCTATACGGCTTGGCTGGGTTTGGGAGCCGCAAGTTGAAATGATTGCGTCGGATGAACGTGCGCCACAGACCGCTCATTGTTCATTCTAAGACGATCAGTCAGAGTGTTTGGCCAGCCCCCATTTCAGCCTCTTGCCGCACTCCGCCCCCCTTCATCCTTCATGTTGTCAGCGTAAACATTAAAATCTATGGGCCCCCCTTTGTCAGCCTTTAGTCTGGGTCTCCCGGCGCATTTCGCGCCTCAAAAAAATGGAGACCTCCTTATGACCGAATCAGCAAGGCTTACAAAGTTTCGACCAAGGATGAGAGCTGATCCAATGCAGTTCCCCACCCATTCAGAAAGCCCATTTCCTCGTGCTGCTGACGGTCGGCATCGTTCTTGTGTAAAGCCGTGGCAGTATACAGCGTTCCATCCGGGTGCTCTTTTAGCGTAATTATAGCCGTGAAAAAGGCTGTTTCATTTGGTCGCCAACCGCCGCGCAGAGCGTCTGTGAACACGATCCTTTCGTATTCCACGACTTCCAGAAAACAGCCTTCGCCTCCTTCCATAACGGTCCCATCGGGTAAATGCATCGTCGTATCGAACCCGCCTCCGGTGAACATGTCGTGCTTGTTGGAGACCGTCTTCACTGGAGCAGGTGCCCACCATTTGACGAAGTGCGAAGGATCTTTCCAAGCCTGCCACACCGTCGTTGGCGGGGCTTTGATAACGCGTTGAATGGTTAAATCATTTTCTGTTGTCATCGTTAGACTCCTGTAGTTCTAGGTTTTCTGCGTATTCTGCCAGGCGATCGGTGCGCCCTTCCCAAAGCATACGTTGCTCCTCGAGCCACCCTTGAGCTGCATTCAAAGACTGTTGTTCGATCTTGCAGGTTCGGACACGTCCGGTTTTTTGCGAGCTGATCAATCCAGAGGTTTCAAGCACTTTGATATGTTTCATGAACGAAGGCAGCGCCATATCAAATGGCTTTGCGAGATCGCTCACTGCCAGTTCGCGCCGTCCAAGTTGCTGCAGTACCGCACGGCGTGTCGGATCTGCGAGCGCATGAAAAACGGTGTCGAGGTTTGTTTGAAAGTTATCCATTTGGCTAATTATAAAGGTACTCAATAGTTAGATCAATGGCTAAGTTTCTGATTTGCCTGCCTTGAGAGAGGTCAGCCAGAACAAATGGCGCAGCGTCCAAAACTCGCCCAACTCCTATCACTCGGCATCGGCGTTGAACTGTCTGTAATTAGCGAATACCCGCCGGTTGTGAAACTCAGGGGCTGGCAAAGGCAGGCCACTTACCTGGCAGGCAAGCGCTGGTCGCTTGTGCGCGATGGCGCCCCTTCAGCCTCATTCCAGCCCCCATTTCAGCCTCTTTCTGCACTCAGCCCCCCTTCAGGCCTCATGTTGTCAGCGTAAACATTAAAATCTATGGGCCCCCCTTTGTCAGCCTTTAGTCTGGGTCTCCCGGCGCATTTTGCGCCTCAAAAAAAAGGAGACCTCCATATGACCGAAGCAACAGCCGCATCAGCCCCACTCAGCCACGGCCGGGACCTTCTGCTCACGCCCCAGTCCCGCATCACCAACCTGCAGACAGCCCTCGACAGCCTGACCCTGCAGATCGCCGATCAACGCAGCCTGTTCAATCCACAGGAAAAACGCGTGCGCCTGTTGCAGGATCAGGTCCGGCTCGTGGCCAGCCAGATCCGCTCTTACGAGAAACTCGAAGCCCTGAAAAAAGACATGGGGTTGAAAGTCACCATTGCCGAGGCGATGGCTGTGTACAACCAGCGGACCTGTACGCCCTCCCCAGCAGATGACGCACATGCAACAAGCACGGCAGACACAAAAGACACAGACGCCAGCGACACAGCCCACGCCCGCACCACATCACCCACAAAAAAATCTGACCGGACCGCCACGCCCGGCAATGAGATAATAGAGGCAGCTATCCCCGTTACAGGGGCGAACCCGCCGCAATCGGCCTCACCGCAGCCAGCCGCCGCCGCACAAGAAGACGCCTTGCCCGGCCTCACGCCGAAAAAAAATCTCAACCGGGCCGAACGCCGCCGTCAGGCAAAAGCTGTGCGCAAAATGCCAGCCGTGACAGCCGACCTGTTAAACGAGATCACCGCCATGGCCTGACCCGAGGATGGCCCCAGGGAGGGCACACGCAATCAGCCGGGCAGGGAGTGGGCCGAAGCGGGCATTGTTGCCCTATATAATTTAATGTGCAGTAATTGATTAGTTGATTGTCCGCGGGAAATCGAATGCTGAACTTCTTCAAATCTGTGCTTTTAGCTGCAATTGCCACAATTCCTGTATTCGCGGTCACTCTACCAATCCAAGCTATGCTCACCATGATGGTCGTTGACCTGCAACATGAGCGTAGCTTGTCGATAGATTTTACTGATTTGATGTCCGTAGGTGAATTCTTAGGGATTGCAGCGCTTGGGGGAATTGCCGCTGTCTACGCACTTGTAGTTGGCAGTATTGGCGCCATTATCGTCGACAAATTCTTCATCCCAAATGGCGGATCAAAAAAACAATATGCGAGAACTTTTGCAATTGTGGGCTTCATTGGTTCTGGGTTGTTTGCATTCATTTTCGCAGTCCCAGCTTTAATTGCCGGGTATGTTGCCGGCTGGGTTTATGGCGCAAATAGAAAACTTAACAATTGAACTCCGCGACATTCTTTGAACCAAAAATCAGCCGACTTTTTCAACACCACCGCGACTTTCGGCCATTGAATTCAAACTGTGTCGCGCCTCTGGGCCGACCGGCGGTGCGTCTTCTCTTGCGTCCAGTGTGTGATTTACATCACTTCAAATCGGCGTGAGAATACCCATTTATATCATGTAAGATAAACGCAACACATACCTAACCAGAGAGGAATAAAGTGTCACTGACACCTGTCATTCAGTCTTTCACCTTCATCATCTTATCCGTGCTGGCAATGGCCGCGCTCATCATGATCGGCATCGCTTAAGCCGAAAAAAAAACTGATACCAATATCACACCCATGAATACGGGGCCGGTCACGACCGGCCTTTTTGCTGTCCAGCTCGCGCCATGTGACTGGCTGCTCTTCCCGGGCGGCTGATGCCGGAATGGGGTTGCCGTCCCCGGAAATGTTGTAATCCACAACAATCAGCCAGGTTATTGACAGACTGTGATCTTCATCACTCGGATTTTGGCAGATCATTCCCACCTGTTCTTCATGAGGAAACGGGAAAGGAACCAGCCAGTGTTTATGTCCATTATCATGTCAGCCGGTGTAACAGGGTTCATTTTTGGCCTGCTGGTTCTGCTGACCATGATCGGGTTAGTATTGCCTGTCTGAGCCGCCGGGGCTGTCGCTTCTAAAGCCCGAACAGGTTGGGCAGGAAGGTGACAGTCTGCGGTACAAAGGTGATCAGCAACAGAACAGCCACTTCCACGAGAAAGAAAGGCAGGATGCGGGCGATAATCTTCGCCATACCCACCTGGGCGACATTCTCCACCACAAACAGGCACAGCCCGATCGGCGGCGTGATCAGGCCGATCATCAGATTGAAAATAACAATGATGCCGAAATGGGTGGGATCGATGCCGAGACTGACGGCGATCGGGTGCAGGATGGGCACCAGCACCAGCATTGCGGCAATGCCTTCCAGAAACAGCCCCACCAGCAGAAACAGGATGATCACCGCCAGCAGGAATGTCCATTGGGCGTCCACATAAAGCAGCACGAAGTCAGAGATCATGTTAGGCACACGGTTATAGGTCAGCAGCCAGTTGGCGGCAGCAACAGCCGCGATAATAATCATGATCACCGCTGCATCGCGCATGGCCCGCGCGAACACCCCCGGCAGGCGACCGGGCTTGATCTGGCGATAGACAAACAGGCCGATAAAAAGGGCACAGGCGACGGCAAAACTGGCCGCCTCTGTTGGCGTGACCACGCCAGCCAGGATCGTGCCGACAACAAAAACCGGCATCAGGAGCGGGATCACCGCCTCCAGAACGATTTTCCAGGCCGGGCCATGGTCCTCATCATCCGTGCCCCTGGCGTAGTCACCGGCGACGATCATCACATAGGCGGAAAGGAAGACCGCGAGGATCAGCCCCGGCACCACGCCGGCGAGAAACATCGCCGGGACGGAAACGCCCGTGACCGTCAGGGCATAGATGATCACCGGGATGGACGGGGGAATGATCGGGCCGATGACGGAAGAAGCGGCTGTCAGGGCAGCCGAGAAATCACGCGGATATCCACGCCGCTCCATTTCCGGAATGAAGATACGTCCCAGTGCAGAGGAATCAGCAATGGCAGAGCCGGAAAGCCCGGCGAAGATAACCGAGGCCCAGATATTCACCAGCGCCAGCCCAGCGCGCATCCGCCCGACCAGAAAACTGGCAAATGCGATGATCCGCCGGGTAATGCCGGATTCGTTCATCAGTTCACCAGCAAGAATGAATAAAGGGATCGCCAGTAGCGGGTAGGAATTCAGCCCGCCGAACATCTGCGTGGCGACAATGCGGATATGATAGGGAAATTCCCCCGTCGCCATGAAATACACAAGTGCTACCACGATGGCGAAAGCCACTGGCACGCCGATGACAAGTGCAGCGATCAACAGGGCATAAACCATCATCTCGCCCCTGTCTGTGTCGTCATGTGTGTGTCCGGGGCGGCTGGCACTGTGCCGCTGATCCGGTCGAAAAATTTCAGGAGCGCAGCAAGGCTAATCATCGCGCCGCCAAGGCACATGGCGAATTGCCAAGGATACATCTGGCCGAAAAAGGCAAGGGCGTCGATGCCCGTCGCCTCAGAAATGCTCCGGGCACTGCTGACAAGACCCGAAGATTCAATGTTGCCGCGGCGCTCGGCAAACAGCCAGCCGGAATAGCCCAGCATGGCTCCGGCGCCGACCATCACAATATCCACCCCGGCGTACACCCAGCGTTTCGCCGTTGCTGGCAGCGGATCCACAAAGATCGCGAGCCGGACATGCCTGTCCTGCAGATAGCCGAGCGCGCACCCGAACATGACGCCAAAAATGGCCAGATAGACCGGCAGTTCCTCACCCCATTCAAAGGACTTGCCAAAGGCATAGCGCCGGACCGCGTTGACGAACACGATCAGAAACATGAGGCCAAGGGAGAGTGCAGCGCCGATAGCAAACACCCTCTCTGCCACTTTCATCACGCTGCTGAGGAGCTTGCGCATGACCTCAGTCGCTGGCCGCGCTGACGGCTGCTTCAAGTCTGGTGATCCAGTCCGCATCGTCGCCCAGCTCCTGTTCCAGCCAGGCAATCACAGCAGGGCGCGCGCGGGCCCGGAACTGTCCCAGTTCTTCCTGCGTTGGAACATGCACCTCCATGCCTTCCTCGATGACGGTGGACAGGCTCTCTGCCGTATTGAACTGCTGGATCGCGCGGCTCATGGTCCCGGCAATGCGTGCCGCGCGGGCGACGACAGCCCGGTCTTTCTCCGGCAGGTATTGGTAGAATTCATCATTGATCAGAATAAAATCAACCGCGTAATTGTGGCCGTCAAGGATCATGTAGTCCTGCAACTTGTGCAGGTTGTTGTTATAGATTGTCCCGACGGGGTTCTCCTGGCCGTCAGCCACGCCGGTGGTGAGGGCATTGGGCAGTTCAGACCACGCAATCGGTGTGGGCTCTGCGCCAAGGGCCTTGACCATTTCGATATAGAGCGGAATGGGCTGTACCCTGATTTTCAAACCCTTGAGGTCCGCAGGTGTTTTCACCGGGCGTTTGCTGTTGGTGAAGTTGCGGAAGCCTGTTTCACCAAAGGCCAGCGTGCGCAGGCCTGTACGCTCCAGGCAGGTTGCTGCGAGTTCCGCCCCAAAAGGCCCGTCCAGAACATCCCATGCGACCGGCGCACTGGTAAAGGTGTAGGGTATGTCCAGCACATAGGCCGGCTTGCAAAGCTTTGAGAGGGCGGCAGACACAATCACAATCTGGGCTGTGCCTTCCTGAGCCTGTTGCACCAGATCATCTTCATCGCCCAGGGCTTTTGCGGGAAACAGCTGCACCGTGATATCTGTTTCATTCTCGACAATATTCTTGAAAATTTCCGCCGCGGCACCCTTTTTGGACTTCTGCCATTCTGCGCCATCCACATGCGCCAGACGGATGGTGATATCCCGCTGCGCCGCTGCCGGACTGACCAGTGCAGCGGATATCAGGATAAATATGATCGTGCGAACCAGGCCCCTCATGTGGTTCTCTCCCTTGTAGCTTTGGTGCAGCCTAGCCCAGGCCGTCCGGGGCTGACCAGAGGGCAAACGAGCGCACTGGCTCCGGGCTCCATTTTGCGGCAAACTGCCGGGATGACCAGAACAATCCTGATCTATGCCGTGGTGATGGCCGGGGCTGCTTTCCTGCTGGAATGGCTGGAATTCAGGCACCTGACCCACGCCTATTCCGCAGAGATTTACATCGTGCTGATCGCTGTAGGATTCACTGTGCTGGGGGCCTGGGTGGGGTATCAGCTGACGCGCCGGCGGGTGGCCGCTGGCTTTGAGCTGAACACGGCGGCGCTGAAGTCGCTCGGGGTCAGTGCCCGCGAACATGAAGTCTTGTCCTTGCTGGCAGACGGGCAGAGCAACAAGGAAATCGCGCGCAGTCTGGAAATTTCCCCGAATACAGTGAAAACGCATCTGGCAAATCTGTACGAGAAACTGTCGGTGCAGCGCCGCACACAGGCCATCCAGAAAGCGCGGGAGCTGGCGCTCATTCCCTGAAAAGCCACTCTGAACGGGTGAATATCGCCTGATCACCCGTTCGGGCGATAGATTTTCCGGGGGATAGCGGGCTTCGTAGGCGCTATCATGCCAAAAAAGGAGGGCACAGAAATGATACGTATCGCACTGACCTACGGCGCTATTGCCGGGGCCGTTATCATCACCAGTATGGTGATCGGGTTTGCGCTGTCTGACGGGAAGGGGTTCGGCTCGTCCCAGATACTTGGCTATCTGTTCATGATCGTGGCGCTGTCGCTGATCTTCATTGGCATCAAGCGCTATCGCGACAGGGATCTGGGTGGGGTAATCTCTTTTGGCAAGGCGTTTCAGCTGGGCCTGTTGATCTCGCTGGTGGCCAGCGTTGCCTACATCATCTGCTGGGAGGCGTATCTTGCCGCCACGGATTACAGCTTCATCACGACATATGTTGATGGCTTGCTGGCAAAATACGAAGCAGAGGGGATGCCGGCTGATGAGATTGCCCGCAAGGCAGAAGAGCTGCAGCAGATCAATGAGATGTACCAGAACCCGCTGACGCGCATCCTTATCACCTTTACGGAAATCTTTCCGGTCGCGCTGATCGTGACACTGGTGTCCGCCGCAATCCTGCGCAACCCGAAAGTGCTGCCAGCACGCGGTTAAGCTAAAACAAGCCTCTTGCTTGATTCTGTTTGCGTGCCCCGGCATAGAACCAGTCCCGGTTTTGTACCGGGCACGTTTTATTGAAGGCCCGACATGACGGAATCTGCCGAGACTATCAGACAGACTGTTGTCGAGCTGCTCTCTCATGTGAGTGGCTCGAAAGAGGTGCGCACCTATCTGCAGCGTTTTGCCGGGCTTGATGCCGAGCGTTTTGGCATTATCAAGATCGGCGGTGCAATTCTGGAAGAGCAGCTGGAAGAAACTGCCGCGGCACTTGCCTTCCTGCATCAGGTCGGATTGACACCCGTGGTGATCCATGGCGGCGGGCCGCAGCTGGACAGGGCGATGGCGGAAGCCGGGCTGGTACCGGAGAAGATCGACGGCTTGCGGGTCACAACCCCAGAGGTGCTGGAGGTGGCGCGCAAGGTCTTCCTTGCCCAGAATCTCAGGCTGGTCGAAGCGGTGCGCGCGCGGGGGGTTGAGGCGCATACGTTGAATGCCGGTGTTATTGAAGCTGATTATCTGGATCAGCAGCGCTTCGGGCTGGTGGGGCAGGCGACCGGTATCCAGCAGGATCTGATCCGCTCCGTGATTGCCTCCGGTGCAGTGCCGATCCTGACCTGCCTTGGCGTTACGCCGGGCGGGCAGATCGTCAATATCAATGGCGATGCGGTTGTCACGGCGCTGGTACATGTCCTGCAGCCGATGAAAATCATCTTCCTGTCCGGTGCCGGCGGCTTGCTGGATGACGGGGGTGAAATCATCGACACGATCAATCTGACCACTGATTACGAGCCGTTGATGCAGGCTGACTGGCTGCATTCCGGGATGCGTCTGAAGCTGGAGGAAATCCGCAAGCTGCTGGGGGATCTGCCGCTTGAAAGCTCGGTGTCGATCACCCGCCCGCAGGAGCTGGTGCGAGAGCTGTTTACCCATGGCGGCTCGGGCACCTATATCCGTCAGGGCGAGGGCATTGTTGAGTACACAGATCGCACCGCGATTGACGGTGTGCGCTTGAGTGCTCTTGTCGAAGAGAGTTTCAGTCGGCAACTGAAACCTGACTGGTGGGATGGTCTTGATCTGCGACAGGCAATTATCACCGAACAATATCGGGCTGCTGCGGTGGTGACGACCCTGCCGGGCGGGGGTGTGCCATATCTCGACAAGTTTGCGGTGGCAGAAAGCGCGCGGGGTGAAGGTCTCGCCAAGGGTGTATGGCAGCAGCTTGAACGGGCCGAACCACACTTTTTCCTCCGCTCCCGGAAAGATAATGGTTTCAATGATTTCTATCATAACCAGACGGACGGGGCTGTGCGCCGGGGGGAGTGGGTTGTCTTCTGGCGCGGCGATGTTGACCTTGTCTCTGCCGCGCAGACGATTGACCGGATAGCTGCATTGCCCGAGAGTTTTGACTGAGGGCAGGCCCGTCAGGGGATTTATCACTGTCTTGATTTTCCATGGCGAACGGCGACATGAAATTCTGCTATGCGCAGGTTCATTTTATCGGCTCTTTTCACGGCATTTTGCCTGTCTGTGGCTTCAGCACAGGCAAATGACAGCCGCGCTTTGCCGACCTTCGATAATGTAAAGGTTGGTGAGGCGCCGGGGGTATCCCGGGTGATCGTAATGTGTGGCCGGGCATGTGCCGCGCAAAAGCAGCCCGATGGGCGCTTTTATCTTTCAGGCGTGTCCGGCGCGCTGGATATTGATATGCGTGAGGCGGGAAAGTTCGTTTCTGCCCTGAATATACTTGATTTGCGCACCGGTGCTGTTCTGTCTGTCGATACAGCAGCACCGCCCATCCGTAGCGAAATTGCGCCATGTGGGCAGACGACAGTGTGCGTGGACTTTTATCATCCGGCGGGGACGGTTTCCCCGGATGTTGCCCCTGCTTCCCTGCAGGGAAATACCCAAACACGGCAAGCGTCCGCCCCTGAAATGGCGCGAAGGGCTGCACCAGAGCAGAGCGCCCCGGCCCAGCGGTCGCGCGCTTTGGGTGATGAGGTAAAGTCTCATCAAGAGACTGTGGCGCACAAGCAAAAAACGGCGCTGCTTGAGATGCCTGCTGATACGCAGGCCTGCACAGCCTATTATCAGCGACTGCAGCAGAATGGCTGGGATATGGCCGCTTACAAGAAGGTTGCCCTTTGTGCTGCATCTGCCGGTGATATAGCCCGCGCACGTGATCTTTTTGAGCGCTATCTGAAGGCCTTCCCGGATGATGCAGAGGCTGTCTCTGCCTATGCCAGTCTCGCCCCGGCAAAGCGGAATGTGGGCGCTGCTGCGGAGCATAACATGCGCTATGGCTTTTGACGGCTGCAAACCCTATAGTTTGGCATTGAATTAAAGAGGATACGGACGAATGCAGCGTTTTGGGATCAATGGCTGGCGGGTCGAGGACATGCCGGATGTGTCGGGCAGGCGCTATGCCATTACAGGCGGGAATAGCGGGATCGGCTTTGAAGCGGCGCGTGTTCTTGCCGGTGCCGGGGCAGAGGTTATCATCCTCTGCCGTAGTCCGGAAAAAGCCGACAAGGCTGTCGCCCAAATCAAGGCAGAAGCCCCACAAGCTGATATTCGCGCGATCGGACTTGATCTTGCCGACCTGTCTTCTGTGGCACAGGCAGCCAGCCTGCTGACGAAAGAGACAGACAGCATTGATGGCCTGCTGCTCAATGCCGGGATCATGATGCCGCCCAAGCGTGAAGTGACGCAGGACGGGTTTGAAATGCAGATCGGTGTCAATCATCTTGGGCATTTTGCGCTTGCCGGTCAGTTGTTCCCGCTGGTGGAAAAGGCGCAAGGGCGCATTGTCAGCGTCGCAAGTATTGCCCATAAATATGGGCGCAAGCGGATCAATTTCAAGGATCTGCAATCAGAGAAATCCTATAATCCTGTTCTGGCCTATTCGCAGAGCAAACTGGCCAACCTTCTTTTCACTCATGCAGTGAGCAGACGCCTGAAAAAGGCGGACAGTGCTGTTGTCGCGGCCGCCTGCCACCCCGGCTATTCTGCGACCAACCTGCAGTTTACCGGGCCTGGCAAACTGTGGAAGCCTGCCTTTGGCCTGATGAATATCATCTTCGCCCAGAGCGCAAAATACGGTGCCTACCCCACATTGTTGGCGGCAACAGACCCGAAAGCCAGGAGCGGCGGCTATTATGGCCCGACCGGTTTTCAGGATATGGGTGGCCCGGTCCGCGAGACAGAACCTGAAACTTTTGCCCGCGACAATAAAGCCGCCGATCAACTCTGGCAGGTATCCGAAGAACTGACCCGTTTTTCTTGGTAAACAGATTATTAGCTTTGTTATCAAACTGGATAAATGATCGTTATCATCTGACGATCAACAAAAACTCAACTTTTAGTATGTAAGAGCCTTCTCATACGTTTCTTTTTCTCAAGGGAGCAGGGCATATGAAAGGTATCGTTTTTACCGAGTTGATGGAACTTGTTGAGGATGCGCAGTCGCCTGCCTTTCTTCAGGAAGCCATCAATGAAGCCGACCTCCCGTCGGGTGGGGCTTATACGTCAGTTGGGACCTATCCCGTTTGCGAGATGGGGGCACTGGTTCAGGCCTTATCCCAGAAGATGAGTGTGCCTGTAACTGATTTGATGAAAACATTCGGCAAGCATCTTTTCGGACGATTTGCGCATATCTATCCGCAGTTTTTTGCCGACAGTTCGGATGCATTCAGTTTTCTGGCCTCCATTGAGGATCATATCCACAAGGAAGTGCTGAAGTTATATCCTGATGCTGAACTGCCGTCATTTGAAGTGACAGAGCATAGCGCGAACCGTTTTGTGATGATCTATAATTCCAGCCGGCACCTTGGTGATGTCTGTGAGGGGTTGATTGTTGGTTGTCTTGAGTATTTTGCCGAGCCAGCCAGCGTGACCAGAAAAGTCCTGGCAGACGACGCTGTATCCCGCATTGAATTCACCATTGTGAAGAACTGATATGTCAGAAAGCCTTTCAACATATGAAGCCATAGCGCGCCGTGAAAAAGCCGGGCGTAAAGCTGCCGAAACGCTTCTCGAAAGCAAGAGCCGAGAATTATACAACAAACATGTTGAGTTACAGAAGAATACTGAGCAGCTGGAATATTCCAATTCTATTCTGTCAGGCATCATGGCAACAGTTCCGGACAGTATCATTCTTTGCACAAAGGAATTTGTTGTCGAAGGCGTAAACAAGGCTGCTGAAGACTTGTTGCAGGTGAGCGCTGCGGATATTCACGGCATACATCTTGACAGTATTCTGTCCGGACTTGGCAGCAGGCTTGAAGATTTGCAGCAGGGGCATTTTCTGTTTGAGCAGGAGTATGTCAAATCGGGTGGTAGCTTTACAGTCCCGGTGGAAGTCAGGGGATATAAGGGGCCTGTTGGCAGCAATATCCATTATCTTCTGGTCTTCAATGATATCAGTACGAGACTGAAGGCAGAAAAAGCACGTACTCAGATGGCGCAGCAGATTGATGAGGCACGCCGGCTTGAAGCTATTGGTGCATTGTCCAGTGGCATAGCTCATGAAATCAATACGCCCATTCAGTTCATTGGCGATAACCTTGATTATCTGGTGGATGGTCTTGGCAAGATATATAAGTCGTATGCTCTCTATGAGGCTCTGCGGAAAGTTGTTTCCGGTTCCGGCATTCTGGATTTCACCTCGGAAATTCAGCAGATCAATGAGTATAACAGCACCATCTGCCTTGAGTCTCTTGTCAGTGAGATCGGGGAAGCGCTTGCTGAATCGCGAGATGGTATCCGGCAAGTCAGGGATATTGTCCTTCTGATGAAGGATTTTGCGCATCCGGGCACCGGGGATGACGATGAGACGGATCTGAATATTGTTATTGAAAATGTCATCCGGATATGTCGCAGCAGACACAAGACCGTCGCAGATATTAAGCTGGAACTGGACGAGAACCTGCCCAAAATACTGTGCCGTAAGGGGCAGGTGCAGCAGGTTCTTCTGAACATCGTCATTAATGCCATCGATGCTGTGGCAGACACTGAATCGGGTTATGGTCGTATCCGTATTCAAACAATGTCCAGCGAAAATTATGTATCTGTATTGATCAGCGATACAGGCGCGGGCATTCCCGATTCGTTGCGCCAGAAGATTTTTGACCCGTTCTTTACGACCAAGCCTGTTGGCAAAGGCACCGGGCAAGGGCTTGCCCTTGCCAAGGATTGCATCATCAAGGGACATGACGGGAAACTGACGCTTGTCGATATTCCCGGTTACGCAACCACGTTCCTCATTTGCTTGCCGATACAAAATAATCTGCTTACTAATCTTTATGGAGATGTAGAAAATGCCAGTGCCGCCTGAGAAAATTCTTCTTGTCGATGATGAACCGCGCCTGCTTGCCGGGTTGCGTCGGCGCATGTCCATGGATTTCAATATCATTACTGCCGAACGGGGCGCGAAGGCGCTTGAGTTGATTGCCGAGCATGATGACATTGGCGTTATTGTGGCTGACATGAAAATGCCGGAGATGAACGGTATTGAGTTGCTGAAGCGTGTCCGGGCAGAAGCGCCTGATATTCGCCGGATCATGCTGACCGGGAACTCTGATGAAGAGACAGCCATTGCCGCCGTGAATGAGGGGCAGGTGATGCGCTTCCTGCGTAAGCCGTGTGAAGCAGATGTGCTGAAAGAGGCGATCAGTCACGCCTTGAGCGATTATCAGTTCGCCAGGCAGAAGGCGGCGGAAGCAGGTGATCAGCTAGCTGATAATGTGCCAGCTGAAGCCGCACGGGACGCATTTCTGGCCATGATGAATCATGAGCTGCGTACACCGCTTAATCATATTATTGGTTTGGCGCATGTTCTGGAAGGTGACCATGGCGGGGTCAGTAATAATGATGCCGATTCAATCGCGCTCCTGTCGCAGATCAGAGAGAGCGGCAGCGACATGCTGCTGCTTGTCAACCGGATGCTTGAATTTGCGCGGCTGCGATCTGAACAGAGCAATGAAAAGCCCAGCGCTTTTGACCTGATTGCCTGCCTGCAATGGGAGATCAATGCCCTGCGCCCGAAGCTCAAGGCAAAACGCATCACCATTTCGCTGGACAGCCTCCGCCGCCATGTTGATGTTTTTGCCCATAAGCCTGAAATCACGATAGCCATGCGGGAATTGCTCAGTAATGCACTGAAATTCAATCGTCCAAATGGGCATATCAGTGTCATGGTCAAGACCGGGCCGGATTGCGTGCTGGTGCGGGTGGCGGATACAGGCGTTGGTATTCCGGAGGCCGTACTGAAGGATGTGTGCGAACCATTCAAACAAGGTGACAGTTCCCTGTCCCGTGAACATGACGGGATCGGCCTTGGACTGGCGCTGGTTTCGACGGTTGCCAAGGCAAACCATGGCTCCCTTGAAATCACGTCGAATGATGCTGCCGGGACGAGTGTTGTCATGTCCTTGCCGCGTGCTGAGGAAAATGTCGCTCGCGTTGCCTGAGGGCTGTGGGTTACCATTCTATCTTCTCCCCGTCATAGGCGAAAAAGCCGCCGCTTTGTGACGGGCTTTTCTGGTCCATGACCTGCAGTAACTGCCGGGCGCTCTCAGCCGGGGTGAATTTTTCATATGCCGTGGTGAAGTCACTGCTCAGGGCTGTGTCCACAGTCCCTGGATGCAGGGCAAGGCAGACCGATGAAGGTCGGCTGCGGGCTACATCAATAGCGGTTGTACGGACAATCTGGTTCAGGGCGGCCTTGGCGGCGCGGTAGGAAATCCAGCCGCCCAGGCGGTTATCGCTGATGGAGCCGACCCGTGCGGACAGGAACGCCAGTACTGACTTGCTGTCTCGGGGCAATAGCGGCGCGAAATGGCGTGCGACCAGCGCCGGCCCGAGGGCGTTGATGGCGAAGACTTCTGACATGTCGGCCATATCGAGATGGCGGATGCTTTTTTCCGGTCCCTTGCCAGCCGGGGCGAGGATGCCACTGGCGACGAATACCAGATCGGCTGTGCCATGATTTTTTTTCACCTGCGCCGCAGCGTCGGCGATGCTGGCCGAGTCCGTCAGGTCCAGCGCCGGGGCGCTTTCGCGGGACAGGGCGACGAGGGTGCCGCAACGCGGATTTTTTTTCAGCTCGGCGCAGGCCGCGCTGCCGATGCCGCCACTGGCCCCGATGACAATGGCGGTGAACTTATCGCGCAGACTTTCCATGGTGCCTGCCTAATAGACCGCCGGGACGCCGATCAGCAGCGGATGCAGCCAGATCATGAAGATGACATAGGCAGCGAGCCCGCCAAACAGGGCCACACCGTCATAGACCATGGGGCGGGCCCCAACCGTCGCGCCGGCCACGCCGCGTTTTTTCAGGGAAATCCGGTCGAGAATGGCCCAGACGAGAAACCCGCCAAACAGCAGGACTTCATGCAATAACCCGTTGCTGAACAAGTGGGCGAGGGCCCAGATTTTTATTGCCAGCAGCATCGGGTGCCGGGTGAACGCGGCAATGCGCCCCGGCAGGCCATAAGCAACCAGCAGGATGAATACCGGGATCATCAACTCTGCGGTAAAATTGGCGAGCCAGGCTGGCGGCACGTATAGGGACACCGGCGCCTGCCGGGCGAGGCCGAACCCCCAGATGATGAGGCCAAGGCCAAGGAAAGAGCCGAGTGAAAACAGTCCCTTGTAGCCGCCCGCACCAAAGCGCTCATGCAGGCTGGCGCGCAAGCCCGGCATCGCCGGAATTCGGTGAACGCCGAGAAAAAGGATCAGCCCGATGATAAGCGGCAGGTGAGACATGGTGCACTCCAGTGATTTTTTTTGGAGTATAACCGGCGTCACCCCTGGCGGCTATGGTTGCTGCTTTTGGTGATGGCGCCGTGCTGCCTGTTTTATGGCGGCAGTTCGGGACAGGGCCGTGCGCAGGGATTTCAGGCTGTTGCGGGCCTGGGCCGGCAATGTTTCGCGGGCAAGCAGCAGGTCGATATTGTCAAGATCTGTGCTCTCGACATCTGTGCCCTCACAGGGATTTTGATCCAGCAGCACCTCAAGCTCCGCGTCTGCCGGGGAAGAAGCGAAAGGGGCTGGTGCCGGACCGGCAGCTGCGCGGGCAGTGTGTCCGGCGCTCTGGGCAGAATTTTTTTTCTGCAGATTTTTCTGCGGCTTTTTTGGGGCCTTTTTCTGCATATTTTTCTGGGTCTTCCGGTGACGCGGCGTCTTGCGCGACTGGTTGCGCTGTTCTGCGTTGCCCTGATTTTCCCTTGCGTGGTCTGGGGCGGTGGAAACCGGCCTTGTGGGAGAAGCCGGAGTGGCGGGGATCGGGTGCTCCCCGGTTTGTGCCTTTTCCGCCTGCAGCCGGTCAAAGGCAGCCCCTGCTTTTTCGTCCCGCTCATGCAGGCGGCTCACCCGGCCAATCAGCTCCTCATGCATGGTGAAAAGGTGCTGATAGCCACGGATAATGCTGGTCACCATGCGGGTCTTGTCCAGCACCTGTTTGACGCGTTTTTCCTCGACGCTTTCCTGCTCGCTGCACAAGCCCATCACCTGGCGCGAGAGCCGGTCGAGCATCAATTCGCTGTACTCAATGCGCTGCAGGGTCTGGCCGGAGGCTTCGCGTAAGGCGCGCACCGGATCAGTGCCGGAAATATAGCTCTCCCGGTCCGCTTCCGCCGTCAGGTTTTGGCGTCGCCATTGGGCTGTTTCTTCATCTACCGGATAGGCGGCCGTGAACGCGGCGGCGTCTTCCGGCAGCATTTCAGTATCTGCCGGGTAAGCGGAGAGGTCACCCTCCGGGATGATGGTATCGCTTTCGGGCGGGCTGATCTCAGAGTCATACATGCACGCATCTCCTGCTGGATTTATCTCGAGGGGCAGCATGTTAAGGGCTGGCAGAAGGGGGCCCATAAGTTTTTCGGGGGGGTAGGCTCTCAGCGCTAATTAAAGCCGTTTAATTAGCGCTGAGAGCGAGTGACTCAGAGCCTGATCCAAAAGTATCTGGGTGATTTCAACGACTTATGATTCTCTTTGTTTGCTTAAGACACGGAGGATCAGATGAGTTGGAATGAAACCACCCGCACATATTATGACCGCAGTTTCCTGCGCTATGCAAGTGATCTGACGGACGACGAATGGGCTTTGATTGAACCTGAAATACCTCTTCCAAATCGGATGGGGCGTCCTCGCAAGTGGCCGATGCGGGAGATCATGAACGCCTTGTTGTATATCGCGTCTACTGGCTGCCAATGGCGCATGTTACCAAGGGATTTCCCGCCTTTTTCGACGGTTCAGAAATATTTTTATTGGTGGCGTGATGACAGATTGCTGGAAAAGATCAATCACCGCCTGCTGTTTGAATGCCGCGAAGCACACGGCAGAAGCCCACACCCCAGCGCAGGTGTGATCGATAGCCAGTCGGTTAAAACCACAGAAAGTGGCGGTATTACTGGCTTTGACGCGGGCAAAAATATAAAAGGCCGCAAGCGGCATATTCTGACGGATACGGAAGGCTTTCTGGTGACAGCACTTGTGCATGCCGCGGATGTACAGGATCGCGACGGCGCACCAGCGGTGTTGATGGAAGCGCGAGACAAATTTCCATGGCTTCGCCATATCTTTGCCGATGGTGGCTATGCGGGAGATAAGCTAAAGCGCAAACTTAAAAAAGTCGGTCCATTCCGGATGGAAATCATCAAGCGATCCGATAAAATGAAAGGCTTTAAAGTCCTGCCCCGGCGATGGGTCGTAGAACGCACATTCGCATGGTTAGGGCGATCACGCCGTCTCGCCAAGGATTGGGAACGATGCTGGACCTCAGCTATCGCATGGCTATTCATGGCTCACATCCGTATCGCAACAAGACGACTGGCAAGAGCATGTTTCATATGAAAGACTTTTGATTCAGACTCTCAAGTAGCGGTTTCTTCCGTACTGAAGTATGGTCTTTGGGAATGGATAAAAGAGAGGGTGTTGTGTTAAAGTCAGCGCTTCTTGCCAGTTTAGTCTTATTGCAACTGCCGCATTCAGAAATGTCAGAGTGGTGCAAAGCTGATATGGGCAGGAGTAACTTAATCATTTCCTGCAAGTGGGGAACAAACGATCAAGATAATTTATCCGGTTCGCCGGGGGGGGATGTAATTTCAGGTAAGTATGGTGATGATGTCATTCTTGGTTTGCGTGGTCCAGATCATCTTTTTGGCGGAAGTGGTTATGATAGGATTTTCGGAGGTGAGGATAATGATTATGTTGAAGGTGGAGGCGGCGATGATGACTTGCACGGCGACGAAGGAGCTGACACTTTAAGGGGGCAATTTGGTAATGATCGTCTGTCGGGTGGGTTGGGGCCTGACCTTTTATTAGGTGGTGAGGGAGTCGATCTGCTCTTCGGCGGGGAGGATGATGATACTCTTTATGGAAATAGGGCTGCCGATGTCTTGTTCGGTGAAGAAGGTGACGATCTGTTATACGGTGGGCGGAATAATGACATTATCTTTGGTGGACCAGGTAATGACTTCTTATCTGGTATGGGGGGCGCGGATACTTTCCTTTATGAGCCTGGTTCAGGTCAGGATATTATTGTAGACTTTAGTGCTAATGATGCTCTTGATTTGTCAAGGTTTGGCTTCTCTACAGTTGAGATTGCTATGGCTTTTATGAATGAAGTTGATGGAGACATTATTTTTGTATACAAAGGTGCTGAACTATTAATTTCTAATTACAAACTTTCAAAAATTGCGAATCAAATTTTTGTTCTCGATCCGGCGTAAGTCGAACTGTCAGATTGAGTCAAAAAGGTATTTTCAAGGGCAAAGTAAATGGGAACCCTGGTCTGTTTCACCAAGTCCATATTTTCAGGATCTATTAGAGCTTTGCAGCCTACAGCTATTCCGGCGAATTTGGATTCGCCACGCATTATTTCTTTAACATGTTTTATAAACATTGGTTGTCCATATCGTTCTATTTCTGCCTCTTGGGCGATGATTTCAACTTGATTAGCTTCGCAACATGCTTCCAGAAGTATATGTTGAGAGCTGGTGCTAACATTTTTCCCCCCTCTGATGTACTTGAGGAAGGACTTGTGCTTACTGACACGTGACCTGAGATCACCATGTACATCCAGGGCAAGATAATTATTATAGTCTTTAGTTGAGGTTATATCTCCGGAAGGGCCAAAGCGGAAATCAAATGATATTCTAGTTGTTTTTGTTTTATTCTTTAGGGATGCATGAAGTACAGTAGAACCAAATACAGCTATTTGCTCTTTTGCAGGCAAAACAATGGAAGGCTCGTAACCAAGCAGATCGAAGTCTTTTTGCAATAATTCTGGACTATTTGTATAGTGATTAAGTAACTTGTTGTTATGTTCGAGACTTTGGAGAGTTTCAAATGTTGCCCCAGCAACTACCCCTTGAAGGGGTACCCATGCAGTAAAAAATTCTTTACCGTGCCCATACCAGTAATCTGTATGCCAGCTTGTTCCGTGACTTTCGGGCTTGAAAATTCTGGGGGTTGGTTGGGATTGGATAATGAATTTTCCTCTTGGAATGGCGTATGCTTCGCAGAGTTCACTAGCCAGTTGTGCGTATACCTTCCTGAATTTACTGGTGGAAAAAAAATCCATCAAATCCCTTCTGGAAGGTTCGTGCGATGAAAGGCTATCCCTCCTTTTTAAAAGATCCAGCCATAATTCCTCGAAGGTTTTCCTGTGTCGGGTGTTTATGTATGTCACAATATCTGAGGTATAACTGCCAAACATACATCTTTGTCCCTATTGATACCCGCGAACACTTTATGATTGACACTCATGAGCAATACACCCCTAAGGAATTAAAAAAGCAAGTAGATTTTTGGGAAAAAGTCATTTTCTGCCGATGGAATTGGAAAAACACCCCGTTTAGAAACGTGAGACGTATGTGCCATGACTAAAGATCAAACTACCAACGAGAATGGAGATAGTTCGCAAGCTAATAATGGTACACCTGTTCTGGAGCTTGGCTTGGCTAAAGGTGTCCCTGTCCAGCAACTCAGCCGTGCTCCAAATTTTGGCGCATTGGGTTGGCGCGAGACGATGCGCACGACTGGTCTCTCGGTAGAGCCTGAACTGGAACTTGATCCTGAGAAGGTAAGGAAAACTTATTCCTTGGGACATTTCTTCCACGAAAAACATCATTCATATTATGGCATGCCATGGGTGATGGGAAAAGTTTACTTTGATTTACTTAAAATCAGAGGTCTGATGAAAAATCATAAAGTTCTAGATGCTGGCTGTGGTGCAGGTCGTATTGGTATACATCTTATAGATTACTTGGATCGAGGAAACTATCATGGTTTCGATAGCCACAGGCCTTCTTTAGACGCTTTTTCTGCATATGAAGTACCCTTGAGAGACTTGCAGAATAAAAGCCCGAACATATATGAAGACTATATGTTCAGTGTAGAGGGTATTGGGGTTAAGTTTGATTACATTCTTGATTTTTCTACAACAATTCATATTGAAGAAAATTTTCGCAGGGATATTTATCTTAAATTTCGCGATGCTCTTGCCCCTGGGGGGAGTATCATCTCTGCCCCTGGGACCATATTATTCCAGCAGCCCGAATTGAAGTCACTTGGATTTTACCATAGCCATAGACGACGACTGAAGGTGGAAGGTCTTGAAGAGTTTCATCGGGCTAAGGGAAAAAAAAGGTCGGAATATACATCTTGGAATGAAATTCAGACCCGTTCATCCTGATTGTACGCTTTGTAGCGGGTTACGGCTTCCTTGATGATTTCTTCGAGGGTCATGTCCATTGTGCCATTGGCAATGGACTGCTCTATCATCTGCTCAAAAGCGGCTTTGGAGGCTTCGCGCAAGGCGCGCACCGGATCAGTGCCGGAAATATAGCTCTCCCGGTCCGCTTCCGCCGTCAGGTTCTGTTGTCGCCATTGGGCTGTTTCTTCATCCACCGGATAGGCGGCCGTGAACGCGGCGGCGTCTTCCGGCAGCATTTCAGTATCTGCCGGGTCAGCGGAGAGATCACTCTCCGGGATGATGGTATCGCTTTCGGGCGGGCTGATCTCAGAGTCATACATGCACGCATCTCCTGCTGGATTTATCTCGAGGGGCAGCATGTTAAGGGCTGGCAGAAGGGGGCCCATAAGTTTTTTTTGGGGGGGTAGGCTCTCAGCGCCAATTAAAGCCTGTGCGTTCAATGGGTCGTCGCAACACATACGATAAATTCGATATGTGGAGCGACAGTGATGAGGAAGAAATACGTACGGGTTGGCTTTACACCGGCTCAAAAGGCAGAGCTGTGGGAGCGATGGCGACGCGGCGAACAAATGAAGTCGATCGGGCGAGAGTTCGGAAAACCATCTTCGAGCATTTTCAAACATATTCGTTCGACGGGTGGGTATACTCCGGTTGAACGTCGCCGCGCGCCCGGCTGTTTGAGTTTGGCTGAGCGTGAAGAGATTTCTCGAGGACTTATGGTGGACCGATCCATCCGATCGATTGCACGCGCTTTGGGGCGTGCTGCTTCAACCATCAGCCGGGAGATCAAGCGCAATGGTGGCGCCAGGCGTTACCGCGCGGTCAAAGCAGATAAGCGCGCCTGGAAGCAGGCCCTACGTCCGAAGCCTTGCAAGCTGGCCATGCATGATGAGTTGCGGCAAGTTGTAGTTTGCAAGCTTCAGCGCCATTAGTCACCACAGCAGATCGCCGGCTGGTTAGCGCGGGCGCACCCAAGGCAAGAGGCGATGAACGTGTCTCATGAAACGATCTATCGAAGCCTATACGTACAGGCGCGCGGTGTGCTGAAGAAAGAGCTCGTGCAGTATTTACGAACGTGTCGCCAGTTACGCGGTTCAAGACATGCGCTTAAAGGCAAAGACCCACGCGGACAGATCAAGGATGCGGTCTCGATCAGCGAACGACCTGCTTCGGTGGAGGATCGCGCCGTCCCCGGTCACTGGGAAGGTGACCTGATTTGTGGTCCCAAGCATAGCTTCATCGTGACCCTGGTTGAGCGTCACTCGCGCTATGTGATGCTTGCAAAGGTAGCCAACCGGCGCACTGAAACCGTCGTCGATGCGTTGATCGAACATGCCAACAGAATCCCAGACGAACTCTATAAATCCCTTACCTGGGATCGAGGCCATGAACTGGCAGAGCATAAGCGCTTCACTGTTGAAACGGATATCGAAGTCTATTTCTGCGATCCGCAAAGTCCATGGCAGCGCGGCACGAACGAAAACACCAATCGGCTATTGCGCCAATATCTCCCCAAGGGAACGGATCTGTCAGTGCACTCCCAGGAGCAGTTGGACGCGATCGCCAGAGAACTAAATGAGCGCCCAAGAAAAACACTGGACTATGAGACCCCAGCTGAGCGATTAAATACCTGTGTTGCGATGACCGGTTGAATCGGCACCGTTTAATTAGCGCTGGAGAGAGGGCGCGCAAATGGCGGATGAAGCCGAAGTCGTAATGTGCCCTACGCACTGGAAATGTGACGTCTCTTAATGGTATTTATGTTCGGGCAGGAAGTTGAATATGATTATGAACTTTGGCTGTAATTGTGAAGCGATTAGGAGTCGGTAATGAAGACTAAGGGTAAGACAGTGACTTCACTGATTGGATTGGTTTTATTCGTATGTGCATTCACTCCAAGCATGGTGGCAAAAAACTGTGATTACAGAGGGCAATATGTATGTCTCGAATTGCCGGTTGGGGCTAATGTTCTCTACACAGCTGGTGTGGACTTTTATGTTCATGAAGTTGCCATCAAGGGGGAGATTGTCGCCTCGATTTATGAGGGAGCTGCACCGCAAACCCTTTCTCAGTTGTCCGGTAGCTTAACAACTCAGGAGATACTAGGTGGACAGTTTAATGCGGTTACATTAGATTCTAATGATAAGAGCATCTATCTGCTCCAAATGGGCGAACCGCATAGCCAAGATTTTGTTGAGGTAACAAGTTTTACATCCAGCGGTCTTTTCTCGGTTACCCAGAATATATCAATTATCCAAAATTGAGCAAGTTGGGTGTATGAAGCCCAAAGCGTAGTACGCCAAACCTGATTATCCGGTCTGACCATAAGTTTCGCTAAAGGCTGCACTGTCTTCTAACGACTGCTCATATTGGTAGCTTGACGTCCATCAAGGTGGCGCTGATTTTGTCTGCTTACGGAGCACTTCATGAGTGCGGTGTGTTCCGGAGATTTGTCCCGTATCTGCGCAGCAGCATTTCATGCCGTAGCGCATTACGGGATGACGCGGGGAGGGATTTCTGCCCTGACCTCTGGATGCTTGAGAGGGCAGGGTCTGTTTTGCGTTATCCCCCGATACGGGCTTGTACACGGAAGGTCTGGGTGTTTTGGGAGACGCTGCCGACCATGCCGACAGACCAGTTATCTGAGGTTGAGCTGCGCATCTGGAAGCCGCCGCCAAAGGCTGTTTCCAGGCCACCAAAGCCGTCGTCATAACCGCCAAAGCCGCCGGCGATTGTCCAGGTTTCATCCTTGTTCAGATAAAGGTCGGGGATCGCGGCGAGAGAGGCGGTGCCTTCGCGCAGCTCGCCGATGGCGCCTGTGTTGATGGCGATGGCCGAGGCGTTGAGGTCAATCAGGCTCGAATTGGAAGCGATGGCGGCAGAGTTTGCCGAGATAGCTGTGGCGTTTGACGAGACGCTGGTTTGCAGGGCTGAAATATTATTAGCGTTCGTCGTAATTGCGGTACGGTTACTGATAATATCTGCCGAGTTGGTGTTAACCTGCGCCTGCAGGGCCCCGCCATCGCTGGCGAGATTGCCGTTGGCATCTGTTGTAACAAGCTCAATCGCGCCGGACTGGGCTGCGGCGCTTTCTGCCGAGGTGATGCCAGCCATGGTGACCGTGTTACTGCTGGAGCCGACCACAATCTGGTCTGCTCGCGTTGTCGTTGCGCCCTGACCGATAGCGACGGAGTTGTCGAACTCGGCCGATGCGTCCGCGCCGATGGCAACAGCGCCTGCGCCAGAGGCACTCGCGCCAACACCGTCATTATTTGCATCAGTACCAAGAGCAATAGAGTTGCTACCAGAGGCTGTGGCGTTCTCGCCAATCGCTGTCGACTCAATGCCGGTCGCTCGTGAGTCTTCGCCAAGCGCCGTTGCCCCTTCAGCCGAGGCGAAGCTGCCCTCGCCAACGGCCGTGGAGTCCTCGCCAAAAGCCTGGGCATTTGCGCCAAGCGCTGTCGCGTCATCTGCGCTTGCTGTGGCGGAATCACCTATGGCCGTTGAGTTTTCTCCCGTGGCAGAGGACTGGCCGCCAACAGCGACGGCAAAATCCTCATCTGCTTCCGCCCCAAAGCCCACAGCGGTGGCACCAAGACCATCAGCCTCCGCGCCCGCCCCCAGTGCCGTAGAAGCAGTGCCGTTGGCAGTTGATTCATAACCAAGGGCAGTTGAATCATCGCCTGTGGCACCAGTGTCGTCTCCGACTGCTGTTGATCCGTCCCCGGATGCATCAGCGTTGTCTCCTACCGCAGTGCTGTCATCGCCAGTTCCATCAAGACTGCCACCTGTAACACTGTTTTCCAGAGTTGTGAGGCGGGCATCCAAACCGCTGATCGCAGCCGTGTTCGTAGTGATATTGGATGTATTTATATTGACTGATGCAGAGATAATGTTCAGTTGGCCGACATTCACGGCGTCTGTATCTTCTGTCCCGTCTGCCACATTGGTAATCTGTCGCTCATTACCGTCAGAACCGACGGAAATGCTGTCTTCCCGGTCTGTAACGGACCCGGCGCCCAATGCCACGCTGTTTGCGAAAATCGCCGATGTGTTGGCCCCGAAAGCCAGGCTGTTGTCAGCCGCGGCTGAGCTCAAAGTGCCAAGGCTAATGCTGTTGACCCCGCTTGACAGGGCATCGTTACCCATCGCGATCGCGCTTTCTTCTTCTGCACGGGCATCAATGCCAACCGCGACGCTGTTATCAGCTACTGCATCCGCAGACGGGCCAAAGGCAGAGGCGTTTTCACCGGTTGCGTCCGAGTTATTGCCCATAGCGATGGCATTTCTAGCCGTCGCATTAGTGTTGGTGCCTATTGCTATGGCTGTTCTGGCGGTGGCGTTTGCATCACTGCCGATGGCGACGGTTTGTTGCGCTGTTGCGTCGGAAAGTGCACCGATGGCGATCGCAGAGAAGCCACTGGCGAGATTATCTGTTCCGATGGCGAGGCTTCTCTGCGCAGTGGCGATGGAAGATTGGCCCAGCGCCATGGATGAGTTGCCGCTGGCGACGGTATTGATGCCAAGAGCCACAGTGTCCGTATTGCTGGCCTGGGCGCCGTAACCGCCCGCGAAGGCCGCGCTGCCGGAGGCTTCTGTATCTGCGCCAAGGGCGACGGCGTAATCACCGCTCGCCTGAGCGCCAATGCGGACACTGGTATCAGAAGCGTCATCGACATCATCTCCGTCGCTGCCAATGGCGATGGCACCTTCGCCGGAGACAATAACACTCCGACCAACTGCAATGGCGCGTTCACTGGCTGCCATGGCACCGGCGCCAATGCCCAGCGCGTCGGCGGCTGTGACAAAGGCGCCAGCACCGACAGCAGTAGAATCCTCGCCAAACGCAGAGGAGGCATTGCCGAGAGCCGTGGCATCAGCGGCTGATGCCACGGACCGATAGCCGATGGCTGTCGCGCTGCCGCCACTTGCTACGGCAAGCGAGCCGACAGCTGTTGCCTGAACATTTGTGGCTTCTGCGGCCGCCCCGATAGCGGTTGAGGCGCTCCCGCTGGCAATGCTCTCTTCGCCGATGGCTGTGGCGCCGCTGCCGCCACTGGCTTCTGCATCTGTGCCGCAAGCGAGATTGCTGTCTTCGCTGCTGTTGTCTGTGGCGTTTGCAACACCATCGGCAATGCCGTCGCCGTCCGTGTCGAGGGTACAGGTCTCGGCATAGGCCGCTCCTGGCAGCATGGTCCAGCCCAAGGCTATCCCTAGGCATATTGTACTTACACTGAGAAAAGTTTTATTGAGAAAACAGGTCTTCATTTCAAGGTCCCTTCACCATAGCTCCACTGATGGGGACAGCATACAGGGCAGTGGGGGAATGACCAGAAATCTCATCCTTTTGCGGCGGTTTATGTGCAAAATTTTCTTCTTACGGGTCGGGCCTGGTGGTGGATGCTATATCGCTGCTCGCATTTGCTGTATTAAACACGCGGGAAACCGCGGCATGATGTGGCGGTGTTATGGCGAGAGGGACAGGTGAGGATACGCATTGCCCACGCGGAAGATGGCGCTGAGATTGCGCGCCTTTATGCGCCTATTGTCAGGGACACATTCATTTCTTTTGAGGAAACGCCGCCGGGCGCTGATGAGATGGCGCAGCGCATTGAGGCGACGGTGCGCACGCACCCCTGGCTTGTGGCGGAAAGTGATGCGGGCATCAGGGCCTATGCCTATGCCACGACACATCGCACGCGGGCTGCATATAAATGGTCCTGCGATGTCAGCGTCTATGTGGCTGAGGCGGCGCGGCGTCAGGGCCTTGCTTGCGTTCTTTACGGGCAATTATTCGCGACACTGACGAAACAGGGATTTGGCAGTGTATTTGCCGGGATCGCGCTGCCAAATGCAGCCAGCGTGGCCCTGCATGAGCAGATGGGGTTCAGCCCCGTGGGGGTCTATCCGCGTGTTGGCTTCAAGCAAGGCGCGTGGCGGGATGTGGGCTGGTGGGGGCGCGCGTTGCAGGCCCTGCCGGATCAGCCGTCACCGCCCCTGGCTTTCGGCCAGAACCGGGCGTGTTTCTATGACACGGTGCTTGCCGGTGGGGCGTAGGCAATCAGCGTGCCCGGGTTTGGGCCAAAATTGACGGTTGCGAAAGTAAATGCAAAGGCAGAAATCGGGACGTAAACAGCCTAATAACAAGCGCATTAGTCGCATGCAGAGCTACGACGATAAGAACCAACCTCGATTGAAGAGAAATCCCCAATACGTTCCGTCAGGAAGCCTGATTGACAGTTCATAATCGACATCGCCAGAGCTATCTGGAAATACGATAAGTGAAATCGAGGGCGAGAACGACAGTTCAACTTGTTTCGAGGAGCCGTCGGTGAATTGCGGAAGAGGTTTGTCTAGAAACCACCTCGGTCCATAAGCTCTAAAATTGCCATCGGATACGGTGTCGGAAATTAGGGGGCACTGACCGTCAACTATAAGTCGCCAGTTGTCACTCTCGACATGCAGCGTCAGTTCTCCGTGCACGGTGCGGCGACCATTTTTTAACAACTCAATTTTCGGAATGCCATACTCAAACCATATGTGTGTACCAATGCTGCGCCAGACATGACAGCAGCGGAGATCTTCGTGCGTACTTATTTCCTTCGGAAAACCCATTCTGGACAGCTTACCTGCGCGCGCCTATTCGGTAAAGCATTCGTCCGATAAAAGCTCCTGTACCGCCATTGGCGGTATGCACGGAATTGACCGTTCTTGGCGAATGCCCGTCGTTCAAATTGGGCGTAGCGCCTGGACATTTTTCGGCAGGGCTGCGGGCTCTTTTGTTCTGGCTGCCTGTTATTCATCTGTACGGATGAAAACTTCTTCTATGCTCAGGTCAAAGGCTTCGGCGATATCGAAGGCGAGGGGCAGGGAGGGGTCGAAGCGTCCGTTTTCAATGGAGTTTACGGAGTTTCGTGAGACCCCCAGATGTTCTGCCAATGCTGCCTGGCTCCAGCCGCGTGCCTGGCGTAATTCCCGGATATGGTTTTTCATGGTCGCCTAGCGGGCCGGGCCTGACATGCGCGCGCGCCACAGCATGTTGAGGGCAACGGTGCAGATTGCCTGGGTGGCGATCACGGCCATAAAGCTCAAGGTTACAATCATCAGGACAAGGTCTTCCTCAAGTGACGGGCCGTCAGCAAATAACATGACCACGCCAAGCAAGGCGTCGTGCACAGCCGGGACAGCGAGCAATATGGCGATGAGGCTGCCGCCGCTGATCCAGCCCCACTGGCTTGCAAAACGTGCCGCGCTGCGATGCCATTCATCCATCTCCTGATCTTTTACCGCTGCAATGATCAGACTGCCAATGACCACGATTGTGGTCGCGATGCCTGTGGCGAGGAAAACAATCGCGTCTGGCTGGTTGCTGAGCCATGGCAGGGACGCGAGAAAAGCAAGGGGCGCGAGCACGACAAGGATGCCGAGCCATCTGGTGGAGGCCGCCATGGCAGGGGATGTCTTTTTCATTTCCGTCTCCTTTTTTTCAGCGCTTCAGGCGCGCTGCCCGCTGGCTGGTGTAATGTGACAAGTAAACTTTGCATATCTGGTGGCAAATGACAAGTTTATTTGTCATATTTTTGCGCCCAGCCCTTTGCGGGCCTGTTCTGATCCTGGTGACAGCGCGCTGAGAGCGGCAGTGGCGGGTTTGCAGGAGTGGCCCTATATCTGCCGGGATGGAGTTGGACGCATGACACAGCATTCCCTTTTTGACGATCAGCCAGCGGCGGCGCAGGCGGGAGCCCCGGACTGGGTGCCGACACGGGCTGCCGGGCTGGCGCGGTTGCAAGCGTTCCTGCCCCATGCGGGCCGGGCCTATGCCAGCACCCGCAATCATGATTACGGCCCGGCGCGCCGGAACAATATCTCCTGCCTGTCTCCATGGGTCCGGCACCGGCTGCTGCGTGAAGAGGAGGTGCTGCGGGGAGTGTTGAAGAGATACAGCCTCAGCACAGCAGACAAGTTCGTGCAGGAAGTTTTCTGGCGCAGTTATTTCAAGGGGTATCTTGAACAACACCCTGATATCTGGGCGGACTATCAGCAGGGGCTTGACCAGGCGCTGGAAAATCTCGCAGGCAATAGCGGCTTGCGCGGGGCCGTTGAACAGGCATGGGCCGGGCAGACCGGCATTGGCTGTTTCGATGCATGGGTGCAGGAGCTGACAGAAACGGGGTATCTGCACAATCATGCGCGGATGTGGTTTGCCAGTATCTGGATTTTCACCCTGAAACTGCCCTGGGTGCTGGGGGCGGATTTTTTCTACCGTCACCTGCTGGATGGGGATGCGGCGTCCAACACATTGTCCTGGCGCTGGGTTGGCGGATTGCATACGAAGGGCAAGACCTATCTGGCAAGGGCCAGCAATATAGAGAAGTACACGGATGGAAGGTTTGCGCCGGCAACGGGCCTTGCTGATGAGGCCCCCGCGCTGGACGAAACGCTGCCAGCGCCCTTCCGGGCGTTTGTGCCGCCACCGGCCCCGAAAGTTGATGCACCTTTCGTGCTGCTCGTGACGGAGGAAGACTGCCAGCCACAGAGCCTGTCACTGCCTTTTGCGCCGGCCGCTGTGATCGGCCTGGTGGCAACGGACACGCGCTCCCCCCTGCCGGTTGGCGCGCGGGCAAAAGATTTCGCGCAAGGGGCCGTGGTTGACGCCGTTGAGGTGGTGGCGGCTGAGGGGGAGATCATCAGTCAGGTGAGCACACGCGATGACTGGGCAACGGCGCTGATGGAGATGGCGACACGCGCCGGGGCAAATATCGTGGTGACGGCTTATGCGCCGGTTGGTCCCGTCGCGGACAAGCTGGCGGGGGTGGCAACCATTTTGGCTGATAATGGCATCACACTAGTGCAGCTATTGCGCGATTACGACAGCGCGTGCTGGCCACATGCCCGCAAGGGCTTCTTCGGGTTGAAGAAGAAAATTCCCGTGTTGGCGGCAGAGCTGGGGTTGTGCGGATAAGTCGGTATAGGGAGGTATTCGCTCAGCCCATTGAGTCCACCGCATCGCGGTGACCGTGTTTGCGACGGTCCGCATTGCGGGTGCTGAAAGCGAGGGTGATCCAGCTTGTATGAATTGCGAGACCGATGAGGAAGACGGCGATGCCCGGCAGGGGCCCGAGGGTCATGCGGTCAAACAGTTCCTCCAGGCTTGTCAGCGGGGTCGGGTGGATGATGATCTTGCCATAATAGGCCAGTGCCTGAAAACTCAGTATCCACATGTAATTGCGGCGCAGGCGGCGACCCAGCGCGCGCCAGAAACCGATATGATATTGCGGGGTGAGATAGTCCTGCGCCAGTACATCTTGCCACTCGCCCGGCTCCGGCGTGGAAGAGCGCAACAGCATCGGGGCGTAGAAATTAGTCTCGATCCAGCGGGCCCTGGCGCGCCAGACATTGAAATAACGGTAACGGCGCGCTTCCAGAATCAGGAACATGAAAATCAGGATACCAACAAGCAGCAAAGGCAGGGGCGAGGCATCCGGGCTGGCGAAGCTGATCGACATGGCCAGACCGAGGGTGACCACGGACCAGTTTGTGGTGGTGTCCAGGCGGGTGCGCCAGATGGTTGAGCGGTAGACTTCACCCCGGTAAAGATGGGCGAGGGCGCCAATCGCCGCAGAATCGAGATTATTGCCCGTGCCGCCCGGCGGTGTCTCCCAGTCTTTCCAGTTATTTTCCATGGGCGTATTTGTCGGCAGTTTCAGCCCCGTTGGCAAGGTTGCATTTTGCCAGTGCGCTAAAAGCGTATCACTGGCAGATATGGCTCGCCGAAGACCGCAAGCGAAAAGCCGATACTGAGGCCGAGCCAGGCATAGAAGACATAAAGCCAACCGGGTCTGACAGTGCGGGCACTGAGGATCATCAGGAGCAGCAGTGACCCGGTGACGATGGCCGGGAGTGTCCATTGCCCAAGCCCCAGATCAAGGCTGATGCGCATCTCGTCATTCGGGTTGTTCATGCTGACAATGGCCGCCATCAGCCGCTGGATAGCGGCAACCACGACCAGATGCAGGCCAAGCATGGAGGCACTGCCCCGCGCCATCAGGAAACCGATGATGCCCTGACCATATGTCAGGGCGGGACCGGCAGCGGCGATCAGCAGGGCATGACCCGGCTCAACCGGGCCGACAGGGCGCACATGATTGATGGTGGCAACAGCTTCATAGCCAAGGGCAATGGCCATGATGAAATGGGCGGCCTCATGCGCGATGAAACTGAGAATAACGATAAGGACAATGGACGTAATCGTTTTCATGCAAATTCTCCTCTTCGCCCAAAGCACAGCTTAAGCAGGCTAATGGCTAGAGGCAAGTTCCGGAGCGGGGGTTGACTTTATGCGCTACATTTGTAGCATCGCGACAAATGTAGCGCTTTGAGGTTTGACCATGCTTGACCATTTGCCGCCGCGGGAACGCGAAATTGTCACACTACTTTATGAGCGCGGGGCCATGAGCCCGGCTGCGATCAGTGAAAACCTGTCAGAGGCTGTCAGTGCCCAGGCCGTGCGCTCCATGCTCTCGCGCCTGGAAGGCAAGGGCTATGTCAACCGGCGGCGCGAAGGGCGCGGCTTTGTGTATGCGCCAAAAATTCCGGAAGATACGGCGCGCCAGACCGCGTTGCAGAAGATTGTCGGCACGTTTTTCGGTGGCTCCGCTGTCAATGCGGCGTCGGCCCTGATCGGCATGTCTGACAAGCTGGAAGACGGCGATATTGAGCAGCTTGAAGAGATGATTGCGAAGGCGCGGGCTGGTAGTGATCCGTCATCTGACGAAAAAGGTGAGGTGTCATGATGTTGTGGGCGGTGGAACTTGCATTGAAATCTGTTGTGGTGGCCGCGCTGGTGCTGTTGGTGCTGTAGCTGTTACGCAAACGATCTGCGGCTGAGAGGTCTTTTATGGTCCATAGCGGCTTTGTGGCGTTGTTGTTTTTGGTGCCGGCAAGCCTGTTATTGCCGGGTGTATCTGTAACCCCGGTGAGCGGATTTGGCACCGCCGAGAGTCCTGTCCTGAGTGATGCGGATCGGCAGGTTCGGGAACTGGTGGCGGAGGCGACATCGCGTGCCCCCGAAACAGATAGTGCTGTGGTATCAGGGCAGGGAGAGGCCGCAGACGGGCCTTTCGTGGTCATCAGTAAAGAGATGGTTGCCGCATGGGCCCCGCAGTTGGTGCTGGCGATCTATGCGGTGCCTGCTGCGCTGATGCTGTTGATGATCCTGTTCAACCTGACGGAGCTTGTGCGCATTCGTCAGTCCTCCGATGTGGTACAGTCGCCCGTATGGCTGAGTGCGCTGGCGCAGGCGCAGTCTGACTTCCGATTCCGGGAAGGGGCGGCGCTGTTGATCAGTGAGAAAGTCAGTTCGCCGATCAGCTGGGGGTTCATCCGTCCGGTGATTGTTATTGACCCGGAGACAGTTGACGCCAGCAGCGACCAGGCAGCCGGTATTATTTCCCATGAACTGGCCCATGTGATCCGGGGGGACTGGCTGAAACTGTTGATTTCGCGCGCTGCTGTGGCGGTTTTCTGGTTCAACCCGCTGGTCTGGCAACTGGCGCGTCAGGCCCATCAGTTGCGCGAAGAAGCAACGGATGATACCGTTCTGATGAATGGTGCCAGCCGGACGGGCTATGCCAAATTGCTGGTGGATGCGGTGCGTCATGACAATACGCACGGGGTTGCTGCGGCCCATGGTGTTGCGGCGGGCAAAAACTCCCTGCGCCAGCGTGTCGAGCGGGTGCTGGATGAAAATGCCCGGCGTCAGGCGATGGCATTGCCCGCTGGTCTTGCGGCGCTCGTGGTCATGCTTTTATGCGCGGCCCCGGTTGCGGCCCTGACCTTTCAGGAAACAGCCCCGACCTATCCGCCGCTGCTTGCCAACATGCCGGAGATTGTGGAAGCGCCTGCCTTGCGCGTCACGCCGCCTGCGCCGGTTCTGCCTGATGTTTCTGTGCGGATGGAAAAAAAGGCACCGGCGATGCACGCGCTGGCACATGACCCCGATATTGACCAGCTTGTTGAAGCAAAAATTCATGGGGTCACGCCGACTTATGCCGAGGAAATCGCAATGGCCTATCCGGGTCTCGACAACATCACACTGGATGCGCTGATCGAGTTCAGGATTCACGGGGTGAGTGCAGACTATCTGCGCGGCCTCCAGCGCGCCGGATTTGGCACACTGGGTGTTGATGAAATTGTCGAGGCGCGTGTTCACGGCATCAGCGCAGAATTTGCACGGCAGATTGCCGATGCCGGTTTCCCGGATCTTGATTTTGACGACTTGCTGGAATTCCGGATCATGGGCGTGACGCCAGACTATATCCAGTCTTTCCGGGACATTGGCTATGACGATCTCGATGCTGATGACATGATCGATATGCGCGCCCATGGCGTGGACGTGCGCACTCTCAAAAAACTTTCCGACCAATAAGGATATTCCACATGCGTATCATAAAAAAAACAACAGTCAGTGCCGTGGTGGCAAGTGGTGCCCTGCTGCTGGCAGGTCTGGGATTGCCCGGTTCGGGCGTTGCCCAGGCAGCTGATGGCGCGATTGACTGGCGCATCACGCCCGCCACTGATGCCCTGCCAGAGGGACATGTAAAACTGCATTTGCGCCAGATCACCACACGTGGCGGGCAGATGAACAGCAGCGATCATTTTCCCCTTGAGGACCTTGAAGGGTTGCGGGCGCAGGACCTGAATGCTGCGGGCAGCCGGGAGGTATCCTTTGCCATGCGCCGCGATGCCGGGGAGCTGACCTGTGACGGGCAGGCGGGGGAGGGGGCCGGGATTGGCCTGTGCGATTTTGCTCCGTCATCAGCATTTTCTGATGCATTGGTGGCGCGTGGCCTCGATGCGCCCAAGGAAAGCGAGATGTTTCTGCTGGCCCTGCAGGACGCGAGGATTTCGCTGCTGGATGACATGAGCGCAGCTGGATATGACGTGCCTGAACTGGATGATTTCATCGCACTGGTCATTCATGGGGTAGACGGTGATTATGTGCGCGAGCTTGCGTCCGTTGGGGTGCGGCCTGATGATCTGGTCGGCTTTCGTATTCATGGCGTGACAGCCGATTTTGCCCGTGCCGTGCGCGATATGGGCCCCGGTTTCGCCGATCTTGACAGTGATGACCTGATGGCGATGCGGATACATGGCGTCACGCCAATCGTTGCAAACGAGTATGCGGCGCTTGGGTTTGATGGTCTTGAGCCGAAGGAACTGATCGCCTTTCGCATTCACGGGGTGACACCGGCTTTTATCGCTGCTGTCCGGGATATGGGGTATGAAGATATTACCGCGGATGAACTGATCGCGTTCCGGATTCACGGTATCAGCGCGAGCTATCTGGAGGCGTTTACCTCGCGCGGTTATGCGCTGCCGGCGCCGGATGAGGTTGTGTCGATGAAGATCGCCGGGTTTGACCCGCGCCGGATGAAGAAAAGCGCAGAATAGGCATTTTGCCGTTGCCGGCCGAATGGCTCTCTTGACCCCCGGGTTGACGATCAGTAGCGTCCGGCCAAACTGATCCGGGAAAGATTTATGGCCATGGCCGACGGTGAGAAGAAAGACCAGTCCTTTCAGGGGCTTATCATGACGTTGCAGCAATATTGGGCGGCTCATGGCTGCGTGATTTTGCAACCCTATGACATGGAAATGGGCGCGGGCACGTTTCACCCGGCGACAACCTTGCGCTCGCTGGGGGAGAAGCCCTGGAAAGCGGCCTATGTGCAGCCCTGCCGCCGCCCGACCGACGGGCGCTATGGCGCGAACCCGAACCGCTTCCAGCATTATTATCAGTTTCAGGTGGTGTTGAAACCGTCCCCGGACGATATTCAGGAACTCTATCTTGGCAGTCTTGACGCGCTCGGCATCGATCGGGCGATTCACGATATCCGTTTCGTGGAGGATGACTGGGAGAGCCCGACGCTGGGGGCCTGGGGCCTTGGCTGGGAAGTCTGGTGCGACGGGATGGAAGTTTCCCAGTTCACCTATTTTCAGCAGGTTGGTGGTTTTGACTGCAAGCCCGTGACCGGCGAATTGACCTATGGTCTGGAGCGCCTCGCGATGTATGTGCAGGGTGTCGATAACGGGTATGATCTGGACTTCAATGGCGCGGGTGTCACCTATGGGGATGTTTTCCACCAGCAGGAGGTTGAGTTTTCCGGCTACAATTTTGAATTGGCAAACACGGATGATCTGCTCGACCAGTTCCGGGAAGCGGAAGCGGCCTGCCTGAAAACGATTGAGGCAGGCAAGGCGGCTGGCAAGTCTTACGCGCTGCCGGCCTATGACCAGTGCATCAAGGCGTCACACCTGTTCAACCTTTTGGATGCCCGGGGTGTGATTTCCGTGACGGAGCGCCAGTCCTATATTCTCCGTGTGCGTACTCTATCCAAGGCCTGTTGTGAAGCGTGGCTGGAAAGCCCGCAGGGGCGCACGCAGGGCGCTGGTGTCGTGGATTATGACTAGCCGTCTGCAGGCTGGCCTTGGCGGTGTCGCGTGAGGGCGGTTGTTGCGCCTGTGCTTATATAGGGCAGCGAATGTGTGAAGGCAGGCTTGCAAAACAGCCTGCAAACCCCACATATTTTGTAAAGGGAGGACCTGGCATATGAAGCTTGAAGATATTGCCCTGATCGGGATTCTGATTATTTCCGGCATTGGTGTCTTGTTTTATGGTGTGCTGATTGTGCTTGGCACTATCGCGACATTTCCGTTCGGCCTGCCCATTCTGGCGCTGGGCGGCATATTTGTGTTTGTCTTTCTGGGCGTCGTCCTGCAGCGGATGAACAACAAGGAAGACGATTATTATGAGAAGAACATAAAGGAGTAGGCGGATGCTTGTGGCAACTGTGGAATATGTGGCTGGCAGGGATGTGGTGGAAACGATCGGTATCTGCCGGGGCAATGTGATCCGGGCGAAACATGTGGGTACTGATTTTGTGGCCAGCCTGCGCAATCTTGTCGGCGGGGAGATGACGGAATATTCCAAGCTGATGGCGGAAGCGCGCGAGCAGGCCTATGACCGCATGGTGCGCCACGCGGAGGAACTGGGCGCGGACGCCATTATCGGGATGCGCTTTACGACGTCGACCATTACGCCGGGTGCTGCAGAAATTCTGGCGTTTGGTACAGCCGTGAAGCTGGCGTGAGGGAGGCGGGCATGAAAAAAATTATTGCAGGCTTTCTCGCCTTATCCATGACAGCCTGCGGGGGAACACCTGTGGAAGAAGCTGCCGTTTCCGAGCTTGGCATCAAAACCTCCGCCCCCGGTCTGATTGAATTGATGCAGAAGGTCTCCGGCCGTGATGATGCTGACTGCATGAGCCCTGCTGAGAATGTCAGCGTCTGTGTCGTCAGTGAGGGGCGCGAAGTCTACAGCTTTACGTTCGGCGAGCATCCGGCTCATCCTGCGGCCTTGTTCAGGGGCTTTGTGGAAGTGGAGGCGCAGGACGCTTTGCAGCTTCAGCAGCGGGGCTGGTATGCTGGTGATGAAGCTGCGGCGATGGCGTTTTTCGAGCGCCGCGTTAGGAGTGCAGAGCAGCCCAGGCGAGAGTGATGGTTAGTCTCGGTCTGTTCTAGGCGCCGAAAACTCTTCTCCATATGTGCCGACGCAAGTGGCATATCGTACATCCAGTATCTGTATTTTGCAAGCGGATCAGCTCTTCCCGGTCGGGCATTACAGCAGGGGTTTTGATATCCCAGGCGAGGTCTAACCGCTCCAGAAACTTGATGAACCACCATCCGGGATCAGGTTGTCCGGGTAACAGGCCTATTTTTGCTGAACCCGGATAGGCATGATGATTATTGTGCCAGCTTTCCCCCATGCTGATAAGCCCGGCAACCGGAACATCCTTACCCTGCACACTTGCGCCCAGGACACGCCAGCTCATTCTGTCATTACGATGCTTTGTTTCGTGATGCGCGAAATAGCCAACCAGCCAGTGGCCCGTTACACTTATTGTGACGCGTAGCGCCACACCCCAGATGAGCCACGGTAAGCCACCCAGAAACAGCAGCAGCAGCGCAAGCGGGAGTTGTTGCCATATCCATGTTCGCTCCATCCAGGCATAGACTTTGTCATTACGTAATCGGTCCTCAAGCCTGAACTCTGGTTCATTCTCCAGTGCGACATCACAGTGGCATTGCCAGAAATAATCCTGCCAGATGCCACGTGCGTGGCACAGATAGTCATGACACGCCGGTTGGCGTTGTGCCCAGTCGCGCAGATCATGTTGCCGGATCATGCCGATGGGGCCAGCCATCCCGACAAGTGTACCCAGCCAGACCAGAAAGTATTCCAGCCAGAGCGAGCAGTCGAAGCTGCTGTGAATCAGACGCCGGTGCATACCGACAGAATGCCCCGCGCATAGTGTTGCTCCTGTCAGTACAAGGAAAACAAGGAGCGCTTCAAGGCTGAAGGTCAGTGGTGCGCCAATAATGGCAACTATCGTCATTGTGCCAATCCAGACTGACTTGGCCGGTTTCCAGATGACGTGCCCGCGTGCCGGATCTTCGTTGTTTATGGCAATGATGCGTTCAGACCCTTTCACCAGTTTCATGATGTACTCTCCTGCTCCTCAACATCCCGTAGAGCTTTGCTTTTTCGCTTGCGTTCGTATTTTATGGGGCGAGAGACCGGGCAGACTTCCTGCACATAGCCATTCAATGTGTTGACGAGGTTATCGGCAACAAGAGCATAGTGGGTATACTGACCAGCGCGCCTGCCCGTAATGAGCCGGGCATTTTCGAGAATTTGCAGATGTTTTGATATGGCGGGCTTGCTCATTTCAAATCGCGCTGCGATTTCGCCAGCAGTCAGCTTTCCCTCTGACAGATAAGCGAGAATTTTGCGTCTCGGGCCAGAGGCAAGCGCTTCAAAAACAGCATCCATGAAACTGATTAACCTTCTAAATAATTAACTAATAGGTTAATTATTTCGGCCTGTCTATATGGCGTTTGAGTCAGCATATCACATTGGGTAGATATATTAGCGATTGCGATGCCCTAATGCAGTGTTGCGTTGGCGGGGTCAGTGTCATCGGCCATGGCGGCGAGGCGCTGGAAATAGTCGGCGAGTTCTCTGGCGGCTGACAGGGGCATGACGAACTGCACTTCTTCCGGCTTGAAGGCCGGGTCTGCAGATGGTTTATGCTGAAAAGTGACCTGCACGGCGACCTTGTCGTCCTGAATCAGGGTTGTGGACGCGGTCTTCATCAGCTTGAAGGTGACGCTGCCGTCCTCATTGCGGGTCCAGACATCATTGTCTTTTTTCATCATTCCTGCCTTTCAGCGCCCGGATGTTTGCAGCGCCCAAGTGTTTGGTAAGGCAAAGCCTAGCTTCTAATCCCGTAGCGGGCAAGGCAGCACGGGTCTGGGTAGTGTCTCAGTTTGAAATTGGAGGACGGTTATTGGCCCATATGCGGCATTGAACGCTGGCCCTCGGTGGTCTTAGGCGCGACCACAAGCTGACGTTTTCAGCGCATCATTACGTCCTTTATAGTTCACTAAATTTCGTGGACATGTGTGCCGCGCATTCGGAGCCGCAAGACAACAGCGACTAGGGTGTGGACTCAATTGATCCAGCATTTTGCTGCGAAGAGATATATCATGTTGATGAAGTTCCTTCGAGATTTCTCGAACCGTGTAGCCAGCCGTCTCATGTCTTTCATTTTGCAGAAGAACCGCTCGACAATATTACGCATGGCGTAAAGGCTGGTGTCATGCGGGACCGGATTGCGCGCATTGGACTTGGCGGGAATAACCGCCAACGCACCTTCATCGGCGATATCGCGCCTGATCTTCGCACTGCCATAGGCTTTGTCCAGGACCATCGCCAGAGGCGGCATCTCCCAGTCGAGGAAGACATTCATCACCTGGCTGTCATGAACATGGCCGCCAGTGACCTCAATGCGCAATGGCCTGCCATTTTCATCTACGGCCACGTGAACTTTGCTTGTGCGACCGCCCCGTGAGCGTCCAATATCTTCCGCCAGTTCCCCCTTTTTGAGCCACTCGCTGCGCGGTGAGCTTTGACAATCGAGGCGTCTATGAAGATCAGACTGTCCTCACATTCTTCAGCGAGCGCATCGAATATGCCCTTCCAGACGCCGCGCTCGCCCCACCTGTTATACCGATTGTAAGCAGTCGTGTACGGTCCATATCGTTCCGGCAAGTCCCGCCATGGCGCGCCTGTGCGCAAAATGTAAAAGATGCCGTTCAGGATCGTACGATCATCTTTGCGCTTCGGGCCGCGGCTAACCTTTGGCAACAACGGTTCAATCACCGCCCATTCTTCATCCGACAAATCAAACCGCGCCATTTAAGACTCCCTTTCGGAAATCCCTGAATCACGCTTTGCACAAACAAATCAATCAGTTAAATTGGGTACAGACCCTAGAACCGGAACGGCAGAAGGAATTATTTCTTTATATAGAATAGTATTTGGATCTACGAGTAATAACTTCGAGAGTAAGTTAATACTTAGAGTCTGAATCAAAAGTCTTTCATATGAAACATGCTCTTGCCAGTCGTCTTGTTGCGATACGGATGTGAGCCATGAATAGCCATGCGATAGCTGAGGTCCAGCATCGTTCCCAATCCTTGGCGAGACGGCGTGATCGCCCTAACCATGCGAATGTGCGTTCTACGACCCATCGCCGGGGCAGGACTTTAAAGCCTTTCATTTTATCGGATCGCTTGATGATTTCCATCCGGAATGGACCGACTTTTTTAAGTTTGCGCTTTAGCTTATCTCCCGCATAGCCACCATCGGCAAAGATATGGCGAAGCCATGGAAATTTGTCTCGCGCTTCCATCAACACCGCTGGTGCGCCGTCGCGATCCTGTACATCCGCGGCATGCACAAGTGCTGTCACCAGAAAGCCTTCCGTATCCGTCAGAATATGCCGCTTGCGGCCTTTTATATTTTTGCCCGCGTCAAAGCCAGTAATACCGCCACTTTCTGTGGTTTTAACCGACTGGCTATCGATCACACCTGCGCTGGGGTGTGGGCTTCTGCCGTGTGCTTCGCGGCATTCAAACAGCAGGCGGTGATTGATCTTTTCCAGCAATCTGTCATCACGCCACCAATAAAAATATTTCTGAACCGTCGAAAAAGGCGGGAAATCCCTTGGTAACATGCGCCATTGGCAGCCAGTAGACGCGATATACAACAAGGCGTTCATGATCTCCCGCATCGGCCACTTGCGAGGACGCCCCATCCGATTTGGAAGAGGTATTTCAGGTTCAATCAAAGCCCATTCGTCGTCCGTCAGATCACTTGCATAGCGCAGGAAACTGCGGTCATAACATGTGCGGGTGGTTTCATTCCAACTCATCTGATCCTCCGTGTCTTAAGCAAACAAAGAGAATCATAAGTCGTTGAAATCACCCAGATACTTTTGGATCAGGCTCTAAGAGACAATAATTGTTGCACCGGTATGCTGAACAGGCGGGCACCCTTGTATTCAAATGAGGAAACAATCAGACTTGCACCAGCAACAGAGAAGGCAGCGCCTGCCCATATAATTGCTGTTACGGTCACGGCTTGATGATAAAGCGCAGCATAGATACAGGCGACACCGAGCAGGCTGATAAGTGCTGCAAGCGCACTGCCTTCAGCGGCAGAATTCAGCAACTCCCGTGAGACGGGGTTGTCTTCCCTGTTAATTGAACTGCGCACGTACTACCCTCTAGACGAGCAGACGTTACTCAAAATCGCTTAACATCCGGTATATGGTTAAATGGTTGTTCTTTAGTGCCCATATCCACCTCAGGTAGAGCTGGAAGCCGCCAGGGCTTTCAGCCCCTCGCGCCAGTTTGGGTAGAGAAATTTATAACCCAGGTCCTGCTTCAGGCGGTCGTTCCTGATACGCTTGTTCTCAGCATAGAAACTTCTTGCCATATCTGAAAGGTTGGCGTCTTCAAGAGAGACCAGTGGTGGTTTTTCACGATCTGACAGTTGTGCCGCATATTCGATAACGTCCTGTGGGGGGGCAGGTTCGTCATCTGCCAGATTGTAAAGGTTATGAGCGGGCAAACAGTTCGTGGCGGACCTTTCAAGAATAAGCCGCGTAATGGCTGCAATATCTTCTACATGGATGCGATTAAAAACCTGCCCTGGTTTGAAGACACGACGGGCGTCATCGCCCTGTCTTTGTAATGTTACCAGAGCATTTCGCCCAGGCCCGTAAATGCCGGAAAGTCTGAGAATGGTAACCGCAATGCGCTGTTCCTCGCTGAACGTGCGCCATTGCTTCTCAGCTTTCAGGCGTTGCCTGCCACGAGTCAAGGTGGAGACAGGTTCCGTATCCTCATCAATCCAGTCTCCCCCATGATCACCGCATACGCCTGTGGAAGAATAGTAGATAACACTGCGCAAGGCAGTCATCCTGCTTTTGACTTTTTTTATCATCTCAAGTGAAGGGCAGCCATTTGTGTCAGGGGCAGTTGAGACGAGAATTTCAGTGACATTTGAAAAATCAGTATCAGGAATGCCCTTGGCAGCGTCCCATATAAGAGGTTTGATGCCTTTTTTATCTAGTTTTTCAGCTTTTTCGCTTGAGCGGGTTGTGCCGCTCACCAGCCAGCGCTTTTCGAGCATTGCTTTTGCCGTGTATCCAGCTGTGTAACCCAAACCGAGGCAAAGCAGGTGGTTATGGTTCGGCGATTTATCCGTCATCCTCGTTTTCCAGATGTTCGAGAAATCCCCGCGCAGCATCTTCGATCAGATCGAAAACATGTTCAAAGCCATCAGCACCACCATAATATGGATCCGGTACTTCGCGCTCTGAGCAGCCTGCAAAATCGAGGAACAAACGAATATCACATTCCCTGTTGGCAGGGGCCATGGCCAGAAGTGAATGGTGGTTATTGAGATCCATGGCCACCAGATAATCGAATTCGTAAAAGTCAGCGAGGTCTACCTGGCGGGCACTTAGTTGTGACAGGCCTATCCCGCGCCGTTTTGCCGTCGCCTGCATGCGCGCATCAGGTGCTTTGCCAACATGCCATGCGCCCGTGCCGGCAGAGTCACAATAAACATCGAAACCTGCTTCCTTTGCCCGGGCGCGAAAAACGCCCTCAGCAGCCGGTGAGCGACAGATGTTCCCAAGGCAGACGAATAGAATACGCTTCATCGGGCAATTATGCGTGCTTTGCTGCGTCCTGTCATCCTGTTAGAACAAGCCATGGACCTTTCAGACAGAATTGTTGTTCTGACCGGCGCCGGCATCAGCGCTGACTCTGGCGTGCCGACCTTTCGGGACAGTGGCGGTATCTGGGCGAAATATCACTACCGCGATGTTGCAACGCCGGAAGGGTTCGCGGCGAACCCTAATCTGTTGCATGAGTTCTACAATCTGCGACGTGCAGGGCTTCCAACTGTGCAGCCAAACCCTGCGCATGATGCATTGGCACAGTTGGCGCAAGCGAAGCGTGAAGCAGGTGGCTGCCTCACACTTGTCACCCAGAATGTGGATGATCTTCATGAGCGTGGTGGCAGCAAAAGTGTCTGGCACATGCATGGAGAGTTGACCAAAGCCAGATGCACCAGTTGTGGCACCGTCCGGGAATGGGCCGATGCGTTGTCTGTAACTGTCTCCTGTCCTGATTGCGCAGAGCGCGGCACGTTGCGCCCACATATTGTCTGGTTTGGGGAAGTGCCGATGTTGATGGAAGAAATCGCCGAGGCTGTTGCAGAAGCAGACCTGTTCGTCTCAATCGGTACGTCCGGTTCTGTTTATCCGGCAGCAGGATTTGTGGGGGAGGCGAAGTCGCTCGGCATTCCCTGTATGGAAATCAACCTTGAGCCATCTGAAAACGCCCACCTCTTTGACGAGGCTTTTTACGGACCGGCGGCTGAGCAGGTGCCCGTCTTTGTTGGTCGATTGATGTCCGCTGTTAGCAGATAGTTGCTAGTGGCAGGAAACATCGGTGGGTGTGATTTGCGTCACATGCGGATCGGGAATCCGTGTTTAGCGTGGTTTGAACGATAGATGATCGAAAAATCAATCAGGCTCAGGCGGCCACAATCGATCATCCTCTTGTGTTGAAGGGCTGGGCAGCTCAGCAAATACAAGGACGGAAGTGTCAGTCATCGAGATGTAAATCTCACTCAGCAGGGATGTAAACCGGTGCGTGTGGTTCTCCCCAACAAACGCGCCTGTAGTCTAGGAGACTGATTATGCTGGGTAAAATTATACAGAATATTTTCGCTATCATCCTGCCACCTGTTATTGTGGCATTCCGCCGTGGCGGTGGTCTTTACCTCGTGATCAACCTTGCGCTGACTGTTTGCGGGTTTATCCCGGGCGTCCTTCACGCGCTCTGGGTTGTGAATAGCCTGGAAGAGGATGATGAAGACGTTTCAACAACTGGCGCTGCGACAATCAGCGCGAGCAGTCTCGTTTAAGGAAAAGATGTTCGCCTTGCTTACCCATTGCGGGGCGACGCATTTTCATCTGACGTCAGATGAACAGGCAGACTGGCCGGATTTCTCTCTCCCCCTTGGAATCTGGCTGGTCTGTTTTTTTCGGCGGCCTCAGTCTCCCATACAACCGTCTGGTTTGTAAATGCGATGTGTGGCTGCCGGATATTTGAGTAGCAGCGCCTTTTGTCTGGTTGGGCGTATGGTGAAACTGCCGCCGCAATTCGGGCAAATACCCTCCAGCTTTTCTTCCGCGCAGGTTTTGCAGAAGGTGCATTCGAACGAGCAAATACGCGCTTCTGTCGATTCTGGCGGCAGATCTTTGTCGCAGCACTCACAGCCGGGTCGCATTTCAAGCATCATCAACTCCCTGAAGATAGCTGGGTGAGTTCCTCCAGCGCCCAGCGCGCGGCTTCTCGCACCAGTTCGGAGGCATCATTCATGTTATGTTGCGCCACTGCAATCAGCTCAGGGCTGGCGCTGCTATTGCCTATGGCGATCATGACATTCCTGATGAAGCGGTCACGCCCAATGCGTTTGACGGGCGATGCGCGAAAGTGTTCCCGAAAGCCAGCATCATCCAGCATCGCCAGCTCGACGAGCAGAGGGGCTTTCAGGCTGGCGCGTGTATGAAACGCCATTTCTTCTGTTTGCTGTGCAAATTTATTCCACGGGCAGACCGCGAGGCAGTCATCGCAGCCATAAATGCGATTACCCATCGCTTTGCGAAATTCTGTCGGGATGTGCCCTTTGTGCTCGATTGTCAGGTAGGAAATACAGCGCCGCGCATCCAGTTGATAGGGTTGGGGGAAGGCGTTGGTGGGGCAAATATCAAGGCAACTCTGGCAACGGCCACAGTGATCTGCTTCCGGATTGTCTTCAGGTAAATCAAGCGTTGTAAAGATGGCACCGAGAAATAACCAGGAACCGAATTCCCGTGAAACAAGATTTGTGTGTTTGCCCTGCCAACCGAGGCCGGCTTGCGCCGCAATCGGTTTTTCCATAACCGGTGCTGTATCCACAAAGACTTTCACTTCGCAGTCATAGGTGGCGCAAAGCCATCGGCCGATACGCTTCAGGCGCTTCTTGATAAGGTCGTGATAATCCTTGTTCTGCGCATACACGGATATATTTGCCATCTCCGTGTATGTCAGTTTCTGCAGGGGATCTGCATCAGGTCCGTAGTTCAGCCCAAGCATGATGACGGAACGGGCAGCAGGCCACAGCGCATCGGGTGAGCGACGCTGTGATTGTCGCTCTCGCATCCATTCCATGGAGCCATGATGGTCGGCAGTGAGCCAGTCAGAAAGGCCATCACCCACTTTGCCGGGCAATGTCGCGGTGGTGAAGCCCACGGCGTCAAAACCTTCAGCAAGTGCCTTGGTTCTGATCTCTTCTTTCCCGTTTGTGGTCAATTTTCTGCCCTGCTTCGTCTGGCACGTTTCTTTCATATTGGAAGGCAGGAGTATAGAGAGCATGTCCCACGCCCCCCTGCAGTACAATCCTGCACCTGAAGATCAGCCGGAACAAGACAGTGCAGCACCCTCGCTGATGCCGGGGCGCATGGCTTCCCTGTTTTATTTCAGGACAGGTCCCCTGATCGCCACAGGTGTCTCGGCTGTTGTGGTAATGCCTTTGTTGTTTCTCGTCTTCACATCTGCGTCGCTGTTTGTTGTCGATCCGCCGATGGATGTGCTTGCGCTCTGGCTCGATGCGCGCGCTCTTGTGGTGGAACCGCCGTCGCTTGATGTTGCTGCGCGCAGCCTGGGAGAGGGCAGCTTCGTCTACCTGATGCTGGTGAACGTCGCCACCCTGTTCGGGGGCACGCCAGGTGAAGCGCTTCTCAAGGCGCAAGGCCTGATGGCAATCCTGCTGCTCTTGCCGCTTGCCTATGGGGCTGCCATGCGCTTGCCGTTGTTGCCAGCTTCAGCATTGACCTTGTTCATCCTGATGATCGTCATGGTCCCGGCGCAAGGCGTGTTGTCAGCACCGTCGATGTTTTCAATGGCCGTGTTCCTGTGGTTGAGTCTTGTACTCTGGGTACGTCCTCACAGGTCGATGTTGCGCTGCGCGCAAATGGAAGGCTTGTGTGCAGGGGTTGGTCTCTGGTTTCTCTACATGACAGCCCTGCCGCTTTTTTTCGCCGCTCTTACGGGGGTCACGGCAACGCTGGTACTTCAAGGCCGCCGTGGCCTCGTCTTTATCCTGATGGCTGTTGCGGTTTTCCTCATTCTTGCAGCCTGTGCTGAATTGTTGAGCCAGATGGTACTCGCGCAAAGCCTCGCCGCCTTGCGTTTTGAAGGGTTGGGTATTGCTCCGATAACGGCCCTGCCGGGTTTATCCCACCTGCTCGCACTGAGTATCATCGCCATAGCCTTGCTGACACGCGCTGCCAATCATGCGGTCATTACAGTCTTCCTGCTGTTGATGGTTCTGGCAGGAAGTGCTGCCAGCCTTGCCTTTGGCATGGACCCGCTGCCTGTGCTGCTGCTTGCAGCATTTGCCGCCACATTCGCGCATACGAGTTCTGCGGAGCGCCATGCGATCGGGTCCAGCCCCCGGCCCGCCCTTGCTGGCGTATTCTCCCTGTCAGCCATGTTGTTCTGTGCCGCTGGCTTGGCGATCGTGCAGGGAGGCGCATCCCTGAGCCATCAGTACAAAGCGCAGCCAATGGCAGAAACAGCACAGCTGGGGTTTTCTTTCGCGCAAGAGCCGCATTATGCAAAACTCATCCTGACGCGACAGCTTGATCCTGTTGTGCTGACACAGGGGATCAGTCTTTCCGCCGCAGATCAGGCCTTGCTCATGGGAGAGGGCCTGGCGCTGGCGGCACGTCTGCATTCACAGCAGCAAAAAGTTGCACTGGTCAGCGGCGGTAATCTCTCCCTGCTGGCGGAGGGCTTTCTGTCCCCGAAAGAGACAGCTCAGGTCGTACTGGCGCCAAGGTTGGTCATTGACCAGCGTACTGACGAGGCCAGAGTGTCGGCGCAGGCTGTTCTCTATACCCAGTACAGAAAAGCCCCTAAAACAGAACAGCTCTCGCCAGCATATGATCTTTGGATCCGGCAATAACCGGGGCAGATCAGGCGCGCTTGCCCCAGGCAATGAAATGCGGGTTATCAAATTCTCGCGCCACCTTGCCATAGGTGAGGGGGCCGGCCTCATCAGTCCCGTCCAGCGCGTTGACCAGACCACCCGCAGCCTCAAGCACGGCCTGACCGGCACCTGTATCCCACTCCATGGTGCGGCCCAGCCTTGGATAGACATCTGCTATGCCTTCAGCGACCAGACAGAATTTGAGGGAAGACCCTGCAGGGGTAAAATCTTTTGCGCCCAGAGCAGTTAACAGCTCTTCTGTCTCGGGTGAGCGGTGGCTGCGACTGGCAACGGCGATGAGATTATCCGTGTCCACGCGGCGCGCAGAAATCTCTTTTGCCGGTCCTGCCTCGGACATGTTTTGTCCGGGCGCGACGATGCGCAGCCACGCGCCGGTGTCCTGTGAGCCTGAATAGAGCTTGTCACATCCTGGCGCATAGACAACCCCCATCACGGGTCTGCCATCGCGGATCAGAGCGATATTGACGGTAAACTCGCCTGTCCTGTTGACGAACTCCCGGGTGCCATCAAGGGGGTCAACCAGAAAGAACTGATTGCCCAGTACCGGGATATTGCCTTCGGATGCGGCTTCTTCGGCCAGTACCGGCATATCAGGCGCGAGTTCTGCCAGCCCTTTCAGAATAAGGGCCTCTGCCAGTTTGTCCGCCTGCGTTACGGCAGAACCATCCGCTTTTGTATCAACGCCGAAGTTGGTTTGATAAATATCACTGATGACCTTGCCCGCCTCAAGGGAGATACGGGTCATGCCTTCCAGCAAAACTGAATCCGTCATGCTTGATCCTGTCCGATTATTGTGGGTGCAGGGCTAAGGGGCATGACGACAGATGGCAAGTATTATTGGCTGTTCGCGCAGGCAAGTTGCCTGGCGGACCGGGCGAGTAGCCGGTCGGCGACGACCTGAGCGAGCAGGCGATTGCCGGTCGGGGTCAGGTGATAATGCCCCTGTTCCCAATACAGTTTCGTGTCCGGCCTTGCGGCTTGCCGAAAAGAGTCGACGGGTGAAATGAAATGCGGTTGCGCGACAAGCTGCGCTGGCAACAGGCGGAAGGCGGAGCTGAACGATGTGCGCGTGTGGAAAGAGGGAATATCCACAACGAAAAATGCTGCATCATTCTGCGTGGCGACTTGTTCTGCATGGGTCAATAGCGCAACATCAAGAGGACTGGCATCGGGCCGGTCCGGCTGGTCCAGCATGGTCACTTCCTTGCTGACGGCGGTCACCGCTGTGTTGACCAGTGCACCGCCTGTCAGTGTATGTTTGATGAATGTGGCGGCCTTCTCGCGCGTTGCGGCATAAAGATGGCTGTTCTCGCTGACACTCTTGTAGAGCGGCATACGCTCAAGAAGCTGACGTGTACGAATGGCAGGCATGTAGGCTGCGCCGGTCTCTTGTAGCTGCCCGGCTTGATAGGCGTAAAGCCCGGCGCGCAGATTGTCGGCCGGGTCCGTGTGATGCCATTGAAACAGGACGATGTCCGGGGTGAAGGACAAGCCCTTGCTTTCAAGGGTGCGCAGCATCTCCGCTGTGCCGAAACCGGAAACAGCAAAATTCAGCACTTCCACCGGGCAGCGTTCGGCCCGCAGGGCCTGTTCCAGTTGCCAGGCAAAACTGTCCTGAAGGTCAGATTCATAGCCCATGAAATAGCTGTCACCAAACAGGGCAACACGCGTCACGCCGTGAGGTTTCTCAAGCGGATAGGATAGTTCGGCTCTCAGGCCCTGTTCATTGATGCGGATGGAAACACGCGTTTCCGGCGTCACCTGTGCGTAGTCAGCACCCGGCACGTTCATACGGATGCCATAGGGGGCAGCAGTGACATGGCGCGGGATGATTGCCTGTGGTGCCAGCAGGCGCAGGAAGGTTTCGGCAAAAATCAGCGCATAGCCGATGACGAGAATGCAGAGAATGGAAATGTGAAACGGTTTCTGCATGGGCCTAAAAATCGAAATAGATGAATTGCTGTCCGCCATCCGCTGACAGGAAGAAGATGCCACAGATCAGGAACAGCAGGGCATTGAGACCGGCAAACTGCCGCAGGGAAACAGAGCCCTGCTCTGATGCTCTCATCAGCGGTGGCATGAATTCCAGCTTGCCCGTGGTTGCCTGCATTGTCTGCACAAGCAGCAGGGGCCAGAGATAGAACAGCAACTGGCCGGTTTGTGGCAGGATGAAGAGTTCTGTGAAAATGGCACCGCTGGTCACGGCGCTGCCTGCCACAGCCATGGCCGTGAAGGCGTCCCCGATGCTTTGTGTCCGGAAGAAGGTCCAGCCGACGAGTGTCAGAACGGTCATGACAGCCCAGGCACCAAGATTGATACTGAAACTTCTGGCAGTCGGCCCCTGCTGGCGGGCAAGCCAGGCATCAACTGACAAAACGCGGTACACGGCGAGGATGGCGCCGTGGAATGCGCCCCAGGCAATAAAGGTCCAGGCAGCGCCATGCCATAAACCGCCCAGCAGCATGGTGATAAACAGGTTCCTGTATGTGAGGAGCCTGCCTTTGCGGTTGCCGCCTAGCGGGACATAGAGATAATCCCGCAGCCAGCTGGACAGGGAAATATGCCAGCGCCGCCAGAACTCTGACGGGGTGCGGGAGAGATATGGCAGATTGAAATTCAGCATCAGGTCGAACCCGATCATGCGGGCCAGCCCGCGCGCCATGTCAGAATATCCGGAGAAGTCGCAATAGATCTGAAAGGCAAATGCGATGATACCCACCAGCATAAGGACAGGTGCTGCTTCTGCCGGACTGGCAAAAGCAGCATTGGCAATGGGGGCGATATTGTCCGCGATGACGATTTTCTTGAACAGGCCCCAGGTGAATAACAGCGCGCCGCTGGTTGCCTTGTCGCCATCCCACTGGCGGGTGTTTTCAAATTGGGGCAGCAGGTTTCTTGCCCGCTCTATGGGCCCGGCAACAAGCTGGGGGAAGAACGCAACATAGGCGGCAAAATCAATCAGTCGCTCGGTCGGCTGCATCTGCTTGCGATAGATGTCGATTGTATAGGACAGGGTCTGGAACGTGTAGAACGAAATGCCGACCGGCAGAATGATCTGGACCAGAGACTCGTTGACGTTCATCCCGAGCGAGGAAAAGGCCTGCACAAAGCTTTCCGTAAAGAAACCAAAATACTTGAAGATGCCAAGGAGGCCGAGATTGAGTATAATGGATGTCACCAGATAAGCCTTGCGGCGTATGGGGCCGGAAAGTTGATCGAGACGGCGCAGCACAAGCCAGGCAACAGGCAACAGGCCAAGGATAGCGACGAGATAAATCCAGCTTGTGGCAATAGTCGGGAGTGTGGCGATGCAGGCAACTGCCAGTAACAGGCCAGCGGCCTTTGCCAGATGCGCGCGGCGATAGCGCGGGCCCGCAGTGCCCAGGCCACAGATAAAGTCACAGGCGGTTGAGAGAGCAATCAAAATCAGGAAGCGTTCATCCCACCAGCCGTAAAACAGATATGAGGCACCAAGGATCAGCCCGTTCTGCAGGCGCAACTGACCGCGCATCAGCCAGTACAGGCAGAAGAAGCAGGCAAAGAACAGAAAGAATATGCCTGAGTTAAATAACACGTCCCTGACACCTCATCCTGTACCGTGATGGTACAAATCCGTTAACAGATGATTATATGCGTCCAACTGCTGGCGGATCAAAGATAATGCTTTATTGCCGGGGATCAGTTAAAAAGACGTGCACGCTTTACCGTTTATTATGCATGACCTGATAAACCTGTTTCCAGAGTAGTGTTTGGACGTAGTATGGTAGAGTATCAGCAGGCGCTTGAGGGAGCGGGCTTGCGGGCGTTTACACGTCGGCAGGCAGGATTTTCCCGAAAAGTTTGTAGTGACATTTCCGCGATCAGTACGGTGGCGGTTGTCGGCATATCCTCGCTTCTGGCGTCGCTGTTGCTTGGTGTTTACAGCGAGCCGTCGAAATATCTCAGTGTCGGCATCCTTGGCGGAATCCTGATAGCGGAACTCTACAGCCACAAGGGATATTACAATTTTGACCGGTTGCTGAGGCCATGGGCAGTGCTGCCGGGTATTCTTTCCCTATGGGCATTGGCCCTCCTGATACTGACCTGTTTTGCGTTCCTGACAGATATTTCGCAGGACTTTTCGCGGCGCTGGCTAGTTTACTGGTTTGTGATCGGAGGTGCAGGCGTGGCGATCAGCCGCTTTGCCATGGCCTATCATTTTCAGGGCATGTGCCGTGTGGGGGGCTCGCTGAGCCGGCGTGTGGCTGTTGTCGGGGCAAGTACTCTGGCAGAGAAATTCATCAGTCTTTCCACAGAGGAAGATAAATCTGTGCAGATTATGGGCGTTTATGATGACCGTCATGGTGACCCGCAGCGTGCCGGGGGGCTGGCGATCAGTGGCAGTGTGGATGATCTTGTGGATAGTGCCATGCATGGCGGGTTCGATGATATTGTTATCTGCCTGCCATGGTCTGCCACGGACCGGATCAATGAGATATTCCGTCGGCTGTCTGTTTTGCCAGCCAATACTGTCGTATGCCCTGACATGCTGTGGCTCGAGAACAAACATGGCGGTATTTCGCATCTGGGCGGTGTGCCGTTGCTCAACATTCACCGTCGCCCGCTGGAAGGGTGGGGCGGCATTCTGAAGGCGGCTGAAGATCGGGTCGTTTCAAGCCTTTTGCTGGCGTTCCTGTCACCGTTGATGTTGCTTATCGCCTTGCTGATCAAGCTGGACAGCCGGGGCCCTGTATTGTTCAGCCAGAACAGGCATGGCTTTCAGCACGATGTTTTCAGGATACATAAATTCCGGACAATGACAGTTATGGAAAATGGCGCTGATGTGCGGCAGGCCACCAAGGGAGATATGCGCGTCACCCGTATCGGCGCTTTCCTGCGGCGGTATTCGCTGGATGAGTTACCGCAGCTCTGGAATGTGCTGAAAGGCGATATGTCGCTTGTTGGACCACGGCCCCATGCGGTGGCGCATAATGAGCAATATGCGCAGGTAATTGCAGATTATGCCGGGCGCCACCGGGTGAAACCGGGTATCAGTGGCTGGGCGCAGGTCAATGGTTGTCGGGGGGAGACATCTGAAAACGAGATGATGGAAGAGCGTGTCCGTCATGATCTCTATTATATCGAAAACTGGTCATTATTCCTCGATATACGGATTATACTGATGACTATATGGGCTGTGCTGTTCCCCAAGAACGCTTACTGATTATTTCTTCGCAAGCTGAGCGAGGCTTTATCGCTGCGGCTCATGTATCCAGTCTTTTTCTGATGGCGTTACTGACAGACCGTGGTGCCCGTTTTGCAGGTTGATCCGTTGCTTCGTCCGCGTCATCCTTGATGTTTTCCATGCTTAAGGAAAGCCTGCTGTCGCCGCTGCCATTCACCCCCGAGCCCGGGCAAGCCGGTGAAGATGAGAGCATTCTGCTCGTGGCATAAATGCTGGCATCCGTATGATGACCGTTTGTGTTATGGTTGATTGCGTCATGCCCATTCGAGGCAGGTATGCCCGTGCCTTCCCGATCCGTTTTTGCGCTGCTGGAGGCAGGGCGCAGCGAGGCGACGAGGGCTTCCTCGTCTGTTGCCGGGGCCGATCTGAGCGGCCTGTTGACCGATACAGATTCTTCTGATGGGGAAGCTGTACCAGGATCGTCTTCCGCCGGGGTATCCCCGAGCGGATATAAGGTCCAGCCTTCCCAGTCTTCTTCAGCGGCTTCGCGCCAGACATTTTCTTGTGATGCCGGGGGGGAGGGCGTGCCCGGTGTGCGCGTCATCACTGGCAGTGCTGTTTCAGCGGCGGCTTGATTGCGGCATCCTGGCGCTGGCTCGGCCACTGACATTGATACGGACACTGGCGGGCTGTCTTGAGGAGTTTCATCCTCACTGTCGGGCATTTTTTCGAGGCGCAACTGATCGACAGGCGGCTCTTCGTCAATGATATTGGTCAGGTCCTCGCCTGCATCTTCCGTGATATAATCCCAGAGGTCGAAGATATGCAGCAGCGCTTCGGCGCTGATCGCCCGGCCGGAGTGAAAGCTGGTTTTGCCTTCGCGGTTGACGTGAATGAGATGGAAGCCTTCTTCCGCATTGAGGGTTTTGCGCAATAGCTGATTGTCGAGCCAGTCATAGGCTTCGCCATTTTCTGCCGGCGCGAGGTCGCCATAGATTTCGATAATCTTGAACTCTGCTTCCAGTAGCGGATTGAGAATGCGGCGCAATTCGCGGCGCTGTTCCCGGCAGACCGGGTCATCCATATCCGGCCCGATCAACATCAGCGAGCGCGACAGGCTGAATTCGGGACGGCTGGAAGATTCGGTTACATCGACAGCCACATCAAGGGATTTCATGGCCCTCGGGCGCAGGGCAAAGATGCCGGCGGCAAGGCCAGCCAGCAAGCACACCACTGCGATGAGGAACGTCATTTCCAACCCGTCACCGTTTCCGTTCTGTCATATATCGCACAAACAGGTTGTGCATCGTTTAATGCCCGGAACAGCAGCTGGATAAGCCGACAATCGTCCCAGGGCGAGCAGGATCATACAAGGGGCACACTAACATTGCCCGATTACACTAAAGCTGTGGCATTGAAAACCGTGTCAACAGGTTTTAAGCCAATTAACAGGCAATTCCTGCCCGCCTGACGATCCTCCTTCTACTGCTGGTTGTGTTCTGTCACGGGCGTTCTACGAAAAGGTGATTCATGAAAGTAATAATTCTCGGTGGTGACGGCTTCTGTGGCTGGCCGACAGCCTTGCATCTGTCTGCGCGTGGCCATGAGGTGTTGATTATTGACAATCTCTCGCGCCGCAAGATTGATGTGGAACTGGAAGTGGATTCCCTGACACCGATCCAGCCCCTTTCCACACGCCTTGAGGCCTGGAAAGAAATTTCCGGCGAGAGCATCCAGTTTGAAAACTGTGACATTGCTCATAACTACATGCGCCTTCTCTATCTGATGGAGAAGTTCCAGCCTGATGCGATTGTGCATTTTGCCGAGCAGCGTGCAGCGCCATATTCGATGAAATCCTCCTGGCACAAACGATATACGATTGACAACAATATCAATGCGACCAGCAATGTGCTGGCGGCGATTGTTGAATATGAAGGTGACCCGCATTTGGTTCACCTGGGTACCATGGGCGTCTATGGCTATGGCACGGCAGGGATCAAAATTCCCGAAGGCTATCTGCCAGTGAAAATCGAAACCGAAGATGGCAGTCACATCGCGCAGGAAATTCTGTACCCGGCCAATCCCGGCTCTGTCTATCACATGACCAAGACGCAAGACCAGTTGCTGTTTGCGTTCTATAACAAGAATGACGACTTGCGCATCACGGACCTGCATCAGGGCATTGTCTGGGGCAGGCAGACGGCAGAAACCCGCAAGGACGAGCGACTCATCAACCGTTTCGATTATGATGGTGACTATGGCACAGTATTGAACCGCTTCCTGATGCAGGCGGCGGTTGGCTATCCATTGTCCGTTCATGGCACTGGCGGGCAGACGCGAGCTTTCATTCATATTCAGGACACGGTGAAATGTATTGAACTGTCGCTGGAAAACCCGCCCCAGAAAGGCGAGCGCGTGCATATCCTCAACCAGATGACCGAAACGCACCGGGTGCGTGATCTGGCGCAACTGATTGCCGACAAAACCGGTGTCACCATCGAGAATGTTGCCAACCCGCGCAATGAAGCCGACGAGAACGAGCTGGTGGTGGAAAACCGCCGCCTGCTCGGTCTTGGCCTTGATCCGATCACGCTGGATGCAGGGTTGATGGAAGAAGTGACCGACATTGCCAACAAGTACGCAGATCGATGTGACAAGACCCGCATCCCCTGTGTTTCCTACTGGAATGACGCCCGCAAGGAAACGGCGCAGGCGTCTGACTGAGGCGTCTGGCTGAGGCCGTCACGCGTTGCGGCCTGCTTTTGACAGGGCTTTGGCAAGTGCTTCGGCGGCCTGGGTGCCGGAGCGCTGGCCGCTTTGCGGGCCGGGACTGTTGCCCGTGCTGCCACCCGGATTGATCCCGCCCTGACCCAGCACCCGCAAGATGGCGTTTTCGATTGGTTCACGGACCAGCTCTTCCGCCGCGAGGCGGGCAAGGTCGTTCAGTATCTCCTCGGTCATGCTGCGGAAGGAGAGGCTGCCGTTTTTTGCCGCTGTGGCCAGTTCTTCTTCAATGTGACGGGCGGTGCGCGTGAAGGTCTCTTCCAGCAGGTCGGCAAGCGGCAACATTTCTTCGCGAATGGCGCGGGTGAGCTCTTGCGTTGCCGCGCTGTCAGGGGTGGGGCTGGTTTCACTCATGGGTTATTTCTCCGTGTTGATTTCGCTGTGTCTATTCTTCCGTAAGGGTTATTTTTCCGGCGGACTGTAATGTCAGCGCGGCCTGCACTTCCCCGGCATATGGCCCGGTCAAATCGAACCGGGTCAGCCTGAACGGCCCGGCAAGCTGGCCAATGCCGGGCAGGGTTACCTGCCAGTCTGGCGCTTGCCCGTCGAAGAATGCCTTGCGGGCCTGAGTCATGCCGGGATTGGTGGTGAACAGACCGCGCGCGGTAAGGCGGGCAAAGTTGAGACCGGCACCGGGCACCTGTTCGCGCCAGCCCGGAGAATGAAGATGCGTTGCCTCAACCGTCTCTGTCCGGAGCGATATGCTGGTTGCACTGAAGCCGGTGACCGGCAGAAACCCTGCGGGCGACTGGCCGTCACTGATTTTCAGGACAAGGTCTTTTCCGGCGTGCAAGGTCATGGGATGTGCACCGGCTCGGTCACGGCGCGATAGCGCATGACCGCGTGAAACGTCTCCGCATCAGCTTTCTGGAAAATATCGCCGAAGACATAGCGCAGGCAGACAAGCCGGGCACCAGTGACGTTCAGCGGTGCGTCCTGCAATATGTCGTAGACGGCGGACATGATTTCCTTCACCTCGGCACGGCCCTCATATCGCGACCAGGCATGAAGGCGCAGATCATGCTCGATGGCGCCGGGGATACCATCCAGCGCGCGCAAGCGGGTCTCGCCGATGGTGAGATAGGGGAAAACAACCTCTGGCGGCGGCTGATCATACACCCTTGGCGGGCTGCCGATCAGGGTTGGCAGGACAGGGTCGCTGGTCAGCGCCAGCCACAGGGCTTCCTGCAGGGCAAGGGCGGGTTTTGTCAGCATCAGGAAATTTCCTCCGTTTCAAGAACAAGATAAGGTTGTCGGTTGGCAGCAGGCAGGATCGAGCGGATGGCAAAAGCTGTGCCGTCGATGTCCAGCCGCGTGTCAAAACTGATGCTGTCATCGGCGCGCAGGCGCAGCCGCAGGCGGCGGATGCCGATTTGGCGCAGGCCTGTGCGCGCGGCTCTGGCGCGCCGCTAGATCAGTTCCGCCCAGAGTTGCCCGGCGGGCTGCCAGGTTACGCGGAACCCGCCCGCCCCATCGGGTGTGCGCACGGCTTCCAGCTTCGTGATTTTCGTGTTGAACCGGCCGATCACAGGGAGACCCTCCGGAAGGGGGCGAGCAAGCTGGTGACAGTGGCGGGCACGGAGGTGAGCCGGTCATTCTCATAGGGCTCACGGCGCGCGTGATAATGCGCAATGAGCAGGAGCATGGCGTGAAGTAGGGGGGCGGGCACCTCCTCGAAGCTGGGCCAGCCTGCCGTGAAGGTGATCTGTATACGATCGCTTTCTGGTATTGCCGTCTGCCAGACAATGCTGCCCGGCAATCCCGGCAACAGGGTATAGTCTGTTGCCGGAAGGGGCTGCCAGCCGCTGCTCCCGGTCAGGGTAGATATCTGTGTGACCGCCGTGACGGGGCCACGCGGCAGGGAGAGCGTGCGCGCGCTCCCACCAACTGTCGTTATGCCGGGTGATACGCTGCCGGGATATATCCAGCGAAAGGTCTGTGTCAGGATGGACAGACCTGCCAGCCGCTCGATCTGTTGACGGGCCGTTGTTGCCAGCCGTGTCAGGAGTGCGTCTTCATCCGTGTCTGCTGGATCAAGGCGCAGTTGCGCCCTGATCTGGCTGAGGGTGACGGGCTCTGTCGTCGTGGCTGTCAAAATCTCCAGCGACATGGCGCGTGCTCCTCAGTTGGCGGAAAATTTGAGGAGCTTAATCGCGGCAAAGTCCTGCACACCGCCGCCCACACGTTTGGTTGTGTAGAACAGGACGTAAGGCTTGACTGAGAACGGATCGCGCAGGACGCGAACACCAACCCGGTCCACGATCAGATACCCCCGGGCAAAGTCGCCAAAGGCAATCGAATCGCTCCCGGCGGAAATGCCCGGCATCTCCTCGACTTCCGTGACCGGATAGCCCAGAAGCGTGGAAGCTCCCCCGGCCTGTAGTGACGGCTGCCAGAGATAGTTGCCGTCATTGTCCTTGAATTTGCGCAGGCGTCCGAGGACGGAGCGATTCATGACAAAGCGGGCACCGGGGCGATAGGCGCGTTTGGGGGTGTAGATCAGATCGACCAGTGTATCGAGCGGGCTGGCACCGAAGTCACCGTCCACGCCGGTGGCGATATAGCCAAGCTGGCCCCAGCTTTCACTGCCTTCTGTCACTTGCGTGTAATCACGAAAGCCACGCGGCGTGTTGTTGCCATCGCCATTGACGAAGGCGGCGCTTTCCTGCGCGGCAAATTCCGCCTGGACCTCATCCGCGATCCAGCGCTCAAGATCGACAATCGCATCATCGAGCAGAACCTGGGTGGCGGCGGGCATGGCGTATAATTCTATGACCGGGAAATCGACAGCGGCAAGGGTGGGCGAGGCGGTCTCGGGCCGGTTGGCTGTTTCACCAACCCAGCCCGCGGCGGCTCCCGCAATCGAGACGGGCTTGCGATAATTATTCGCGCCGATCTGACGTACACTGGCAATCTGTCGCAAGGATGAGATGTCGCGCACGGCCGCGGTGATCAAGCGCTCTGTCTCCTGTGGGGCGAGATAGCCGCCATCGGGGTCTGACCCGGCGGAAAGGGACTTTGCGTCATCGGGCAAAAGCCCGCGCGTGTCCCCGCTGCGCACATAGCGGTTGAATGCATGGCGCTGTTCATCCGCCTGCGGCAGGCTGGTGCCATCGCGCGCCGGGCGGCTGCCGGTAAGGGCGAGCCGGTCGAGCCGGGATTTCTGCTCATCAAGCGCCGTGTTGATGCGGTCGAGTTTTTCCGTCGTCAGGATATCGACGGATCTGGTTGATTCCAGTTCTGCCAGACGACTGTCATTGGCGTGTTTGAATTCCTCAAAAGTGGCGAGGAAGTCATGCATGGCCTCGGCGATGCCTGGCTCTGCACGGTCAGGCTCATAGGCCCGTGTTTCAAGGGGGGTATTCTGTGTCATGCGTTGTTTCCTTTTGTTTTCAGGTGAGATGTGTCAGGCAGCGTGTTGCCTGGTGAGGGTACGGAATTTTTCTGCCGGGCCTTGTGCCGATCCGATCCGGGTGATCCGTGCCCCCGGCATCATGGGAAAGGTCACGATGGAAATTTCCCACAAATCCAGTTTCAGGATGGTGCGTCCGCCTTTATGACGGCGGGCAACCCTGGTGTTGAAGCCGATGGACAGGCCATTGAGGGCACGCCCTGTGAGCAGGGTATGCGCCTCTCTTCCGTGCGGGCTGTCCAGCAGTAACTCGCCGTGTACGAACAGGCCTGTTCTGTCTTCATGGAGATGAAGCCAGCGCCCGATTGGTGTGCGCGTGTCATGCTGCCAGAGCAGGCGGATGTCTCGCGCCTGCGCATGGGCAAAGGCACCGGAGCGGATGATATCACCGCCAAGGTCCGGCCGGTTGAACAGGGCGGCATAGCCTTCGATATTGGCGGTCCGGCTCACTGGGCGTTCTCGTCGATCTTGCGCTCAATGCGCTCCAGGGTCTCGCGCATGTATATGTTCTGCGCCTCAAGCCGGGCGGTGCGCTCGATCAATTCGCCGGTAATATCGGCCCGGCGCTCGAGCTGGCCAAGGCGTTCACTTGCTGCCCCGGCCCAGAGCAGGGCAGTGATGGTCTGCACAATGAGGGTTGCGAGAAGTGCCAGCGCAAGTTTGGGGTGCAATATGGGGGTGAGGGGGTCTTCGGTCATTGGTGGTATCCAGTCTGGTCATCTTCCGGGGGCGTGGCGGGGTAGCCGAGGGCGAGGCGTTTTTCTGCAACGGTCAGGAAATCCGCCTCGAGAATGTGGCCAAGGCGCTGGTCAGCACCGGGCGACAGGGCATCCATCTGGCTGGCGTCACTGGCAATCTGCAGACTGGTGCGCGCCGGGCAGAGCCAGCCAGTGAGCGCGGCGCTGAGTTTGTGGCTCAAGGGCATCACCGTCTGCCGCCAGAAGGCGATATTGGCCTCCCGGTAATTCGCATAGGTATTATCGCCGGGGATGCCGAGCAGTTGTGGCGGCACACCAAAAGCAAGGGCGATATCCCTGGCTGCGCCGTGGCGCAGATTCATGAAATCCATATCTGCCGGACTGAGCGACATTTGCTTCCAGTCGAGGCCGCCATCCAGCACCAGCGGGCGCCCGGCATTGTCGCGCCCCTGCCAGCCTGCTTCCAGTTCTGCTTTCAACTGGGCGAACTGCTCCGGGGTGAGATTGCCGGCCCCCTCCGGCCCTTTATAGACCAGCGCGCCAGATGGCCGGGCGGCGTTGTCCAACAGGGCCTTGTTCCAGCTGCCGGCGGCATTGTGGATATCAATGGCCGTTGCGGCCGCTTCCAGCGGGGCAAAGCCGTAATGGTCATGGAGCGGATGAAACAGCTTCAGGTGCAGGACTGGCAGAAAGCCATCAGAGAGCGGTGTAAAAACAGACTTGCGCCCGGCAACTTCGTATTCATAGCCGGCGGGCCAGCCATCGCGCCCGGCGCGAATTTTCATCCTGTCCGGGCGCAGGGCATATAGCTCACGCACGTCCCCCTCAATGCGCACGGCTTCGAGATAGGCATTGCCGCTGGTTTGCAGATAGCCGGTCAGTTCCTCGATCAGCTCAGCGCCGGACTGGGCCGGGTTGGGCTGGGCGAGCACCCTTTGCAGTGTGTGCTCACATAGCGGCCCTTTCGCATCGCGCAGGCACAACGGCACAGAGGCGACAGCTTCGGAAATCATCCTGATGCAGCGATAGGCGATGACATTGCGCATATAGCCGGTGCGGGCGAGTGCCTGATAGTCGCGCGGTGTCCACACAGGCTGGCCGGCAGCGTGCAGGGCGATGAGTGGCCCCGTCTGGCTGGCTTTTGCCTCTGCCATCTGCGGCGTGGCGGTGGCGAGGGCGGATTTGATCTGTGTCCATAAATTGTTCATGTTTTGTTCCTTTTTGACTATGCCCCAAAGCGCTCTGTAGTCAGATGATGGATCCGCGGGCTGGCATTTTCAGGGCCGACCATCAATTCTGTCAGGGCCCAGACAAGGGCATCCAGTCGATCCGGACTGTGGGCTGACTGCGGCGTGTGTGTGAGAAGTTGCTTTTCCAGCTTGGGGAAGGTGCCCGCATGGGCAACACGGCGCTGCTCATACAGGAGGGAGACAGGCTCAGCCCGCAGATGCTTGCCCCTGCTGGCGTGGACCTTGACGACCTTCATGCCGGGCGCGGCATTGCGCAGCACATTCACCGCCATGTCGCCGCCCTGATTGGCTTCGACCACGATCCGGTCTGCTGTATATCTGGTGCAGGCCGCGGCAGCGCGTGCGGCCCAGCCAAGCGGGGTCAGGCCGCCTGCGGAGCAATCTTCCAGCACCACGGCCAGCCCGTCGCGCCTTGTGCCAAGGCGGCCCGCAACAATGATGCCGCATTCGGCTGCATCATCTGCGCTGCTTGCGGGCGGGTCCACGGCGACAACGATCTCGTTCAGCTGCGCCAGCGGCGGCACCTTGCGGGCGCGCGCTTCCTCAAGCAGGGTCCGCTGCCAGAGGGCGCCGCGCACATCCTCAAGGATTTCGCCCTGCAGTTCCTGCGCGCCCAGGCGCGTGCCTTCATATTGCGCCACAATCTGTGTCAGGAAGGCCGGGGCAAGATTGGCAGTGTTGTCATAGGTCGTCATATGCGTCATGGCGGTGATCTCGCTGTCACGCAGTTTGCGCAGGGCTGGCAGGGGCTTGGGCGTTGTGGTGACGACTTGTTGCGGGGCACTGCCATCCCGGCCTTTCAGGCGCAGGGTCAGTTGCAGGTTCGACCAGGTGTCTTCCAGCTTGCGCCAGCTGGCCAGTTCGTCAGACCACGCGGTATCAAACTGATACCCGCGCAGGCCATCGGGGTCAGCCGCGGAGAAGCAATGGGCTTCCGCGCCATTGGGCCAGACCAGCTTGTGCCGGGAGGGCAGCCAGCGCGGCTCGTGGCCGGGCGAGGCAATGGCGAGCAGGCCGGACAGACCTTCGACCATCACTTCACGGACATTTTCAAAACTCTCACCCACAAGTGCGACCTTTCGTGCGATATTGCTTTCAATGCGGCTTTTTACCCACTCGGCCCCGGCCCGGGTTTTCCCCGCGCCGCGCCCGCCCAGAACCAGCCAGGTTGTCCACTGGCCTGCCGGTGCGCGCTGTTCCGGCCGGGCGAGATGTTTCCAGTTCGTCTGAAGCTTGCGCTGGATCAGAAATAATCTGCATATCAACCAGCGTATCGACATCCAGTCCTGCGATATCAGCAAGGACAGGAGCAAATTTGTCTTGAGCTTCTTTATCTCTGGCCACAATTTCCTTAGCCGTCTCAACGTTCGGGTCACCTTTTGCTGCTTGGTCATTGGCGTGTCTTTCCAGGGTTTGGGCGCGCGTTGCGGCGATGGCGATGGTGCCAATGGCGCGGGCACGCTGTTGCAGAAGTTGTTCTGTCTGCTTGGCGGTGCCCCCGTCCGCAGGCTGATTTTCCCAGTGCTCAAGTGTCTGGTCGAGCACACAGTCCACCAGCCGCTGCAGGCGACTGGAGCGCCGGACCGGCGCCAGGGTTTTGTCCGGCCGGTGCGTCGGGGTGTCAGGCGATGTTTTCATGTCATAGCTCCGTTGATCTTGACCGGCGCCGCCGGGCGCTGGCTCATTCAGGAGCGATGACTATATGGCCACGGGAGAGGGGGCCCATAGATTCAGGGGTTTGTCAGTGGAATCAGAGGGTTAGCCTGTTTAGACCAGGCCCATAAGTTTTTTCATCACGTTTTGTTTCAGATGAAATGGGCGGGTGGACGCTGTCCTAATTAAGGGCATTTATCTAAGAGCGCCGCTAATTAAATTTTGGGGGACAAATTTAATTAGTGGTGAAGGGAGGGGGCAAATGGCCAACTACGCTTAGCGTCATCCGCACTACTGCCTTGGAGGCAGGAATACTTCCTCATTTTAAAGTGAAAATATTATTTGACATTCGTCCGCCTTCCTATCATTAGGGTGAAATGATTACGCGTTTTACATATCCATTACGATATTACTCCCTGTAAGGGAGTATTTGCGCGCGCCCTGTTGGGGCCAAATTTCATATATTCAAGCACGCGATTGAACGTTGAAGCATTTGTTTTCACGTGGCGATCGATTGCGACTTTCAGGATGGTTGGCAGAGTGGTAAATGCGCCGGGCTGTAAACCCGGTCCCCTGTACGGGGTTCGGTGGTTCGAATCCACCACCATCCACCAAGTTATTTGGCCTTTGTTCCGCAAGAGGACGTTACTAAATATCGCGGTTCAGAGTCGCATTCAGGAGGCGTGTAATGATGTCAAGAGAAGGTGTGTGTGTGAACTCTGATAAAATCAGCGCATCAATCGTAAACAGCCACGGCCCTTCAGTCGTGTGGAGCATTACCCGTTCTGTTCACGGATCAAGGTCAGGAGGTCCAGACCGGCAAAAAGGGTTCGGGCTTTTTCGGTGAAATACGGACGGATTAAGGTTAGCAGCTGGATCATCCCCTGGCGGCGGCTATGGTCGAGGTCGATCTGGCCAGCCTCACGTATGCGCACATAGTCGAGCCAATGGCGCCCGACGATGAAGCAGGAAGTCACCAGGGCTTTGACGTCCGTCTCAGACAGATCAATCAAGCCCAGCCGCTCCACCCGCAAGAGCCGCTCTTCTGCACGGCTTTCTATGGCGCGATAGGTCAGCTGTAATCGGGCCAGCATCTCGTCCTCCTGCAAAGCCTGCAAGGGGTCGCGCAGCAAGTATCGAAATTCCCAGAGAATATCGAACATGCCAAAGAAGTGCTTTGCCATGCCATTCGGGTTCTCCATAATCTCAGCAGCGAGATGATTTTCAAGACGTGCCTCCAGGGCATCCAGATGGGCGACCACCAGGTCCTGCTTGGCTTTGAAGTGATACCAGAGTGTCCCATCAAGAACCTGGGCCGCTTCGGCCAGCTGGGCTGTCGAGACACGGTCAAATCCGCTTTCGTTGAAGAGGACAAGACTCGCCTGGAGGATTTTTCCCCTGGTCTTGGTGCCAAACAGAATTTGTGTTTCAGCTGTCAGGTCTTGTTGCGGGGCTGATACTTTTTTCATGGGAGAAAATGACGGGTTCTTTTTCAGGCTTTTGCGTTGCCTGATCATAGAGCTGATCTGCCTTCGGATGCAAAGTCCCATACAGCCGATCCCATATCACCGTGTAAAGCCCATAATTGTAGCGATAGGTTCTGTGATGCTGATTGTGGTAGGCGGATTTGTTGAGCCAATATCCAAACGGACTGTTTGCCAGAAACCGCGGCATCACTTCATAGCCGAGATGGCCATATACATTGTACACGAGCGACAACAGCCCGGCCGTGATGAGCGCAATCGCATGCAAGGGAATGATGAAAACGAGCACCAGGAGGATTGCTATTTCCAGCACGGCTTCAAAGGGGTGAAAGGCAAACGCGGAAAAGGGGCTGGGGTTTGTCGACAAGTGATGCGTTTTGTGTACCCGGTTATAAAACGCTGGCTCATGGACAATTCTGTGCATCCAATAGAAATAAAAGTCCTGGATCAACAAAACGACAGGCACCTGCAGGATCAGCCAGATAAGGCCATATGCATACGGATCAGTATATAACTGTGTCCAGCCGGCCGAAGTCATGACGAATATCAGGCCGACGACTGCGACAAAGATCAGCGTGCTCAGCATGGAATAGGCAATCTCGCGCATAATCTGTTGCCGGGAGAAGTCCCGGTTTTGCAATCTTCTCCAGGGGGCAATCTTGCCAAGCAGCGTGGATATGCCGAACCCGGTCCCTGCCACCAGAAAGTAACGCACCGCGATTAGCGCAAATACGACCCCGGCGATGGCCCCCCATCGCAATGCAACTGGCCAGTCACCAATGATGGGAGAAAGAAAGTCTGTGAGCATGATAACCTCGTTTTTGGGCATTTATCCAAATTTGGGCATTTGCCCAATAAATGTCAAGAGGCTGTTACGCAAACAGGGAGGCGGCGTCGGCGTGAAGAGTTGTCGTGCATGTGCCTGCCTGCCGCATGTCCGTAATCAATCGCTCACTTTTTGCTTGACAGGCGCCTGTGGCCCCGCTAGATGTGAGTGAACGATCACATAAAGGGAGGCCCGCCTTATGCCCGAGGCTGCCATACAGAAAAAGACAACGCCTGGCCGCAAGCCGGCCAGCAAGAAGAAAATGAGTGCTGCTGAACAGCGCGGCGTTACCGCCGTTGACGGCACAACCAAAGCAAAAATTGAACGTGCGGCGCTGACCCTGTTCCAGCAGGGCGAAATGGAGAAGGCAACCACGCGGGCGATCGCGGCGCGGGCCGGCATCTCCGAAGGGGCGCTGTATCGTCATTACACCAGCAAGGAAGAAATCTGGGAAGGCCTGTTCTTCACCATCCATGCGCGCCTGGGCGACCTCGCCATGGCGGCGGCGATGAGTGATGACCATGTGCGCGGCCAGGCGGCGGCGCTGGTCAATGCCTATTGCCGGGTGGCGGATGATGACTGGCAGCTTTTCTGCTTTCACCTTTTATCCTTACACAAATTTCTGCCACGCGAACATGACCTGACGCGCGACCCGGTGGTTGCCTCTGAAATGATCGTGCAGAAAGCAATGGACAATGGCCAGATTCGCAAAGGCGACCCGGTGCTGGTCTCCGGCATCGCTTTGGGGGTGGTGTTGCAACCGGCCCTGCACAAAGCCTATGGCCGCCTGCCGGGCAAGATGATGGATTATCAGACGCCGCTAACGGATGCTGTGGTCGCTGTCCTCAATCCGTTTGACTGAGTTGATCCGGTTCAATCCATGCGCTCAATCTTGTTTCAGGGAGCCTTCTGGCTCGTCTCGGTCTTCTTCGTGTTCAGCGGTGCTGTCTTGCTGCTGTTGCCGACACGGCGTCCCCTGATGATCTGGGCACGCCTTTATACGCGCAGTGTCTGCCTGTTAATGCGGCTGATCGGCGGCATTGACCTGCAGGTGCGTGGCCGGGACAGGCTGCCGCAAGGACCGATGATTGTGGCCAGCAAGCACCAGAGCTGGGGCGACGGGTTCTTCCTGTTTTCGCAGTTTGACGATGCGGCCTTCATCATCAGCGACCAGTTCCTGAAATATCCGCTGATTGGCCGGGTGTTCCGCAAGATGCAGGCGGTGGTGGTGGATAATCAGCGCGGCGGCCCGGCGGGGCGGGACGGCCAGTTGGCCGGAATGATCGAGGATTTACGCGCGGCGGCGCGCCCGGTGCTGGTCTATCCCGAAGGCAAGCTGTCGGCCCTTGGCCAGAAACACCGGTATCGCCGGGGCGTTTATTACGTCTACAAACTGTATGAATGTCCGGTGGTGCCGGTGGCGACAAATCTTGGCGTGCGCTGGCTGGACAAGAGCTGGTCTTTTGTACCCGGCCCGGCAGCGATCGAGTTTCTGGAGCCGATCCCGCCAGGTCTGCCGCAGAAAGAATTCATGGCGCTTCTGGAAGCGCGTATCGAAACCCGCAGCCGTGAAATGCTGCCTGAAACCTGTGCGAACGGTGCGGCGCAAGCCGCCTGAGCCTGAACCCGACTAAAGGATAATCTCATGCGTTCCTTCTTTTTCCGTCTTGCCTACTGGCTGACCTCGATCTTTTTTGCCCTTGGGGCGATCCCGCTCCTGTTGATTCCCGGGCGGAAGGTCATGATGCTGTGGATCCTGGGCTACACCCGCACGATGTGTTTCTGGATGGAGCATGTGGCGGGCATCAGGCTGGAGGTGAAAGGCCGCGAGAACCTGCCGGAAGGCCCGTGCATTATCGCCGCCAAACACCAGAGCTGGGGCGACGGTTTCCTGATGTTCTCGCAGTTTTATGACCTTGCGTTCGTGACCGGTGACCATCTGGAGAAGTTTCCGGTGGTCGGCAGTATCCTGAAGAAAATGGGCAGCATCATCGTCAATAATTGCGGTGGCCCGCTGGAGCGCGAGAAACTGCTGGCAGATGCCATGGACAAGGCCAAGGCAGATAACCGCCGCATCCTGATCTATCCGGAAGGGCACTTGTCTGAAGTGGGCAAAAAACATCGCTATCGCAAGGGCGTGTTTTACATGTACAAGGAATATGGCTGCCCGGTGGTGCCGGTGGCGACCAATCTGGGTCTGTGCTGGCCGCAACAGAGCAGTAAGGTAAAGCCGGGCACGGCAACGATCGAATTTCTCGATCCGATCGAGCCGGGCATGGAGAAGGGTGAGTTTATGCGCCTGCTGGAAGATGAAATTGAAACGCGCTCCTTGTCGCTGCTGCCGCATTTGCGCGCCGCGCAGCCGGGCAGCATGTCAGAGGCGCAGTCTGGAAAAGAGGCGCAGGCCGCCAAAGAGCCGGGAGAGGCCGCATGAGCAGTACCGGGATGAATATTGCAGGTGACGCGGCTGGCGAGACGGGCGGCAATTTTTTCTTTCAACGCCGCTTTCTGCCCATGTGGACGGCTTTTGTGCTCGGCGTGTTTACGGACAATATGCTGAAACAGGCCCTGTTGATTGGCCTGACCTACAAGGTGCTGACGCTGCCGGGCATTTCTGACCCGGCGGTGATCCTGCCCTTTGCCGGGGCGCTGTTCGCCATGGCGGTGTTCATGTTCTCGCCACTTTCAGGCCAGATCGCGGATAAATACGAGACGGCGTTCATGTTCCGGCGCACCAAGTTTATTGAATTTGTCCTGATGCTGATGGCCGCTGTGGGCTTTCTGCTCAATAACGGCCTGATCCTGATCCTGACCCTGTTTTTCATGGGCATCCAGTCGGCTTTTTTCTCGCCGGTGCGCATTGGGGCCATGCCGAAATATCTCACGCCGGGGGAACTCGTGCGCGGCAATGGCATCTGTTATGGCGGCCTGTTTGTCGCCAACCTGACGGGGTATGCCGTGGGCGGCGGATTGATTGAAGCCGCGTTCGGCCCATGGCTGATTTCCGCCATTCTGGTGCTGATGGCAGCTGCCGGCTGGGGCGCGGTCCTGTTTGCGCCGCGCGCTGCGGCAGATTCGCCGGACCTGAAAATCAACTGGAACTGGTTCAGCCAGGTGGGCAGCATGATCCGCATGGTGCGCGAAGAGCCGCCGGTCATCCGGCCCCTGCTGGGCGGCGGGATTTTCTGGTTCATCGCCGCCGCGATCACGGTGGCTTTCCCGATTATCACGATTGACGTGCTGCAGGCCAAGGGGACCGTGGCCACGGTCATGATGGGCATTTTCGCCGTGGGCGGACTGATCGGCGCCGCGATCACCACCCTGGTGCCCAAGGCCAAGTCCGGCCTGTCTCTTTCTGTGGGGGCGTTCGTGGTGGCAATCCTGATCAATGTCGCGCTGTTTGCCGTCAGCGAGATGATGTCGGTCCCGCGCGACGGGGAATTGTTGGGGGTCGCGGCATTTTTTGCCGAGCCCGGCGGCATTCTGCTGGCAGCATTATTCGTGGTGGCCTCGGCGGCCATGGGCGTTTTTCTGGTGCCGCTACAGGCCGCCGTGCAACGCCGGGTGCGCGAAGCACACCGGGCACGGATCATGGCCACCAGCAACATGCTGAACGCCTTTGGCGCGGTGCTCGGCTCCATGTTCGTGTTGCTGATCGCCATCACGCCCATGCGCCCCCATGACCTGCTTTTGGTGATCGGCGCGCTGGAACTGCTGGTTGTTTTGTACATGCTGTGCCGCACCGCCGCCGTGCCGGAAGGCCTGTATGATGAGGTGCTGTCAGGCAGGTGAGGCCGGGATTGGCCGTAGTGGCTATTCACCAAGATCTTAACGGTTGTCTTCATGCGCTCGGACTTTGGCAAGTGCGTAGTATTTGCCGCCGGAAAATGTGGTAAGGTTTGCCTGTGAAATTACTGTGGATCACTTTTATTTCCTGCCTAACCATTGTCGGCTGCCAGTCGGATGGCTTATCCCCACTCACCTCTTCAACATTGCCGGCGGATCCAGAGCACCTTCGCGCCGAGGCAGCAGGCCAGTTTCAAGTGGCCCGTTTTTGCAGTGAGCTCCGTATAACGCCAGGCCCTTTTGAAGAACAGCGTCGCTCACGCCGGTGCACCGCCCACCTGATGTTTGACGAAAGCAACGCGCTTCTAGTGCGAGGATCGTCGGGAAGCCTAAAGCGCCTGCGACCAAATAATCAGACTGACGACGCGAATCTGACATTGGAGGTTGAACCGGAGGCGAATGCCACTTTCGCCGAAAGCCGCCGGTTGGAGGTGAATGGGCCAAACTACTTCCTGCCAACTGTCGGCGGATCAGAGACCGGACCATCATCCATGCCGGTAGCGCGGACGGTAACCTTCGCGAGTTATCCACCACCGGCTTCTGCGCGCCAGTGGTTCGGCCCGATCGCGGTGCGTGAGGACGAAGCGACTGTCTGGTTGCGGCCGACCTTCGATGATTACGATGCAGATCGGTCGGAAGAGGACGCCCGCCTGATTCAACTGATAAATCAGGGGCGCACCCCTTACGTGCCTATTGCACATGAGATCGGCCTCTTTCTTGGGGATGCACCTTCTGTACTAGGAACGTTGTCACTGCCACGCCAAGGGGGTCGCGTTCGGGCTACATTCTCGCGCGACGGTGACGCGGTGTTCGGTAATTTCGACGGTGGAGTGTGTTGGCGCTGGAACCTGACCCGCACTGAGTTCGAAACTTTGACCTGTTCAACGGATCTGGCTCTGGCTTCGGTGGCCTGTGCAACATGCGCCGTTGAAGGCTGGCAAATCGTTCAAATCAGAGACGCTCGAAATGATTTACGGGTCATCAAGGAAGTAAATTCCCAGTCCGGTGCCCAGCGTGCCCGTCTGTGGAGCCGAACGCGCAACGAAACGCTGGCCAAATTGACCATCGCATCGAAGGCCAGGCCAGCGGGAATAGATTTCGACACGGATGTCGAGATATCTGATGATGGGGAATGGCTTGCAGTGGTTGCTAATAACGGAGAGGTGTTCGTGTTCCAAATACGAGACCTGATCAGTTCCTGATATTGTCTGGCACCGTCCCGTCGTTCTGCCTGTGCTTGAAAACCTGAATGCATATCAAAAAAACGCCGCTGATTGCGGCGTCGTGCCGGAAGGCCTGTATGATGAGGTGCTGTCAGGCAGGTGAGGCCGGGTTTGGCCCAAAATTGACGGTTGCGAAAGTAAATGCAAAGGCAGAAATCGGGACGTAAACAGCCTAATAACAAGCGCATTAGTCGCATGCAGAGCTATGACGATAAGAACCAACCTCGATTGAAGAGAAATCCCCAATACGTTCCGTCAGGAAGCCTGATTGACAGTTCATAATCGACATCGCCAGAGCTATCTGGAAATACGATAAGTGAAATCGAGGGCGAGAACGACAGTTCAACTTGTTTCGAGGAGCCGTCGGTGAATTGCGGAAGAGGTTTGTCTAGAAACCAACTCGGTCCATAAGCTCTAAAATTGCCATCGGACACGGTGTCGGAATTTAGGGGGCACTGACCGTCAACTATAAGTCGCCAGTTGTCACTCTCGACATGCAGCGTCAGTTCTCCGTGCACGGTGCGGCGACCATTTTTTAACAACTCAATTTTCGGAATGCCATACTCAAACCATATGTGTGTACCAATGCTGCGCCAGACATGACAGCAGCGGAGATCTTCGTGCGTACTTATTTCCTTCGGAAAACCCATTCTGAACAGCTCACCTGCGCGCGCCTATTCGGTAAAGCATTCGTCCGATAAAAGCTCCTGTACCGCCATTGGCGGTATGCACGGAATTGACGGTTCTTGGCGATTTTAAGCCGCTCACGGGATGACCGGTATTGGGTCACAGAGCGGGAATTAGACTTTGAACTCGCGGTTTGCTATTTTCTCCCAGGTTGTCGTGCAAGAGTACGGTGCCAAAGACGTCGCGACGAAAATATCAATGGATGGAGGCGCAAATGGCAAAACACAGAGTCTGCTCTCAGGCACCGTCCCGTTGTTCTGACTGCGCCTGAAAACCTGAGCAGATAACAAAAAAACGCCGCTGATTGCGGCGTCTTGTGGATGGACTGAATTTTGCTGCATCTGCTTTGTCCTGCCAGTTCGGGCAGGGCGCTCTTGTCAGATTATCCGGGCCACATAAACCGGGCCAGATCATCCGGATCAGATCATCAGATCGAGGCTGCTTTCGATCACGGCGGTGCGGTTGGACAACGCGCCATAGGCCTCTGCGAATACTTTCAGCATGTCCTGCGGGCTTTGCTGCAGCGGGTCATTGTTTTCGCTTGGCGGTGGCAATGGCACATAATCCGGCAGTAGTTCGGATGTTTTCACCGGCAGGGTGAACGGCTGCAACAACTGCTCGATACCGTCATCCGCGCTGCCAAGAGACAGCGTGGCCGAGAAGCCGGTGAAGGCGTCGCTGGCGCTGGCTGCACTGTCTGCCGCCTGTCGCTGGTCCTGGGTGATGAAAGTGATGCCGCTTTGCTTGCCAGCCTGTTCAACCGGCGGAAAAGACGCGCTGGAAAAACCAGTCTGTGCAGCGATGGTTGTAATAACCCCTGCCTGCACCTTGTCGGGCGGTGCAAACAGGCCACCATTTATGCCTGTAATACCTGACATTACCATGTCTCCCTGCCAGCTCGTCTGGCGTTAACAATTGTAAACAGCCCATACGGACCATTCACACTGGAGGTATACACGCCAGACACTAATAATTCGTGAAGACAGGGGGCAGGTATCGCAATATGGCGGGAACCCCTGTCATCAGGGTCCACCGGAAGCGTCCAAACCGTGCTGTAACCGCCAAAAATGGCGGAAAAACCACTTTTTCAGGAAAATGGTTAATAATTTATGTGCCCCCCTCTGTCAGCCCTTAAAGTGTCTCCCCCTTGAACGAAGGAGACAGAAAAAATGGCTTTTCACGACATACGGTTTCCACGCCATATCTCGCTTGGTGCGGAAGGCGGGCCAATGCGGCGCACGCAGATTGTGACACTCGCGAGCGGGGCGGAAGAACGCAACAGCCCCTGGGAGCGCGTGCTTGGTGATAAGCATCCCACGACAGAAATGCTGAAGCAGAACCTCGATTCATTTTTGAAATTTAGGGGCTAAATCATCTTGTGCGGTATACTTGCGATACGCACAAAGTGCGTTGCTGCATGTAGCAGGTGGGATTATATCTACCTAAAGCATACAAGGGAAAAAAGGGTTGGCCAGCGCGTAAGTTTCGCGCCCATCCCTGAAAATTCAGGACAGGGACTGTTGCATAAATGTCAACAGGGGGTTGGTTTTGTGAAAGTCTTGTGAAACCCGCGTCTGGCGACAGGCTTTGCTCTTAACAGGGTCTGAAAACCGGGCTAGTGACAGCGCGACATCAAGGTGTCAGGGAAACCGGATATTCAGCGCGCCTTATGGCTTGGGCAGCCAGCCGCTGTGTATCCATTGCGCTTCATGCTGATCCGCGGGCTGCGGGTTGCTCTGGAGCATTCAGGGAGAGACTTATGGCATCCGTACTCAAACGGGTATTTGATCTGTTTTTTATCGTGCTGATCGGGCTTGTGCTGCTTTGGGCGGCGTATAATTTCATGTCTGGCGGCGAAACGAACGCGCAGGCTGACTCAGAAGCTGCGCCGGCAGCTCTGACGCTCAATCAGCAATAGCGCTGAACTACTAAAGATTACGAATTTGCAAGTTGGCGATCCCGCGCAACTCTGCCCTGATAGGGGAGAGAAGAATGAGGGGTCGACATGCTTAAATCCGTTTTCAGCCTGATACTGTATTGCCTGCTGCCGGTCGCCGCTTTGGCAGGACCAGAGGCGGCAGAACCAGAGGATGCGCACGACCGGGTCGTGACCCATGGGGAATTCGCCACCAAAGACAGTGTGCATCATGCGGCCATCAAGGCGGCGGTCTATGACTATTTTCATGGTCAGGGCGAAGCCTCGGCGGAACGCCTGAACCGTGCTTTTGCCGCAGATCATGCCAGCATGGTCGGTGTGACCACCAATGAAGCGGGCGAGGCCGTGCTGCGCTCGTGGAAGGACATGGGCGAGATCATCACCGCCTGGTCAAGCAATGACAATCCGCCGGGCGCGACCCGTGACGGGGAGATTCTCAGCGTCAGTGTGGTGGATGACCGTCTGGCGGTGGTGCTGTTCCGTTCAACCGACAGGTTTTATGATGCGCTGACCCTGACACTGATTGACGGTGAATGGAAAATCATCGCCAAGGGCTTTGTCCTGCAATAGCCCGCGCAGTCCAGCCGACGAAAAACCTGTTCCCCTCTTGCGAAATTCGCTCAATGACCTGACATAGAGCCTTGGGTGCGTCTTGGGCGCGCCTTGCGCTGTGTAACCGATCACGCATGACCGGCAATCAAGAGGACCAGGTTTGGCCAGAGACCCGTATTCAGTTTTGGGCGTCAGCAAGTCGGCGGATGAGAAAACCATCCGCGATGCCTATCGTCAGCTGGCCAAGAAATACCATCCTGATCGCAACCCCGATAACAAGCAGGCCGAGGACAAGTTCAAGGCCGCGTCTGCCGCCTTCGATATTGTCGGCGACAAGGAAAAGCGCGCGAAATATGATCGCGGCGAGATTGGCCCTGACGGGAATCCGCGCGGGCCTTTTGCGGGCGGTGGTGGATGGCAGGGCGGGGCGCGTGGCGGGCCGCATCAGGCCAATGGCGGTTATGGCCCCGGTGCCGGGCAGGGGCGTCATCAGGGTTATGACGATATTGGCGACATTTTCTCGGATATTTTCGGCGGCGGCGCTGGCCGCGGGCAAGGCCCGATGCAGGGGCGCGATGTGCGCTACCGCATGGATGTAGAGTTTGCAGAAGCGGCCACTGGCGTGACCAAGCGTGTGACCATGCCCGACGGCAAGACCCTGAATGTGACCATTCCCGAAGGCCTGCGCGATGGCCAGACCCTGCGTCTGCGCGGCCAGGGCGAGCCCGGTTTCAAGGGCGGCCCGGCGGGGGATGTTTATGTGGAAGTAACCGTTCGCCCGCACAGGTTCTTCGAGGTCGAGGGCGACAATGTGATGCTGGAAGTGCCTGTCACCCTGTCAGAAGCAGTGCTGGGCGCGAAGATCGTCGTGCCAACGGTGCATGGTGATGTGTCTGTCGGTGTGCCCCGGGGCACCAGTTCGGGTGCCTCCCTGCGGCTGAAAGGCAAGGGCCTGAAGAATGCCAAGACCGGCAATACCGGCGACCAGATTGTCCGCCTGAAAATCGTGCTGCCGGAAACAACCGATGAGGAATTCGAGCAGTTCATCGCCAGCTGGCAGGGCGACAAAGACCAGAACCCCCGCGCCCGGATGAAAGCCTGAGGCAGGGTGATACTGACCTGCCCGGTTTGACAATCTGGCGCGGCTGCGATGTGATGCTTCCTCACGGCCTGTCATCAAGGCTCGATCAGTTGAGGGGACCCCCATGAAAAAGATTATCAGCGCCGTTATTCTGGCGATTGTCATACTGGTGCCGGCTGCCGGCGCCCAACAACAGCCTGACAACCTTAACGGCGTGATGCCAAACCTGTCTTTCGTGACCGTTGAGCCATTCCTGAACGAGCTTGGCTATGTGACCGAGCAGGGACAGTTGAACGATGGCAGGAAAGTGCTGCGGGCCACGCGCGATGACCGGGAGTTATTCTTCGAGGCGCGGGCCTGCCAGCGGGATGGCAGCAACTGCGCTGGTCTCGATATGTTCGCCATTGTGCGGGACAGCAGCACGTTGGATGCCGTCAACGCCTTTAATGGCGTTGTTCCGTACACCAAGGCATTTTATGCCAATGATGAGTTTGTGCTGCTCAATCGGTACCTGATTGCTGACTTCGGCATGATACGCGGCTCCTTCGCGGTCAATCTTGGCGTTTTTGAAAACTCGATCAATGAGTGGTTTCTGGTCAGTGAGGAACTGGTGACTGCGGTGGATTTCAAGCCGTTGTTAACACCGCCCGCTGTTGTGGATGAAAAGATCACCAATCTGGTCAGCCTGTCTCAGGAAAAGGAAGGCACGTTCAACGTCAAAGCCGCTCTGGGGTCAGGCCGCAGCGGGACATTCGACTTGCCACAGGCGAGGCAGCGTCATCAGCGTGATTGATTGACGCTCTCCCTGATGGCCCCCCCTGATGCGCCCCCACCCCTGATGCTAGGTGGGCTGTTGCAAAAAACTTATGGGCCCCCGCCAGTTTGGGCGTAGAATTTGCGTTGACTAAAAAGCCTTTGACGGTCTGCCTGGTCGCGTGACTGTCGGGGACGGCCCAGAAATTCAGGAAAACGCATGAAGTTTGTCACCATTGCCACGATCAGCCTTTTCGCCCTGACGGGCTTTGCGCATGTGCCGGGTGAAAAAATGGCGCAGCCACGACCGCCACAGGCAGCCCTTGAGGCTTGTGCGGACAAGGGCGAAGGCCAGAGCTGTCGCGCCACTGTCTCCGGGCGGACGCATACGGGTGTTTGCCGGACCCCGCCGGGGCAGCAGCAGCGCGCCTGCATTCCTGATCATATGACCAGCGGGCGAAGCAGTGTGCGCGGGCCAGATGATAACAGGGCGCTTGATGGCGGCGCGCCGCAGGGCGGTGGGCGCCGTCATATCACTGTTCAATCTGGTGGGACTCCCGATCTTTATCCCGCAACGGTGCCGCCGCTCACCCGCAGTCATGTGCGCGCGCGCATGGAGGGTGACTGCCGCCTGATTACGGCCAATGGCATTGCCGGGCATGAGACCGGGCCATTTCCCAATCCGGGCAATCCAAACCGTATTACCGAGCAACCTCATGAATTTTGTGTGCCCGCCATGCCGCGTTTTGCCAGCCGGATCACCGTGCTTGGCCTTGGCAGATTCGGCATTGGTCTAAATGGTGTGCCGTTTGATCCGGGGGCGGCGGAATTCTATCTGGGGAACAGGCGCGGAGGCTGGCAGTATGAAGCGCTTTCCGGCGCTATCGCCCTCGGGCTTGATGCCAATTATGCCCATGTGCAGCCTGGCGGTGCCTATCATTATCACGGTTTGCCTGCGCTGTATCTGGAAGGCGCGGGCCTCAATCCCGGTCAGCATTCGCCCCTGATTGGCTGGGCGGCTGATGGTTTCCCGATCTATGCCCTGTACGGATTTGGCGCCAACGGTGTCGCCGTGATCGACGTGACTTCCAGCTATCGGTTGAAGCAGGGTGCCCGGCCCGCAGGAGCGGCCAGCCCCGGCGGCTTTTACGACGGGACGTTTGTCAGCGATTATGAATATGTCGAGGGGGCCGGTGTGCTTGATGAATGCAATGGCCGGGTGATGCGCACGCCGGAGTTTCCGGAAGGCACCTATGCCTATTTCCTGACACCGGGCTGGCCGGTCATTCCGCGTTGCTACCGGGGCACGCCCTCAGCCGATTTTGCTGATCCCGGTCCCGATGCCGATCCCGATGCCGATCCCGATGCCGATCCCGATGCCGATCTGGGGCCGGGCGGGCGAGCGCTGCCGCGTTAAGAATAAGTTTACCTTTTCGCGGGGGGCATTGCTTGCGACTCGGACGCGAACACCCGTAACCAGTAATCTGGTTGAAATTCGGCATTAAACCCGGTGAGGGGAGAGCAGTGACGGCACCTGCCAAGATACAAAAATTGCGCGCAATTTTTGCTGCCGCGCCAGAACCTGTATTAGAGCAGTTGCGCGTCGCCATGGCTTTTGGAGAGAGGTCAGCAGCAGACAGCTTTCCCTATGGTGAAGTCTCAGACCTGATTGAGGAAGTTGCCGCGCAGCGCGGTCTCTCCATTTCCGAGCAGGCGCAGGAGCGGGAAACGGATTCCGGCGCCGGTGAGGGCGAGGAAGATGTTGATCTTGTCTTCAAGCCGGAGTCCTTTGAAGATGACGCGCCGCTGGTTCTTGAAGAAGAGGCGCGGGTTGACCCCGAACCTTATGTGCCGCCGGTATTCTCACCGCCGCGTAATGCCATGCACGCTTTCTTTGGTGCTTTCGAGCCATTGATTATTGATCCGCCGCGCTTCTTACCGCGCATTGACGGCTATATCTGTTCCACATCCCTGCCAGCGATATGGCGTTTGCTGAACGAGGAGGCCTCTGGCGGGGTCATCCGGGATGCCTGGCTGAAAGCGGAAATGCTGGACGAGCCGGAAGAAGAAGAATTCTATCGCGAGATTTCCGATCAGATGCATCTTGCGGCCCGCAGTGTGCTGGACGACCTGACCGCGCGCTCGCGCGAAGACCCGGCAATCCGCCGCGCCCTGATCAGTCGCCTCGGCTCCAATGCCATTTTTGGTGACCTGGTGGAATTCAAGACCCTGCTGCCCCTGGCTCGTCGGTTGCAGGAAGCCTTCACCCGGATGTTGCCACTGCTCCATATGCTGAGTGAAAAGAATGTGACTGCCATCGTGGATATTATCGCCGCTGAGGCGCGGGGCAATGCAGCGCTGGCTGGCTATCTGCAGTTGTCAGCGGTTTCCTGCCTTGCGCAGCCCTGGCAGGCGTTGCGCTTGCTGGTGCCGTTGCAGGCGGCGGATTTGCCGGGCGGCGCTGAAAGCTGTCTGATTGCAGATCATCTGATCGCCTTTGTCTCGGCCCAGCCGGAATGGCTGGAGCGCCTGATCCTGAAGGGCAGCTTTACGCCCGAAACACTTGATGCTGTCACGGCGTTTGCGGAAACCCTGAGTGGCATTTCCGCTGAGATCGACAGCCTTGACGACAAGCATGATTTTCTGGAGCGGCTCTCGCCAACCCGTACAGCCGGTGCTGATCTGTTTGGCGGTCTGGTCAAACGCGCGCTTGCAACGATCCATGATGTGCTGCCATTGCGCGATGGCGCTGATGGGCGTCTTGAGCCTGATGCCGGCTGGCTGGCGGTCTCCCAGCAGCGGGCAGATATTATTGAAGCGGCCAACGCGGCAGCCATTTTCCTGGTCGGGGCGGATGCGACCGCGGCTGTATTTGACCAGCAGGCTCTGCTGGACAGGGCGCGTGAGCGGGCCGCACAGGAAGTGACCGCCTTTGCCGAGCAGCTTGCCGAAGCGATTCGCCGTGCCGGCAGCGAAAACCGTCAGCAGGTCTCACGGTTAACGGGCCATGTTTCAGATCTCGTCCGCCACCTTTCCGGGGCAGATGTGGCCGAAAGAGTGCGTGAGCAGTTTGATGTTGCCCTCAGGGCAGCCTGAACCGGGGGCGAAAATTGCGGTTTTCAGTTGCCTGTACTGTCAGAAAGCCTTTTAAAACATGGGGTTAAGGCTAAACGGATTACCGATGTTTAATCCATTCGCCACTGCACGGTAATGAAGGAAAACACATATTCCATGTTGAACGTGGCCCCACTGGGCCATGGGGGTAATGCAGAATACGAAAAGGTTGCCGGTGCTGTATCATCAGTGCGGTAGTGATCGTGATAACGGAGCGTTGAAAGAATGAACAAGTACGGTGTGACAAAAATACTGTCGAGATCCACAGCCATTGCGGCCCTTGCGGCGACGGCCTTTGCGCTGTCAGCCCCGGTGCAGGCACAGGCCCCGCGGTTAATGACGCCAAGTCTGGGGATTGGCGGGCAACTGTCTTTTGCCGATCTGGTTGAGCAGGTCAGCCCTGCTGTTGTCAGCGTGAACACAGAAGCCTCTGTGCCGCGCGCGGTCCGCCGGATGCCGGAAGGGTTTGACGAATATTTCGAGCGCCGGTTCGGGTTCGATTTTGGTGACCAGCTAGAGCAGGAGGGCGAGGAGCGCCGTGCCGCTGGTCAGGGGTCAGGCTTTTTTATCGACCGTGAAGGACACATTGTCACCAACCATCATGTGGTGGATGGGGCTGACACTATCACCGTGCGCCTGAATGACGGCTCTGAACTGGAAGCTGAACTGATCGGCAGCGACCCGGCAACTGATCTGGCTGTGCTGAAAGTGGACAGCGATGCAGGCCAGCCATTTGTGGAATTTGCAGACAATGTGAACTTGCGCGTTGGCGACTGGGTGCTTGCCGTTGGCAACCCGTTCGGTCTTGGTGGCACCGTCACCAGTGGCATCGTTTCTGCGATTGGCCGCACCAATTATGCCAGCAGCTACAGCGATTACATTCAGGTGGATGCGCCAATTAACCGGGGCAATTCCGGTGGGCCGACATTTGACCTGAATGGCCGGGTGGTAGGCGTCAATACGGCAATCTATTCTCCGACAGGCGGCAGTGTCGGGATCGGTTTTGCGATCCCGTCAGAGACGGCACAGTTTGTCGTCAGTCAACTGATCGACAAAGGCTCCGTTACCCGTGGCTGGCTGGGTGTTGAAATCCGTCCGTTTGACAACAATCATGCGGCGGCTGTCGGCCTCCCGGATGCCAAGGGGGCGCTGGTTGTCAATGTTCAGGACAATACGCCCGCGAAGAATGCCGGCATGGAAAGCGGCGACATCGTCCTCAAGTTTGATGGTGAGGAAGTTGCGGACGCGCGTGAGCTGACACGGGCCGTTGGCGGTGTTGAGCCGGGCCAGACAGTGGACATGCTGGTGTATCGTGAAGGGCGCAACCGTACACTGAAAGTCAAACTGGGAGAGCGTGACGAGGCAGCTCTTGCCGGGGTCACGTTGCCGGAACCTGAAGAACAGCAGGAAGCAGAGGACGAACTGGCCGAAAATCTGGGTGTCAGCTTCCGTAGTCTGACCGCTGATGATCGGGAAGAGCTGAATCTTGAGCCAACTGTGGCCGGCGTTGTTGTCACCAATGTACTGCCGGGCAGTCTGGGCGCTGAAGCATTGTTGACACCGGGTACGGTTATTCTGGAAGCGGATCGTCGCAAGGTGACATCACCGGCCGATCTTCAGAAGAAGATCGAGAATGCGACAAAGTCCGGCAAGGAAGCACTCCTGCTGCGTGTTCATGTTGGTGGCCGCAAGGACTTCCGCGCCTTGCCGCTCGAGGAAGAAGAATGAGTCTATCCGGCTGACGGATAAGAGATGATTTTCATTGTCCGGGCTGCGGCCCGGACAAGTGTTTTGTTGACACAGCCCTCAGTGCAGGGCTGAACTTAGTTTCACCGGATAGGGCGCCGGCTGATGAAGTGGAGAGCTGAATGCGTATTCTGGTAATTGAAGACGATGCAGATGCTGCGGCCTTTCTGGTGAAAGGCTTGCGCGAGGCGGGACATTCCGTCGATCACGTCCTGGACGGGGCAACAGGCCTGAACATGGCAGAGAATGGTGGCTATGATGCTTATGTCATTGACCGTATGCTGCCGGAACTGGATGGCCTGACATTGCTGGAGCGTCGCCGCGAGGCAGGTGACGAAACGCCGGCCCTGTTCCTGTCCGCCCTCGGAGAAGTTGATGACCGCGTGGCTGGCCTGCAGGCTGGCGGTGATGATTATCTGGTCAAGCCCTATGCCTTCTCGGAACTACTTGCCCGGGTTGAGGCGCTGGGTCGCCGCCGTGCACCGACCAATGCGACAACAAAGTTCAGTGTTGGCGACCTTGAAATGGATATTCTGTCACGCACGGTGCGCCGCGATGGCCGAAAGATCGACCTGCAGCCGCGTGAATTCCGTCTGCTGGAATATCTGATCCGTCATGCGGGGCAGGTTGTGACGCGGACCATGCTGTTGGAGAATGTCTGGGAATATCACTTCGATCCGCAAACGAATGTTATTGATGTGCATATTTCGCGGTTGCGCGGCAAAATCGACAAGGATTTTGAAACGCCTCTTCTCAAGACTGTGCGTGGTGCCGGCTATACACTTTCAGACGAGGATTAGACCGGCACGGTGCGGGCATGATGGATGAAGACACACCTTCAGGGCCGCGCCAGCCCAGCATGTTGCGACGGCTGACGCGCACCACATCATTCCGCTTTGCCCTGATTACAGTCTCCTTGTTCATGGTCTCCGTGATGTTGCTCGGTGCGTTCAGTTACCGTGCGACGATCGGAGCTGCCATCACGGGGGTTGAAGATCAGATTGATGAGGAATTTGAAAATCTGCAGAAGATTTATCAGCTTGTCGGTCTTGCCAGCCTGCGCGGCACGGTAAAGGCGCGCGCTTCCAGCGAGAACCGGCTTCTGTTCAATCCCTATTCCAGTGATAGTCTGTATATCCTCATTGACAGCAAGACCAAGCAGCTGCCGGTGCGCGATCTGGAAGAAGTGCCCTCTGAGGCGCTGACATCGGACGGGGCCATCGAATTTGAATATCGGCGCGACAGGCGCAATCTTGAAAACACTTTCCTTGAGCCTGAGAGCTTTGAAACGCGCTATGCCATTGGCCGTCTCGAGCGATTTTATGATCCGCAGACTGGTGAACTGGAGGCGCTGATATTTCTGGCACGCGATATTTCTGACCTTGTCAGTATCAGGATGGCTGCGCGTGATGTGATCCTGACAATGGCGCTTGGCACGCTGGTGCTGGCGCTGTTGCTGGCGTTCTTTTCGAGCCGGTCGTTCCTTGTCCGGATTGACCGGGTGAACCGGACCGCTGAGGCTGTCAGGGCTGGTGATCTCTCACGGCGCGTACCGCTTTCCGGTGCACAGGACGAATTTGACAGTCTCGCCCAGAATCTCAATGCCATGCTGGATCAGATTGAACGGCTGATGGACGGGATGCGGCAGGTCAGCGACAATATCGCCCATGACCTGCGCTCTCCATTGACCCGTATTCGCAACCGGCTGGATACGGCCATCACCAAGCCGGACGCAGATACGCAGGACATTCTGCACAAGACCGCCGGCGACGTAGACCGGCTGCTGGCAACATTCAATGCCCTGTTGTCGATCACGCGCATTGAAGCGGGTGAGCAGACGAAGAAGCGTATGCAGAGAGTTGATCTGATTTCAGTCGTTAATGAAGTCCTTGAATTGTATGAACCAGCCGCCGAGGAGGCGGGGTTTGATCTGGTCACTGATCTGACGCCTGCACCGGAAGTATTGGGCTCGCGTGAGTTGTTGTCACAGGCACTGGCCAATCTTCTGGATAATGCTTTCAAATACGGCGTTCTGCCGGACCAGGAAAACAAGGACAGCCGCATCACGCCGCGTATCGAGATCAAGGTGGCCCCACGCCCCGGCGGCGGTGCGCTGCTGAGCGTCGCAGATAATGGTCCCGGTGTCCCGGCCTCTGATCGCGCGCGTATCCTCAATCGGTTCGTACGCCTTGAACAGAGCCGCTCGACGCAAGGCTCCGGCCTGGGCCTGTCCATGGTTTCCGCCATTATCAGTTTTCATGACGGCAATCTCACGATCGGTGACGGGCTGGCACGTCCTGCGATTGATGCAGAGGCGGATGGGATCGCGGGCGGGGCTGGCGCGGGTCTTGGGGTCCGGATTGCTTTTCCAGTAGCCCCGAAAACGCGCGCAACCAGTGCGACAAAAGCCGCCAGACCGTCACCGGGCAGTGATTCGCCGGGCATTCAATCGTCCTGACCTCTTATTTGTCAGGTTTTTACTGGATTTTATGTAATTTCCTTCTTGAAACCCAGCAAAAATCAGGGCTTTGTTCAAGCATCCGCTTACGGAGTTCGGGGCGGCAATTTTTTAACTGAATGGAACGAAAAATGAGCAAAGCAGAATTTATCGCAAATGTTGCCGACGCAGGGGATATGAGCAATGCAGAAGCAAAGCGCGTTGTAGAACTTGTCTTCGGTGAAATAGAAAAAGGCCTGAAGAAGTCCAAGAAAGAAGGAAAGTACACAATCGGTACTTTCGGCACTTTCACCATCACCAAGCGCGCCGCCCGCAAAGGCCGCAATCCGCGCACAGGTGAGGAGATCAAGATCAAGGCATCCAAGTCCCTGCGTTTCCGCCCGGCAAGCAATCTGAAAGAAGCAGCAGGCTGTAAGTAGCGCACACGCACATCGATGTGGAAAAGCCCGCATGCAGCATGGCAGCGGGCTTTTTTATTGCCTATAATGCTGATTGAAGCAGAAACAACAAGAGATCATGTCTGACAGCGACGCATTCAGCAGCCAGATCGGGGACATTGATAAATCCCAATGGCCACGGCTGCATGACGAAATGGTTCGTGCACGCCTTGAAACGGCGCTGAATTTAGACAGTCTTGATGCATCAGTGTGCGACCTGCTGGTGAAAGCGGCCAGTGGGTCGCCATATCTGGAGCGCCTGTTTCTCCGATGGCAATCACACTTGCCGCTATTGCTGGCCGCGCCGCCCGAGGAATTGACGGAGAGCATTATCCATGATGCGCTTTGCTGCACTGGGCCCGCCGAAACAGTCAAGGCTGATTTACGCAAGTTGAAGGATCGGCTGATGATCGTACTTTCCCTGTACGATCTTTCAGGTGTCTGGTCGGACTTGCAGGTCATGGACACATTGTCCCGTTTTGCTGATGCGGCTGTTATTGCTGCATTCAATTCTGCCTTGCAGGAAGTGATGCAGGTGACTGTGCCGGGCGCAGTTCAGGAAAGCGGTATGGCGGTGTTGGCCATGGGCAAGCATGGCGCGTTTGAGCTGAACTATTCAAGCGATATTGACCTTGTCGTTTTTTATGACGCAGGCCGGTTACAGACCTTCCTGGAGCGCGACGGCGTGCCGGAGCGGCTGCGCGATGCCAGAAAAGTTGCCGCGCGTGTAACGCAACTGGCTGTGAGTATTCTGCAGGATCAGACGGCGGACGGATATGTATTCCGCACTGATCTTCGTCTACGGCCTGATCCGGGTACTTCCGCAGCGGCCGTGACGATTGAGGCGGCAGAACGCTATTACGAAAATTACGGTCAGAACTGGGAGCGCGCAGCTTTCAGCAAGGCACGGATTATTGCGGGTCATGCTGACGTGCAGAAAAAGATAAAGGCTTTTCTGACGCCGTTCATCTGGCGCAAGTATCTCGATTTTGCGGCGATTGAAGATATTCATTCGATCAAGCGGCAGATACACGCTGTAAAAGGTATGGGCGGGTTTGACTTCGCGGACCATGATATCAAGCTGGGCCGGGGCGGCATCCGAGAAGTTGAATTTTATGTTCAGACACAGCAGTTGATCCTTGGCGGACGCAATCCTGCATTGCGCGAGCGCACCACGCTTGGGGGTCTTCAGGCGCTGGCAAGTGCGGGGCATATTCGCTGGGATGTGGAGCACGAATTAAGAGACGCCTATCTGTTTCTGCGCTGCCTTGAGCATCGCTTGCAGATGGTGAATGACGCACAGACGCATCAGATACCAAAAGATCCGGCGCATATTTTGCGCGTTGCACATCTTGCCGGGTATGATGATGCGGATGGCCTGAAAGCAGATACGTTGAGTGCCTTGAATACCGTTCATGATCACTATGCTGAACTGTTTGAAGAAGGCGAACGTCTGACACTTGAAAAAGGATCACTCGTTTTCACCGGGGTGGACGATCACCCTGATACGCTGAAAACACTTGAAAATATGGGATTTGATACGCCGGCTTCTGTTTCCTCGGCCATTCGGAAATGGCACGCAGGCGGAATTCGGGCAACGAGATCGGCAAGGGCGCGTGAGATACTGACCCGGCTTGTGCCGGTCATTCTGCAAAGTCTGTCGCGGACAGACACGCCGCAGCAGGCGTTTCAGGCCTTTGACCTTCTGTTGAGGCAACTGCCTGCAGGGGTGCAGTTTTTCTCCCTACTGCAGAGCAATGTGGAAATCCTGGATACGTTGATCCGTCTGTGTACGCTGTCGCCGCGTCTGGGGCAAAGCCTTGCATCCCATGCGCATCTTATTGAGTCGCTGGTCAGTGAAACATTCGTGAGTGCCGTCGTTGAGGATGATCGCAGCGATACAGAACCTGAGGATCTGTTGGCCCTGGTGCAGGAAGCCGGGAATTTTGAGGACCAGTTGAACACGCTGCGCCGCGAGGTGCGCGAAGCGCGTTTCCGCGTGACCTATCGTATGCTGATGACGCAGACATCTGTGCGTGATCTGGCGCGGCATTATTCAAGACTGGCTGATGCTGCCATTGAAGCGGCTCTGCCAACCGCTCATGTGGAAATGTGTCGCAATCATGGCCCTGTGACGGGGGAACTGGCCGTTATTGGACTTGGGCGCCTTGGTGCAGACAGCCTGACCATCGTCTCTGATCTTGATCTGATTTTTGTTTACGATACGCCGGATGGCGCGCGTTCGTCGCATGAGCGACCGCTGGATGCGGTCAACTGGTTCACGCGATATGTCAGGCGTTTTGTGACCGCCCTCTCGGCCCAGACGGAAGAGGGCAGTCTCTACGATGTGGACATGGCGCTGCGCCCGTCCGGCGGGGCGGGACCGGCTGCCGTACGGTTGCCGACGTTTCGGCGCTATTATGAAAGTGATGCCTGGACCTGGGAAGAAATGGCCATGGTCAAGGCCCGCGCCATCGCGGGTGATGCCGGTTTGGTGCAGACTATTGATGCCGAGATAGAGGCCATTCTGACGCGAAAGCGCGATGCGGAGAAAGTGCGCGGCGATGTGCTGGCGATGCGCTATCGTCTGTTGAAGGAGAAGCCACCAGCCCATGGGTTTGACCTCAAACGTCTGGCCGGTGGCCTGACCGATATTGATTTTATCTGTCAGTATCTGGCGCTTGTTCATGGCGCAGAACATGGGCGCTTCCCGCGGCATATTGCTGACATGCTGCCGGTTTTCGCTGCGCAGGGGATTATGTCCAGCACGCACCAGGCTCAGCTTCTGGGGGCCTGGCAGGATTATGAGATTGTGCTGCAGTTACGCCGCGCCGCGCTTGGCTATGCGCGCCAGGGGCAGGATATGTCTCAGGCCCTGCTTGAGGTCATCGGCTGGCGCCTTGGTGGTGAACAACCAGAACAGATCGAAGACCGCCTCATCACGCATACACAGCACGTAAAAGCCGTGTTCCGCGACATTGTTGGCCCGTTTTGACAGGGAAGTAAGCAAAAAAGGCGGATATTGCGACAGGTTGCCGGGCCTTCTATCGTTAGAGACACGTACCCGCTGGGATGAGTAACAATTTGGTCGTTCATGATCCTGACCTTGACTATGTGCGCGGCGTTGCCAGAGGGGACGCCGCTGCTGCGCGTGTGCTGGTCGATGCCTATGGAGACCGGCTGATGGCTGTTGCCTATCGTATGCTGGGCACCCGCGATGCTGCAGAGGACATCGTGCAGGAGGCTTTTATCCGCATGTGGAAACATGCCTGTACCTGGCAGCCGGAGACAGCTGTGTTTTCGACCTGGCTTCACCGGGTGACGATCAATCTGTGTTATGATCGTCTGCGCAAGGCATCAACCCGGTATGAGCACGCGGCTGGAGATGACCTGCCCGACAGTGCAGACACGCGGGCAGACGGGTTGCAGTCTCTAGAAGAGGCAGAACGGGCGGTATTGTTGCGGGCTGCACTGGAGCGATTGCCGGAGCGGCAGAAGACAGCCCTTGTGTTGTGCCATTTTGAAGAGATGACCAATGCAGAGGCGGCGGAGATTATGGAAGTGTCTGTGCAGGCTGTTGAGTCCCTGCTGGCACGAGCGCGGCGAGGCTTGAAGGGCGATGTGGTTTTGCAAACCGGTCTGTCAGGTGAGGCAGATAATGATACCCGGGAAACTGATATGCGTGCAGTGTAAGGAGTATATAGAGAATGCGTGATCCTGATAACAACAGTCAGATGGAAGAGAGCGCCGTTGCGGCCAGTGTTGATCTGCTGACCAGGCAAGACCCTGTGCCGGCCTTGAGTGATCGTGCACGTGATGCCATTGTCCAGGCCGTTGCAGCCAACGCAGACATGGCGCCGGAACGCGCCTCCGTTGCTGTCAGCTTTCTGGAAAATCTGTCACGGCGCTTTTCCGGTGGTCTTGAAGCATTGTTGCGCCCGCTTGCGCTTGGTACCATGGGCGCAGCTGGTGTGGCCGGTCTGGTCTTTGGCGGGCTGATGGGCACGCCTGCCGCCTATACTGATCTGACCCCTGAAGAAGAACTTGCCGGTTATTATGCGGTTGCCCTTGCTGATAACGGCTTATTCGATAGTGATCCTGCGGAAGGGACAAACTGATGCGTAACCTGTTGCTTCTCGCCTCACTGGCGATCAACATATTCATTGTCGGACTTTTTATCGGTGACAAGATCGGTAACGGGGCAGAGCGACGTGGCCCGGAGGGGCAGCGTCCGCCTTCTGCTGCGCAATGGGCTGTTGCGGGCAGTAATGATATTCTGCCGATCAGGTCGCTTGAGACATTGCCCCCTGATTTGCGCCAGCAGGCCCGGCGAACCATCCGGGATTCCCTGCCGGAATCCCGCAGGATGCAGCAGGAGATTGCGCGCCTGCGGGGCAAGGTTGGTGATGCGCTGCGTCAACCCGAACTGGATACGGAGCAGTTTGCACAGGCTGTAGACGCCCTGCAACGCAAGCAGTTTGAGCAGCAGCAACTGACGGCGGCTACAATTCAGAAAGTGTTGACAGATTTACCGGATGCGGAGCGGATTGCCTTGCTGAAGCGTATTGAAGAATATCGCCAGAAGCAGCGTTTGGAGCATCAAGAGAAGCGCCAGCGTGTTGGCGAAAGGATGCGCGAGCGTGCGCGTGAGCGGATGCAGCAGCAAGAGAACGCACCCTCAGACGAGGAAGAGTAAACGTCAGCCGTTACAGCGTGTAACGGCGGCTTTTGTGTTCTGGCGTTTTTCAACAGCATCATAAGCCTGTAAATGCAGGTCGCTGGAGAGAATGTTCAGGCCGTCAGTGGCAAGGCGCGCATATTGTGACGCATCGCCGGTGCGCTCGACTTCTTCATCCAGTGTGCGAAAAGACCCCCATGCAGCACTGACACCACGCGCATTCAACGCGGCCCAAAGAGCTGGCTCTTCACCTTGTGTGCCGGTCCAGGCTGTGATCCTGCTGGCGGGCAGGCCCTGTCTTTCAAGGCTGTCGAGACGCCCAGTATCAAAAATCTGTACAGATATCGTTGCGTCCGGGTCAGCTGAGGCTGCGCGCAGGGCATCATCTGTGGTGTAGGTAATAACCATTGCGTGCCGCAGGGCATCCATGGCGGCGACCACATCGACAACGCCATCAACTGGAGTGCCCCGTTTTACGTCAAGTTGCAGGATGGCCCGGTCTCTTGCCCAGTCGAGGGCTTGTTCAAGCGTCGGGATTGTAAAATCGGTCAGACGCCCCCGGTTATCGCGCAAGTTCAAGTCCTGTAGCTCAGTATAGGTTGTTTCTGACACCAAGCCTGTGCCATTGGTTGTGCGCTCCAGGTCTTCGTCATGCAGGAGAATGAAGACACCGTCGGCTGTTGTCCTGACATCGGTTTCAATCAGCATCGGACCGTGATCCAGCGTGTTCTCGAATGTCTCTATGGCATTTTCCGGAAACCCGCGGACAGGTCCTCCGCGATGTGCGCTGATAAGCATCACATCCTTGTCACGCAAGCACGTTAGGTACTCGGCAACGGAGGTGTACGGATTTTCAAAACCGGCTGCCAAACTCTCAGAGTTTGCGGCACCTGTGGTTTGCTCAGCGCTGACTTCCGTCATTGGCTCAGCAGGGTCAGTCGTCAGAGCGGCCTCAGGTGTGCAGGCAACCAGACATGTAGTTGTCACGAGGGCAAGAAGATACCTGTTACGGAAACACATCACTCAAAACTCCCTCTTGAGACATGCAGTATAGCGGCTCAATGTGACAGGCGCATGTGCCTTTTTGCCTGTCACTATTCAGGGAAAATTATTCAGCTGCGGTATCGTTGGCAACAGCGAGGCTGATGCCGGGGGAGGGCGTTGGCTCCTTCGTCAACACCTGTGTCTTGCCGTCCAGCAACGCGGGCAGGCTGACAGTGATGCCGGAACGGCGCGGCAGGGTGAAGGCGGCAACCGTGCCGCGGTTGGCTTCGCTGGCAAGCGCCAGGATACCATGCTGCAGCTCCATCAGGGATTTACACAATGCGAGGCCAAGGCCGGAGCCACGATTGGCCTTTGACAGATGATCACCCAGCAACTCAAAGGGTTCGCCCAATTTTGGCAAGCGGTCCTTTTCAATGCCAATGCCTGTGTCAGCTATCAGTACGGTAATTGAATCAAGGTCAGCCTGCGCGGTGATGCTGACAGAGCCGCCTTCCTGCGTGAATTTTACGGCATTGGAAAGCAGGTTGATAAACACCTGTTTGGTCGCACGGGAATCTGCCCAGACAGATGGCAGGCTCGAGATCGAGGCTGTCAGGGTGATGTCCTGGGCGCGCGTCTGCGGCTCTACCAGTCGCAATCCTTCCTGCAGGATACGCTCGAGGTCTACCGGGCCAATTTCCAGTTCCATGCGGCCAGCTTCGATTTTTGACATATCGAGCACATCATCAATCAGCGCCAGCAGGTGACGGCCACTTTGCAGTATGTCGTTGACATATTCTGCATACTTCGCATGCCCCAGTGCGCCGTACAGTTCTGACTGCATGACTTCTGAAAAGCCGTTAATGGCATTGAGGGGAGTGCGCAGCTCGTGACTCATATTTGCCAGAAACTCTGACTTGGAGCGGTTGGCTTCTTCCGCGCGCAGCTTCTCGCGTTCGTAACTCTCGACAGCATCGCGCAGCTCGACCTGTGACTGCTCGAGACGCTCCACGGTCATTTCCAGTTCGCGCTCTTTGCGTTTCTGCGCTTTGGCGCGGCGCTTCATGTCAGTGACATTCGTGATGATGCAGACCCAGCCATTTTCGGCAGTGCGCCTGCGGGCCACATGTCCCCAGCGGTTACCCGGCAACTCAACCTCAACGGACTGTTCGCTGCCATTTACAGGTGGTGAGAAATTGCGCGTGATCAGTCGGCTGATAGATGGATCAGGGCTTGCTTCTGCAATCATGCTGACGGTCATGCCGGTTGTCAGGCGTGTCGGCGGAATGCGGCAGATGTTACAGAATTTGCCGTTCCAGGCGGTCAGGCGCCCCTGTTCGTCCCAGAGCAGGAAGGCTTCTGGAATACTCTCAATGGCATCCTTCATCCGTGCTTCAACCTGCGTCAGTCGGTCATCGCCGAGGGCTGTCTGCCCGATCGGCAGGATCAGGCCGCCAGCACCGGACTCCTGTGCGTCAACACTGGCCAGCACCCACTGCCAGTCGTTCTCTGCTGTTCTAAGGCGGAACTGCCGCGCGCTTTGCGTCTCATTGCCGGACCACAGGGCAATCGCCCCGCGCGCATCTTTTGGGTGCACAATGGCAGTGGCCTCGCGCAGGGCGCAAATGCGCGGGGTGTGTTCAAACCCAAGCTCTGACATCAGGCTGGCCGGCAGGGTCAGTTGTGCGGTAATCTTGTCGTAAGACCAATGGCCGCAGCCTGCTTCACTGAACTGCTCAAGCTCCTGACCAAGCTGACGCAGCCCCAGACCGGCATTTTGGATAGCCCGCGCCTGTCTCAGGAAAGCCAGCACCATGGATCCGGCGATCAGGCAGATAGCCAGGAATGCAAGGCCGTACAGCGTCCAGACGGGTACGCGGTCATGTATATCAGCAGCCGGCGACAGCGCCAGGATGACACGGCCATCTTCCATGGGTCTCCATGTCGCAAGGACCTTGCCAAACGGCGCAATGCCAATGGCTTCACGGTCAAAAAGGGCGACGCCGGATGCGGACAGGTTAAGGCGTTCCAGATTGGTCGGACGCACCACGTAACCTTCAACGGCTCCGGCAGCGATATAGGAAGTCCGGTCCGCTGAAATGTCATAGACGGCAGTATGCTCACCCACAGCGTTGGCTGTGAGCAAACGCTTGACCTGTGTTGTCGTGACTTCGGTGCCCGTCATGGCAGCGTTCGTACGCAGCGCGCTGACCATATCGGCTGACTTTGTGGCGATGGCATTCTGGGTGAGTTCTGTCTCAATCCGCCGGGAATCGCTCTCCTGCGCGGCCTTGGTGAACAGGACCAGAGCGAGGCTGACAAAGAGCACCGCGCCAAGAACAATCGCCATTCTGACGGAAGGAAGGGCGATCCCGCTCAAGCTGTCCCTTTCATAGGGCTCGGCAACCAGCATGTCTGTTTCCGGCATGGGTAGGGCCGTCTCAGCGGCCAAGTGGGCAGCCTGATCCGGCTCGCTGTCAGCGATGTCGAGCTTCAGGGTAGAGCGAAGTGTTTTGCTTATCGTCATGGTTGGGGCATACCTGCGAAAGTGAACGCACTATTTACACTTTTGAAACTATTCCTATTCGCGGCTTCGTGTCACGCGTGAAAGGGTTAACAAAAGTCACTTTTCAGGTGTGTTTTCCCCAAAATCCAACAACTTAGGGGCTATTCTCCGTCAGCCAGCCGTTCAGCCATTTCATAGACATTCTTGGAGAGACCTTCTGTCGCACACAGGGCTTTCAGCTTTTCTGAGAGCTTGCCGCGGCGACCCGGCTCCAGTCGGCGCCAGTTCTCCGTTGCTGTCAGCAGTCTGGCGGCAACCTGCGGATTGACCGGATCCAGCTCCCTGATTCTGTCGAAGAAGAACGCGTAACCGCTGCCATCGGCCAGGTGGAAGGTGCCGGGGTTTTCCATGGCAAATGCGCCGATCAGCGCGCGCACTTTGTTCGGGTTGCGCAGGTCAAATGCTTCATGGGCCATGAGGCGCTGAATCTCTGCGAGGGCGCCGGGCAAACCCGACAGGGCCTGCCAGGCCAGCCACTTGTTCACGACCAGCGTTTCGTGCTGCCATTTCGCGTAGAACCCGGCCAGAATCTGCTCCCGTTCAGGACGGTCCGCAAACGCTGCAAGGGAAACGGCGGCGGCTTCATCTGTCATGTTGTCAGCCGTTTCGATCTGTTTCTGGATCAGGGACATGACCTCGTCATCCGGTTCTGCCATCAACAGGGCGAGTGCCGTATTTTTCAGTCCGCGCTGCCCGGCCTGTTCTGCTGCTGGCGAATAGGGCGGGGCTGTGCGGTTTGCTTCCCATGCCTGCATCAGCAGCGGGCGCAGTTGTTTCAGCAGAATGGAGCGGAAGGTCTTGCGGGCGGTCCCGATAGCCTCCGGGTCAATAATTTCCACACTGCGCACAATATCGCTTTCTGTCGGCACCCGAAGGATTTCGGCCTTGAAAGCCGGCTCGAGCGTTTCGTCCTGCAGGATGACGCCAAGCGCGTTCGCATAGGCGAAGACAGCTTCTTCCGGTTGGTCGATTTTCCCCTGTCCGGCGAAACTCTTGATGAGATCCTGAGCCAGCAAATGTGCCTGCGACCAGCGATTGAACGGGTCAGTATCAGACTGGATCAGGGTCAGGCGATCTGCCACATCAAGGGCCTGCTTCAACCGGACGGGAGCCGAGAAGCCCCGGCACAGGGAAGGAACGGGCTTCTCTGGCAAGCCTGAGAAGGTCAGGGTTTTTGCCTCGCCCTCCAGTTCAATCAGTTCTTCATCTGTCAACGGACCGTCTGTGCCAACCAGGGCCAGTTTGACAGGGATATGCCGTGCCGGTTTTTCCGGTTGTCCCGGCGTCGGGGCGGTTTTCTGGGTCAGGGTCAGAGTGTAGTTGCCATTATCCCAGTTGTCAGTCACCGAAATTTCCGGCGTGCCGGCATCTGAATACCAGCGGCGGAACTGACCCAGATCGCGCCCGCTGGCTTCTTCCATGCAGATCACGAAGTCGTCGACAGTGGCCGCCTCGCCATCATGTCGGTCGAAATAGATGTCCGTTGCCCGGCGAAAATCATCTGCGCCGACCAGTGTTTTCATCATACGGACCAGTTCTGCGCCTTTGTTGTAGACGGTGGCCGTGTAGAAATTATCAATCGTGATATAGCTTTCAGGCCGCACCGGATGTGCCAACGGGCCTGCATCTTCAGGAAACTGGCTCTGCCAGAGGCGTCGGACATCCTTGATGCGCTGAACAGGGCGCGAGCGCTGGTCGGCAGAAAATTCCTGATCGCGGAAAACAGTAAAGCCTTCCTTCAGGCAGAGCTGAAACCAGTCACGACAGGTGACGCGGTTGCCGGACCAGTTGTGGAAATATTCGTGCGCGACAATGCCCTCGATCAACTCGTAATCCATGTCCGTCGCTGTTTCAGGACTGGCGAGCACATAGGCTGAATTGAAAATGTTCAGGCCCTTGTTTTCCATGGCCCCGAAATTGAAATGGTCAACGGCGACAATCATGAAAATATCGAGATCATATTCCCGGCCGAATGTTTCTTCATCCCACGCCATGGAGCGCTTCAACGCATCCAGGGTATAGTCACATTTACCGACATTTTCCGGTTGCACGAAAACGCGCAAGGTAACGTCACGGCCCGACTTGGTTTGGAATTGATCTTCCACATGAGCAAGATCACCAGCCACCAGCGCAAAGAGGTAACAGGGCTTGGGGTGCGGGTCTGACCATTCGGCAAAGTGCCAGCCAGGGCGTTCATCGGACTCAGGCAGATCACCGCTCTGGACAGGGTTGCCATTGGCAAGCAGGACGGGATTGGCAGCTTTTTCGGCTTCAATTCTCACATCATAGGTAGACAGAACATCAGGGCGATCCATATAGTATGTGATATGGCGGAAACCTTCTGCTTCGCACTGGGTACAGAACATGCCATTTGACATATAAAGACCCGACAGGGCCGTATTGCCAGCCGGGTTGATGAATACTTCAGTCTCCAGCGTAAAACTGACTGGTACACGCGGGATAATGAGCTGCGTATCAGTAACTTCATACTGATCTTCCGCCAGTGCCTGTCCATCAATACGAACAGCCACGAGCTCCAATCCTTCGCCGTCAAGAATCAGCGGTTCGCCTTCGGCCCTGTCCGGCGCGAGGCCGATCTGCAGGCGTGCCAGCACTTTGGTCTTTTGTGGTGAAAGCTCAAATTCAAGCCGGGTATGACGTATGCCATAATCGGGTTGCTGATAGTCCTTCAGCCAGGTTTTGTTGACCTTGTCCGGGGCAGTGTCGGTTTTCATCTGGTTTTAGCTCTCTCAAAAGGCGAAACGCCCTGATAGCAGGAATGTTGCTGCGGCAAAACACTTAAACGGGGCATCGTTCAGGATGACTTTCCAGACTTGCGCCGCGCGGTGGCATACCGGACGCAAACAGGGCAATCGGTGCGGCCAGACCAAATGCCGGGAATTTAATCGCCGTCAGCAGGTATTTGGCCTGCAAAAGTCCCTCTGTGCCAGCAGGACTGCGGCTTATTGCGGGTCTGAGGTCAGGCCCGGGAGGCTGAATGCGTCCCTGAGCAACAAGCGTGAGGCGCGTGATCCGGTCAGGGATGGTGTTTTGGACGCACCTCTGGGGAGGCCGTACGTTTGTTTTACCACCGAAGGTAGTCTCAGGTTGTGCCGGGATCGGCGATATCATAGCGGTTGAGGTCATTGGCGCGGATCAGTTCATTGATCGCGTTGATGTATTCATCGGCGTTACCGGAAATATAGCCACCCACATATTGTGCAAGCGCGGCGCCTGACGCATCGTCTTTATCACCGTCTGTCATTTCAGCGCTTTGTGTACGGAATTCTGAAAAAACCGGGTGAGAGTTCAACAGGTCAGCATAATCGCGTGCGGCATCTATAATGGTTTCATAATTTGCCCCAGCGCGACCGCCAAAAATGGCGTTGCGTTGCATCAGGCCGTCTGCGCCGCCCCAGCCGGTTGCCAGAACAGACTGGGAAATCGCCAGTGAGGGCGGGATCTGGTTGATCCGGGCAAGGAGGTCGCCGGTCTCTTCATAGCGGCCCTTGTATTTACGGGCGAGGATATCGCGGCGTGTCTGTTCTTCCAGTGACAGGGCGGTTCCGTCAGCCTCCTTGTTCAGCATGGCGAGCAACTCTTCGCGTTCAGCAGCAATCTCACGATTGACCTGCGTCATGGCAAGGGCGACCACATCTGCATAGACGGGCTGTCGGTCTGCAACTGACAGGTCTGAAAAGTCTGCCGGGAAGGTGGCGATGAGACTGTCTTCACCTGCGCCAAGCATCTCGCCAGCGCCAACCATGGCGATCAGCTCCGAGCTGCTCTCCGGTTCCATGAAAATGTTCCGTACAGGGGAATTGGCGACAGCAAACCAGACGCCTGCCAGCAGCACCACGCTCATGGAACCGAGACGCGAGAAAACCTCTCCCCGATCAGGCGGCGCTGTTGCCTCACACAATTGCAGTTGCCGGGCCACAAGGGGCGCGGTCCAGCCCTGTACCACGAGAGAAACCAGAACGACGGCAAGGGCTACGGAGATATAAAGACTGGCATTGGGCGCGCCGCCAAGCAATGGCAGGATACCAAGAAAAACGGGTGTGGCACCGCGCAAGCCTGTCCAGGCGATGAACCCCTTTTCAGGCACTGTAAACTTGAAGGGCAGTAACAAAAGGAAGCTGGCCGCCGGGCGCGCAAGCGCGAAAAGAGCAATTGCGGTGATCGCAGCAGGCAGGGCCACGACAGCGATATGCGAGGGGGTAACGTAAAGGCCCAGCATCAGGAACAGGCCAGTCTGGGCCAGCCAGGCAAGTCCGTCGACGCCCGGCGCGGCATCTTCTGCAACCACGGGCGCGCGCCAGGCAAGGGTGACGCCTGTCAGGTAAATCGCCAGAAAGCCGCTGCCGCTCAACAGGTCCGCAAGGCCAAAAGCCAGCAGACCCAAGGCAATCGTCAGGATGGCTTTCAGGCCGACAGGTAACTTCACATGCCGGAAAAGATCAGCAGACAGAAGCCCGACACCATAGCCGACAAGGGCTCCCGCCGCGAGCATATATACCGGTTGTACCACCCATTCCCAGGATTGCAGGGGTTGGCCAGCGAGCGTTTCCACAAGACCGATCACCAGAATAATGGCAATCGGGTCGTTAAAGCCGCTTTCCACCTCCAGTGTGGAGACGACTTTTTCGGGCAGTTTGATACCACTTGCTGCCAGGGCAAAGACAGCCGCCGCATCGGTAGATGAAACAATGGCCCCAAGCAGCAATGCGCTTATGAAACTCATGTCAAACAGCAGCATGGCAACGGGGGCGACAATGAAGGCAGTCAGCACCGTTCCGGGTACGGCAAGCATGACGCCGGGGCGCAGCCCCTGTTTCAGGATGCGCGGTTTGGTGCGCAGGCCCCCTTCAAACAAAATGACAGCGATGGCAGCACTGCCAAGAAAATATGCAAGTGTAGACTGATCAAATTCAATGCCGCCTGGTCCTTCACGCCCTGCCAGCATACCCGCCATCAGGAAGATGAGCAGCATGGGCGCGCCCAGACGGCTGCCGGCCGCACCGACCAGGATGCCACCTGCGGCAAACAGGGCAAGCGTGAAGAATATGGGGCCGGTATCGGGCATGTCGGGGGTGTTCTCTCCTCGACAGTCTCCTACAGCAGTTTTGTTGGAAAATCCATCACTGATAGGCCCTGTAGGGTTTTAATCCCTGTACGCTATTTTATCCCGCAAGGCGCATTGGCTCAAGGCCACTCAAGGCCAGGGCAATATTTGGTTGTGCGGGCTTGCGCGGCATCACGCCGGTCGCAGCTTTGGCAAATGCTGCGATATGCGCCGGTGTTGTGCCACAGCACCCGCCGATGATGTTCAGCAGGCCGCTTTCCAGCCACTCACTGATATGGACGCTCATGCTTTCTGGAGTCTCGTCATAATCACCCATCGTGTTAGGCAGGCCTGCATTGGGATAAGCCGAGACATAAGTGTCAGCGATGCGGGAGAGTTCATCTACATAAGGGCGCATCAGATCAGGACCAAGCGAGCAATTAACGCCAATGGCCAGCGGGTTGGCGTGACGCACCGAGGTCCAGAATGCTTCGGGCGTCTGGCCGGACAGGGTGCGGCCGGACTGGTCCGGGATCATGACAGATATGATCAGGGGCAGATTGGCACCAGTCTCTGCATTGCTCTCCTCAAGCGCGAAAATGGCGGCCTTTGCGTTCACGGTATCGGTAATCGTTTCAAGCAGAAACAGGTCTACGCCACCTTCTGCGAGGGCATCTATTTGCTCTCTGTACGCTGTCTTCAGTTCATCAAAGTCTACATTGCGGGCACCGGGGTCATTTACATCCGGTGAAAGAGAGGCGGCCCGGTTTGTCGGTCCGATTGCCCCGGCAACAAAACGCGGCTTTTCTTGCGTGGCAACTTCATCTGCTGCGGCACGCGCGAGTTTTGCGCCTTCGAAATTCATATCGCGCGCGATGTCTTCCATGGCGTAATCCGCCTGGGCAATGGTCGTGGATGAGAATGTGTTGGTCTCAATAATATCGGCCCCGGCTTCCAGATAGGCGCGGTGCATGTCGCGAATGATGTCGGGACGGGTCAACTGCAACAGGTCGTTATTGCCGCGCAACTCTTTCTGCCAGTCCTTGAAGCAGTCGCCGCGAAAATCTTCTTCCGTCAGCTTGTAATTCTGAATGAAGGTGCCAGCGGCCCCATCGAGCACCAGAACGCGTTGTTCCAGCGCAGTTTTGAGCGCGTTGAAGCGGGAGTCACGGGAACTGGAATCGGACATGGGAGGGCAACCTGTTTCTTGGACAAATCATATAAAGATATCTTTATATGATTGCAAGCATCCGGCCAGAGGCCCCGGGCCAGAATATGCGGCCAGAATACAGGGCCAGAATACAGGCAAGTCAGGCTTGCAGCTTTCAGGATGCCCGCGTCAGGCGGTAGTTTTCGATGGTCAATGGCTGATTGATCGTGATTTGTGTCAGGGCGGTACCGCCAACAGACGCCAGCAGCTCATCTGCCGACTGTTTCTCATCGCCCACCAAACTGTGATAAAACCCGAGCGCCCGTTGCAGCATCCATTGCGTGTACGTCATGATGACGCGGGTGCCTGTAACGCCCTCCACACTGAAGTCGTGAAAGCCGATGCCGCGCGGAATGTCAGTATCCGGGTTTTCCTGTAACCATGTATCAAGATGGCTGACAGTGCTGGCCAGAACGGGAAGTTGCTCTGCCATCATGCGCTTCAGAACCGGCAGAAGCGTCTGTGGTATTTCATCGTCAGGCAGGAACGCTCCGCTCAGCGGTTCAGCCGGCTCCTGAATCCGTTCTGCCCAGCGCGCGACATTCGGCCCGTGCTCTTCCATGATCCGTCGAGAAGCGGGGTCGCGATACTGATGCGCATATAATGGGCCTGTCAGGCCAAAATCCCCGATAGAGGGGCGCGTGCCAAACAGATAGGGATAGTCAGCAAAATGAGCATCAAGATCGTGCAGCAGCGCCTCATAGGATTGCTCTATGGCCGGCGCTGTTTCCTCGGTGATGCCAAGGGGCAAACAGAAGCCGCGAAACTTCTCTGACAATTTTTCGCCAAGAGCCAACTGGTCTGCCTCTGTGGCTTCGGGCATGGCATTCTTGCCGAACTGTGCCATTGCCCAGTCGCGGTTGTACTGCCAGCGATAATGCATGGCCGGGATAACCAGCCAGTCATCGCCATAGATTTCGAGCAGCAAGGCAGCAAGTTTCTGCTTCGGCGTAGAGGGGTACACGGACGGACCGCCAAGTTTTTCCTCAAACCAGTCAATGATGATTGTTGTGTCCTGCAGAGTCTCGTCTTCAGGCGTGGTCACAATCGGGATGATCGGATATCCGACCCTTGGCACGATTGTGGACGTGTAGACCGCCATGGTTGAGCGGATTTCCTCAAAGGGCACGCCTTTCCAGCGCAGATAAGCACGCGCCTTGCCGGTAAACAGGGAGATTTCCTGACCATAAAGAGTGTAGCTGTCAGTCATCAGAAACCTGCCTGCCTTCAAGCTGTATGCTGATCAATCCCAGCTTTTTGCCCCGATCACAAATCCACCATCCAGCGGGATCACAGTGCCTGTGATATAATTGGCTGCTGGTGAGGAAAGGAATGCCGACAAACCGATGATGTCTTCGGGTTGACCAATGCGGCCCAGTGGCATCGCGGAACCAACGGCAGACTTGCCCTGGTCGCTGCCGAGAACAAAAGCTGTCATCTTGCTCTCAAATGGTCCCGGCGCAATGGCGTTCACAGTGATCTGGTCTTTCGCCAGCTTGTTGGCCAGCACTTTGGTCATCTGGTGCACGGCTGCCTTCGAGATTGGATAGGCGTAGTTTTCCCAGACGGGTGTTGTCAGGCCTTCTACCGAGCCGATATTGATAACGCGCGCGGTGCCATTGTCTTTTGCGGCTGCCCGGAGTTGAGGCAGGAGTTTCTGGGTGAGGAAAAAGATTGACTTCACATTGAGGTCAATCGTCCGGTCCCAGCCTTCTTCAGTATATGTCTCAAGTGGTTCCGCCCAGAGCGCGCCGGCATTGTTGATGAGAATATCAATCTTGTCTTCGCGCGCGGCAATCCAGTCACCAAAGGCATTCACCCCTTCGTTTTCTGACAGGTCGAAGGGAGCAGCTTCACAACCGAGTTTTTCCTGAATGGCCGCGCAGGCATCTGCCTTGCGTGACGTGACATATGTTTTCACGCCCATATTCACAAAGCCGGTTGCGATCATTTCACCAATGCCGCGCGTACCGCCGGTGACAACGGCGGTTTTGCCTGAAATGTCAAAAAGGTTTCTGTAGTCGGTCATCCGTAAATCTCCCTGTCTTCATTTTTTACCCACCTTGTGCGGGCTGCCGCTTTTTGACAAGCAGAACACTCAGTTGTTCCGGCAACCTGCCCTCAGGCCTGACGGCCCTGCGTAATCTGTCTTGCGAAAAGCTCTGCGGCTTCAGGGGCGAGGCGGAAGAACAACTCTGGCTCGATCAGTTCAATTTCCATCAGGATCAGATCATCCGCGCGGATGATAACATCAACGCGGGCATAATCAGCGGGAGCAGGGAGGAGTGTGAGGAGCTCTTTCGCCCTGGCAACAGCCCATGATGGGGGCGTGACCAATTCGGCGCTGCCGCCAAACTCTTCCTGACAGCGGATGTCACCTGCCTTGGGGCGTTTGCAAACGGCGTGTGAAAATTCACCCGCAAGGAACACAAGAGAGGTTTCTCCCAGTGTTTCAATCTCCGGCACCAATGCCTGCACCAGCATGTCGCAGGTGATGCCCGTCAAGGCCTGCTCGAGCATTCTCGTGTTGTGCGTGGCCAGCCGGGCCAGCCCCTTGCTGCTGGCGCTGATGATCGGCTTGATGACCATTTCTTCAAGCCCAAGATTTGCCGCTGCTGCTTGAATCTCTGCAACTTCTGGCCTGGCGACCAGGGTCGGCGGCAAGGGCGCGCCCTTCTTCTGCAGGTCCATGAGATAGGTCTTGTTCATGTTCCAGCGCATCAAGGGCACAGGATTGCTGACAGGCATGTTATCTGCCTCAAGATCGTCAAGCCAGCGTTTGAACTTAGTGGCGTGCGCTGTGTAATCCCATGGTGTGCGGATGACCACCAGATCTGTTTTCTGAAATGGCGAAAAAGGACCGTTCCAGGGAGCGATGGAAACGGTTGCTCCACGGGTTTCAAGAGCTGTGCGGAACAATGCGTCTTCCGGGATCAGCGCTGGCATTTCCAGGCAGGTCACCAGGGTAATGTGCATGGGAAGTCTATTCCACCAGTGGCGGAAAATCCGAGTCCAGATCAACCGGGCAACTGCGAGTGCCAAGTTCCGTCACGACATCCTTGAAGGCGATGCGGGTTTTTGTATAGGTCGAATTGGCCTTGATTTCCGGCAGCAGGTTTTCTTCGCGTTCAGCTTGCAGGGTGGCCTGTTGAATTGCGGCATAGTCCTGCGTCAGCTGATCCGACAGAGTCTCATATTGTGTGCACAGTTCTTCGAGTGTTGGGGCTCCTGCTTCAGAGCTACGTGGGTCAGTGGAACTGGCGTCAGGGGTATCGGCCTGCGCCATTGTCACAAAGGCCATTCCGGCAAACAGGATCGGGAAAACCATCTTACAACTCCTAACGCACCAGCGCCTTCATGATTGCTTTTTGCACATGCAGGCGGTTTTCCGCTTCATCATAGGCGATACAGGCGGGCGAGTCGAATACGGCGTCGGTCATCTTCACGTTCCGGCGCATGGGCAGGCAATGGCTGACGAGTGCCTCATTGGTCAGCGCCATTTTCGGTTCATCGACGATGAAATGCTTGTGGGCGTCGCGGATCGGTTTTTCCGGCTCCCAGTTGCCGAAATAGGGCAAGGCGCCCCAGCTTTTGGCGTAAATGACATCAGCGCCCTGATAGGCGTCGGTGATGTCATGCGAGATGGTGACAGTGTGCCCCTGAGCCTCTGCATCAGCCCGCGCCTGTGACATATAGCGCTCGTCCAGAATGTATTCCGGCGTGGGGCAGAGCAGCGTCACATCCATGCCGAACTTGGCTGCAATAACGAGCGCAGAATTTGCAACAGCGGTGTTCAGGGGCTTGGGGTGATAGGTCCAGGTCAGGACAAATTTCTTGCCATCAAGCGCGCCGCGCCCCTGTTTCTCAAAATGTTCCTGCAGCGTGAGAATATGGGCCATTTCCTGACAGGGGTGGGTGATGGTTTCCATGTTGATCACCGGTACGCTGGCATATTTGGCGAAGCTGTTCAGAATCCTGTCCTGTCGGTCTACCTGCCAGTCGATAAATTTCGGGAAGGCGCGTATGCCGATGATGTCACAATAGCGAGACAGAACGCCGGCGGCTTCCGCGACATGTTCTTCAGCTTCACCATCCATGACCACGCCATCTTCAAACTCAAGTGGCCACATGCCGCCCGATGGGGACAGTACCACGGCATGGCCGCCCAGTTGCTGTGCGCCCACATCAAAAGAGGTGCGTGTACGCAGGGAGTTATTGAGGAACAGGAGTGCGACAGTCTTGCCTTCAAGCGCCTTGCCATAAGGGGACTCTTTCAGGCGGCGGGCATCATCAAGCATTGCCTGCAACTCATTGCGCGTATAGTCCCCGGTATTGAGAAAGTGTTTCATGAATGGTTCCTGACCGCGAAGGAAGCAGGACGATACCAAGTGTGGCCGACAAGTAAAACCTTGCTGTGCCGGTTTACCTGCTGATAGGGTGCGTGAGGGCGTGTTCAGGATTAGTGAGGGTATTTATGTTTCCACTCATCAGGTATGTCGCGGCCTTTTTTCTTTCCCTTCTGCTTTCTCCGGCGGCCTTTGCCGACGACTATGTTGTGCCGGGCGAATTATGCCGTGGCTATTTTCTGGTCCCCGTCACCCTGAATGAGGAACGGGAAGACTCAACGCTCTGGTTCATTTATGACACAGGCGCCTCACGTACTATTGTTGACCCCGATTCTATCGCGCGGGTTTCGACCACCCTTGTCAAACCCGGGCAAACGGCGCGGATGAGTGATGCGCGCTCAGGGGCGCTGAAGTTCAATGTCTTTCGGGCACGGGTGCAGGAGCTGGATCATATCATCGGGGCGTTTGGTCGACCTATTGATGGCATCATGGGATATGACACGTTCCAGAAATTCCTGCTGACACTGGATTATCCGGCGGGAGAAATGCGGGTAACAACCGACATGAGCCTGCCGTCACCAGACAACCGGGAAGTCTTTTCAACACGCGGCCCGGACAAACGCCCCTGGCTGGATGTGTATTTTGACGGGCGCAAGCGTCGTATGCTGATCGACTCCGGGTCTGGTACATCGTTCGGGGTCAACCGGCTGGAGCGATACGATACGCTGACAGAGCCGGTGCCAACGCGGGTTGCGCAGCGGCTTGACCGGGTTGAATATATTTCAAGCGCCCGTTTTGACGGCACTGCGCGCATTGGCGGCTATGATTTGCCCCAGCCGATCCTGCACGGGTTTCCGCGCACGGAGTTGATCGGCGAACAGGTGATGCGGCATTTCGTCTGGACATTTGACGTGCCGAACAGGCGGGTCCGGATTACGCGCCCTGAAGATACACCGATCAGCTTTCCGTCCGATTATGGCCTCGGCGCGAACATGACAGTGAGTAAAGACGGTCTGCTTGTGGGCGACGTCTTTCCGGGCAGTGCAGCCATGGGGGCGGGCCTGCAATCAGGTGATGTCATCACCTCTATCAATGACCAGCCTGTTTTTGACCGTGGCTGTAGTCAGGTCGGTGCTGCGCCGCGTCCCGTGAAACTGGTTTATCGCCGGGAGGGCGTGGAACAATCCGTGACGGTCATGCCCGAGGTGATGGTGGAGTAGGTATCGTGCAGACCAGATGAGCCGGGAAGGGTTCGTTTTCAAGTGGCAGGTGGTGCACAGCCTGAATTCGAGGGCTGTCCCGTTCCCGGCTATCTGTTGCCAGCCAGACGAATACAGGGCAGTGCCCGACTGGCAAGGTGTCAGCAGGAACAATCAGGGAAGACTTGTTCCTGTATCTGATACTAGCTGGTGCGTGGGCAATGGTCTGTGATGTGCGTCACAGCCTGAAACCGGGGCTCTGGTCGTGTGTGGCTCGCATGAGTGCGCAGGGCGCGGCGCAAGATGTTGCTTTTACTGGTATTAATTTAGCGAGACTCAGCCGTTTTTCCGGATTGCCCATTCAACATTCATATTGCCGACTTCGGCATCTGTTTCATCGAAGAATGTGACCGTGACCCTGAAACGGGCCTTGCCGTCTTTTTCCACAAGCGCCCGTAAAGTCTCGCCACTCTGGTCGGTTTTGCCGGTTGCGCGCAGACCGCCCTTCGCTTTTTTTGTATATTGAATGCTGGCTTCAGCGGCGACCGGGGTCAGGCCAAGAATCTGATCAGCGAAAGCGCCGGTCATGGCTGCGCCAGAAACCGTCTCGCCGAGGGAGTACATGACGCCTGCGTGCATCGTCTGGATGTGGTTCATCAAGTCAGGCCTTAACTCAAGCGTGCCCTCTGCGGTGCCGTCCCCCATGTCGGTCAGGACGACACCAATGCTTTTGGCAAATGGCACCATTTCAATCAGCTGTATTTTCATCGCGTCGCGCATGTTCATGAGGTATCTCCTTGTTTGCGGGAGGCTATGACCCATGGGCTCGGACTGTCAAAATGCTTGCGCAGTTGGCGCTGCTGATGGTGGGCATGAATTATGTGGGGCGAAAGCGCTCCAGGAGGTTGCTGGTGCCGACCCCGCCTGCTTGCGTTGCGCCGCCGATGGCATAAATCCAGCCGTCGATCGCCACCCCGCCAAGGCCATGACGGGGAGTGCGCATGTCGGTTGAAGCTGCCCATTCATCTGTTTGCGGATCATAAACCCAGCATTCGCGGTAAACACCGCCGCCATTATTGAAATACTCGCCCCCAAAAGCATAAAGACGCCCCTGTACAGTGGCAGCAGCAAGACCGCCCTGACCCTGCGGCATCGGGCTGCCAGTGCGCCAGCGATCCTCCACCGGGTCGTAAATTTCTAGGTCCGTCACGTTCCCGCCGGTAACCGTGCGCCCGCCAGCGACATACAGCAGTCCATCAATGACAACGCCTGCGGCGCTGTTGCGTCTGGTAAGGGCAGGGGCCGCACGCTGCCACTGATCAGTGGCCGGGTTGAACACAAGATGTCTGTCTGTATCCACATGATCATTCCAGGTCTGGTTCCTGTCGCCGCCCGGTTTGCGCCCGCCCACCACATGGATCAGATCGCCGATGCTGGCGCAGACTGTCTCTCCGTGCACCTCAGGGGCTGGCGTCAGCGTATCCCACTGATCGCCACCGGGCGTATACACCCAGCTTTGATCCTGTGCTGCCCAGCGCTCCTGCGCCGTCAGTGCCTTAAAGCCACCAAGGGCATATATCTTGCCTTGATGGCCAACCAGATTGGGATGATGGCGCGCTTCGGGTAAGCTGGCAGCGAGATCCCATTTGTCCAGAGAAGGATCGTACACGATGTGCATATCCGAAACGCCGGTAATGCGATCAACCTCTGCCATATAGCCACCGGCCAGGTGGATTTTGCCATTCAGGACGGTCGGATAGATTTCCTGCAATTTGAGCGGCAGCGGCGCGCGGGTCTGCCAGCTTGTCTCACCAGCCTCTGCGGCGCGGCTGAAGCCGGGCATCCCGGTTAGGCAAAGCGCTGCGCCATAAGTGAATGACCGCCGCGTAACGTTAGTGTTCGAAATAGCCATGATTTGCTCCCGTTTTATCAAGTCTAGGCGCCTGCAGATTTCACGGCAAATATAATGCCTGTAATAAAACCTGCCTTGCGGCCCCCGAAGGTCCGCTCTTTCCGGGAAGTGAGGTGACGCAAGTGGTGCACTGGGCTAAGGGGTGGTGCATGACAGATATTTCCCCCCAGATTGACTGGCTCGCCCGTCTTGTTGCCCATGATACGACATCCTCGAAATCCAATCTCTGCCTCGTGGAGGATGTGGAGGCATACCTGCACGGACTTGGTGTGACGACGAAACGTGTGGCCAATGAGGATGGCAGCAAGACAAATCTTTATGCGGTTGTCGGGCCAGCGGTTGAAGGCGGTGTGGTTCTGTCAGGTCATACGGATGTCGTACCCGTAGCCGGGCAGGACTGGCTGACGGACCCGTTTGTCCTGACGGAAAAAGACGGACGGCTCTACGGGCGGGGCACATGTGACATGAAAGCGTTCTCTGCGATCGGTCTGTCACTGGTGCCTGAAATGCTGGCAGCGAATTTGACCCATCCCCTGATCTTCGCGCTTTCCTATGATGAGGAAGTTGGCTGCCTTGGAGCGCCGGATATGATTGATGAAATTGCCCGGGAAGTCCCCGCGCCTTCAGCCGTGATTGTTGGGGAGCCGACAATGATGAAAGTGATAGACGGGCACAAGGGCATCTCTTCTTTCAGGACGCAAGTTACAGGGTATACGACCCATTCAAGTCAGGCAAATCGTGGTGTCTCTGCCGTGATGATGGCGGCACGGATCATCAGTTTCATTGAAGGACTGTCGCGGGAGCTGGAAGAGAATGCCCCGCCAGCCAGCACATTTGACCCGCCGCACACAACCATGACCGTGAATGTGGTGCAGGGCGGTACGCAACTGAACATCATGGCGGGTGCCTGTTCGTTTGACTGGGACATGCGCAGTGTGCCGGGGGATGACGTGGGGGAAGTGTTTGGGCGCGTGCAGTCTTTTATGACGCAGGTTGAAACGGAAATGAGGGCAAAGCATGAGAGCTGTGCCATCACAACCGACTGGATGACCCGCGCGCCGCATCTTGCGCCAAAACCCGGCAACAGGGCGGTGGAGCTGGCGCAGGCGCTGACCGGGCAGAACCACACGGAGGTTGTCTCTTACGCAACTGAAGGCGGGCAGTTTCAGGAAGCCAATTTTCATACAGTCATCTGCGGGCCCGGGTCAATCGACCAGGCGCATCAGCCGAACGAGTTCATTTCGCTGGCGCAGGTCGAGGCTGGCACGGCTTTCATGCGCCGACTTATCGCGCGCCTGAGGGGATAAAATTTAAGACCTCTTTCACCTGTCTCAACAAGGTATGAAAATATGGGGTACTTTAATCATTTGGTTACGAAAAAAAATCCGGAAGCTGAGTAAAAAAGATGCAGTTTTTACCTGCACTTAATCCTGCTGGCGCAGGTTCACCTGAACGAACTGTCTTTGCTCAGGAGAAAATAGTGACGGGTAAACTTGTAACACGATGCCGGGCCTGTGGTTCCAAATCACTCTCACCGGCTTTTTCCCTCGGCGATGGACGGGATTATGTTTTCTGCGATCCGGACAAGGATGTGACAGCCTGTGGCCTGCTGCAACAGGCAACTATGACGCAAAGGGATGACAACGCTGTGTGTGAAGGCGTCTCGCGGTCGCATCGTCACAGACTGCGCGCTGCCGTCTCCGAGGCTATGGAGATGGTCACGACGCGTGATGGGCTTGCGCTCGATATTGGCTGCGGCGATGGCACGCTGACGTCTTTCTATCCACGCTGGATAGAAGCTGTCAGTGTTGACGTTGTAACGCCGGTTGAGGGGGCCAGCGACTGGGCCAAGGTGGTCACAGGGGCGTTCCCCGAAAAACCGGCCCTGTCCGCCATTCGCAAACATGCAGGCAATCGCAAGTTTGATATTATTACGGCGATTTCTGTTCTTGGCGAACAGTCAGCACCCGGTCAGTTCCTGTTGGCAATACGCGAGCAACTGGTGGATGACGGGATTGCCATTGTTGAGACAACCTATGCCTCTCTGGCATTGATGCGCAACCATGTGGATGCTTTTCATGAACAGGCAGAAGCTGTTTATACGTTGACAAACCTTGAAGCAGAAGTGCGCAAGGCTGGTCTCAAGATTGTGCGCGGGGCGATGACGGAAACGAATGGCGGGTCAATACGCCTGTTCCTTGCCCATGATGGCTATGCAGGCCATGATTATGTTCCGTGGCTGGAGCAACTTGCGCGCCTGTGGGATGAAGAATCTGTCCTCAACCTGGCCAACCGCGCAACATTCCAGGCATTTATTCAACGTGTCGAACGGAATAAAAGCGAGATGGCTGATATTCTCGATAACATGGAACGCTATAATCTGCACGCCCATGTTATCGGCGCAGACACTGCGATGCGGGCGCTGCTCGACACATATGGTATCAATGGGAACCATGTTTCCTTCGTCATCGGCCGTGGGCCAGATGAAGGGCGCACCCCCCGGAACCTGCCGGTCGGAGACGGGTTTGTCGAGGTTGTTGCAGAAGAAGATGTGCGTCTTGCCCAACCGGACTACCTCTTTGGCTGTGCATCGCAACGACGCGAAATTCTGGAGCACTGGCGCGATGCGATTTTCAATGGCGTAAAGGTTGTCTTTTTGACACCGGAAGTCGAAATCATCGATGACCGCAATTACGGTGCTGAGCTTGGCAAGGCGCTGGCGGTTACTGATGGGCCTGGCAGCGTTGATACATTGAAAGCTGTTCTGTCTACGGTACGCAGACCACGCCTGGTTGCTGTCAACACGGCGCTGGAAGCCTGATTTCAAAAAAGCTATCTGCCGGTTGTGATGAACCGGCGGTCACTGCCTTCCAGAACAACAGCTGTCAGCTTGCCGGTATTGAAGGCACCCGTATCAACATTGATACGCCAGCTGATGTTTTCCGGTTTGTCTCTCGGGGTGTGACCGTGCACGATGCAGCGGTTAGGCCAGTTATCCGGATTTGCTTCGTAAAACTCACGGCGTATCCATAGGAGGTCGCGCTGGCGCTGTTTTTCTATCTCAATGCCCGCGCGCAGACCGGCATGTACAAGAATGTAATCACCGGCAATATACATGTTTTCAAGCGAGATCAGGAAGTCGAGATGCTCGTCCGGCAGTTTCTCTGCCAGCTCGGTGCGCAATGATTCAGGGGAGCGCCCCTCGACCCCTTCAAGGCCATAGCTTTCGAGTGTTTGCTGCCCGCCCCAGTCAATCCAGCCTTCCATGTCGTCCGGGTCAGCCAGAAAATCGACCATGGCCTCCTCGTGATTGCCGCGCAGGAAGACCGTATCCGGGAACTGAAGACTGAAATCCATAAGGGTCTGCAGGACCTTTGCTGATGCTGGCCCCCGGTCAACATAATCCCCTAAAAAGATGAATTGCGGATCGACATCAGGCGCTTCGGCAAAATCATCATCCGGGTCACCAGCGAAGTCGGCCTGGCATTTTATCAAAAGCTGTTGCAGCAGATCGTCACGGCCATGGATGTCCCCGATGGCGAACAGTCTCTTGCCATCAGGGGCGTGAATTTCCTGTTCCGCCTTGCCGTCTGTTGCTTTTTGCTTCTTTTGCATTTGCAAGAAATAGCAGCCTATAGTTAATAGTTTCTGTTGCCTCGTTTTCTGCTGGCATTACCAGACGCAACGGGGCTTTCATGTTATCGGGCAATCATCTAATGCTGTGTGCGTTGGAAGGTATGAGAAATGGTCATAGCAGTTACAGGCGCTGCCGGATATCCTGGCTCTCACATGCTGCTTTCCCTGGCAGAAGCAGAAGAGGCCTATGTTCCTTTTGATACCGCCCGGATGCTTCAACGCACTTCGGGTAATATCGAACAGCTTGTAGTTGATCCACTGGCAGACCCTGAGGGGCTGGCACAGAAGTTCAAAGACAGGGAGGTGACGGAGGTTATCCATTTTGCCGGTGGTGGATTCGTGCCTCTGTCAATCGATGATCCGCTTACCTATTATCGAGATAACACACTGACAGCCTATACGCTGATATCGGCCTGTATGCGTGCCGGGGTGAAACGGCTGGTTCTGTCATCGACCGCCTCCGTTTATGGCGTGCCGGAGCGTATGCCGATCAATGAAACGGCACCGGTCTCACCAATTTCACCTTTTGGTGCTTCCATGGCGATGGCTGAACGGATTGCGGCTGACGTGGCGGCGGTCAGCAATCTCGACATTGTGGTGCTGCGCTATTTCAATCTTGCGGGCGCAGACCCCGCCTGCCGGGCAGGGGAGCGCGGGCGCCCGCGCCACCTGATAAAGGTTGTCGCCCAGATTGCCGTTGGCACCCGGCAGGAAAAATTACAGATTTATGGAGATGATTATTCGACGCCGGATGGCACCTGTGTCAGGGATTATGTGCATGTTTCTGACATGGCAGATGCGCATCTGGCGGCATTGAATTATCTGCGCAAGGGCGCGCAGACCGTCACGCTCAATGTCGGGTATGGATATGGTGCCTCAGTTCTGGATGTGGTGGCAGCCGCAGAACGTGTCATCGGGCGCAAGATTGATACCGAAGTCGCCGACCGGCGCGCAGGCGATCCGCCCTTGCTGATTGCCGATAATGCAGAGATCCGGACCGTTCTGGACTGGGCCCCGCGTTTTGATGACCTAGACTATATCGTACAGTCAGCGATCGACTGGGAACAGCACTGCAAGGACGAATCAGTGCAGTGATGATTTCCCTGAAATTCCTACTCAAAAGCTGGTGGATCAGGCTTATGCGTCTAGCCTATGGAATTCTCCTCGTTTTGATCATTGTGCTCAGTCTGCTGCCGACAGAGGACGCGATACCGGGCGGCAATCTCATATTTGGCTTTATCGCAAAAATACTTCTTGGAAGTGCAGACTATGCAGACAAGATTACGCATGTGGCCGCATATGCTGCGATCACCTGTGTCGGGATGCTCGGGATTATTCGCCCGCTGGGCCGTTGGCTGTTCATGCCACTGGCCATGTTATTGCTCAGCGGGCTGCTTGAGTTCGGGCAGGGCGCTGTTGCGGCAAGAACACCAGACCTGATGGATTTCGTCGCCAATCTTGTCGGCGTGACAGGCGGAGCGATTGTTGCCGGCCTGCTGCTGGCCGTTGCGCATCAGCAAACGAAACGCAAGCCCGTTACTGTATGAGGGCGGTCATCATCATCCCTGCACGCTATGCGTCAAGCCGGTTACCGGGCAAGCCATTACTGGCAGAAACAGGCAAGCCGCTCATTCAGCATACTTACGAGCAGGCAGCGGCGTCAAAAGCCGATGAGGTGATCGTCGCGACAGATGATGAGCGTATCGCAACGGCGGTTCAGGCGTTTGGCGGCAGGGTTGCCATGACATCAGCAGACCATGAAAGTGGTACAGCGCGCGTCGCAGAAGCTGCGCGTGATCTGGAAGCTGATATTATTGTCAATATGCAGGGCGATGAACCAGAGACGGAGCCGGACAGTCTCAACCATCTGATAGATGTACATGAGCGGGCATTGTCCGTGGCTGAGCCAGCTTTTGTCTCGACACTGGTTTGCCCTTTCAGCCCTGAGCCAGTGACAGGCCCCGGCTCACCGGAAGACCCGTCCTGTGTGAAAGCTGTGTTGTCAGGCGAGCAGAATGGTTATCGAAGGGCGCTGTATTTTTCACGCGCTCTTGTACCGTTCCCGCGTGATGATAATGGACGCATCAGTGACCCAACAGCTTATTATCTGCATCTGGGTGTCTATGCTTTCAGCATGGACAGTTTGCAGGCTTTCTCATCCTTGCCTGCCAGCGCGCTGGAGCATACTGAGAAACTTGAGCAGTTACGCATTCTGGAGGCAGGTCACAAAGTCGCCGCCGGGGTGATCAGTTCCGCCCCGCCGGGCGTGGATACGCCAGAAGACTATGCGGCGTTTGTCCGCCGACAGCAGCAAGCCAGTGAGGGGCATTAGCCCCGGCTGCGGGGTTTGACCGAGTTAAGATAGGCAGAAATCTTTTCCTGATCGTGATGGTCAGCATACTCGATCACCGTCAGTTTCTTGCCATGATGATAACTGGTGTAGTTCAGGGACGCCCCGTTCTCGACCAGCAACTTGACCAGTTCCACATTGTTTTTATCAATGGCTGCCATCAGTACACTGCCATGTTGGTCAGAAACGTAATTCGGATCAGCGCCATGTTGAAGCAGTTTTTTGGCAGCAGAAACATAGCCATGTGAGACTGCTTCCATCAGGGCACTGTGGCCATCAGCAACCAGATTGATGTCGGCTCCCTTGTCGAGCAGCCACATCATGGTTGCAAGGTCACTGTTATGTGTCGCGGCGATCAGCGGTGTTTCCTCGCCCTCCTGACAGTTGAGGTTTGCGCCTTTCCGAAACAGCTCAAGTTTGGTTTTGTGGTCCTTATCATAGATAGCCTCCATAAAGTCGCTACAGCAGAATTCACTATCAGCCTTGCTACTGCTGTATGACGTACGGGTATCATAATTATAGGCAGGCACCCCAAGGGCGGACCGGGTACTGGCATAGCTTGCCTTGATTTCCAGATCTTTCTGTCTATGCAAGGTGTATTCATATGCTTCTTCAACCACCGGCAATACCGCGGAAAAAGCCGTCCGGGGGGAGAGAACAAACAGCAGCACAATAACCGCCATCGCGCCCACAAGATTGGTCAGTTGTGGCCTGCCGAGGCGCAGCTGGCTCTGATAATCGGCATTGATCAGCCTCTTGATACGGTGGGAGAAAAAATTACCACGGCCGCTTTCAAACGCACCAACGGCGAGCAGGTTTTTGTTTGCGTCGGGTTCACGGATGAGCGCTTCTACGCTGTCCAGCAGAGAGCTGGCATAGTGCCGCGAGCAACCTGCTTTGCGCACCGCCCGATCATCGCAGGCCATTTCCCGCTCCGTGCGCAGATTTTTACAGGCGCCGTGCATGAAAGGGCTCCACCAGTAGAGCGCCAGCAGGACGCGCTGACCAAAGGCACACAAAAGGTCACCGCGTTCAATATGCGCAAGTTCATGGGCAAGCACATGGCGTAACTGTTCACGGGGCAGAATTTTGACCAGATGCGTTGGCAGCAGAATGCTGGGCCTCAACAAGCCCACAGCCATGGGGCCGTTGACCTTGTCGGTCACGCCAACACGGGCATATTCCGGCCAGTCCGGTGGCAGAATAGTGGCAGCATTTTCAAGCGGTTTGCTATCAGCGCGAAGCTTTCTGGTGGTTTTCCACGACATGAAAAGGCCGCACAGGGCGCGTACAGAAACGAAAAACCAGAGCCCGACAAGAACGGCCATAATCAGGGATCTGCTGAGGAAACTGTTATCAATCGTCTGTGTGACAGGTTGAACGAGTGCCGGGTCATAGCGATAGGCGTTGTTGAGCGCCGATGCCAGCGGCCCTGTTTTGCCTTCGGTGATCGCGATTTCCTGGCCCACCATGAGGCTTGGCATGAAGTTCAGGCTTGGTGTCGGCAGAAGTGTCAGGATGGGCATGGCCCCCAGAAGGAATACTGCAACCGCCCAGATCCATGAGCGATGCTCGGCGCTCCATTTATCTTTCTGATAGAGCAGCAGGCCCACAATGGAAAATATGAGAACGCCCTGCCAGACATGCCGGAAGGCTATTTCGGCAATCCACTGCAATCCTTCCATCCCTCGACCCCTTCAGATTATCAGTTTTGTTCTGTTTCGTGCTCGCTGAGCTCACGCCGCAATTCTGCTAGATCTTCCAGATCGATGCCTTCGATCTCGACAAGATGTTGTGCCAATGCCTGGGATGATCCCCCGAAAAACCGTGTCACAAGATTGGACAGGGCTTTCTGCCGTGCTTCAGCCTGGGAGATGAGGGGATAATAGATAAATGCCCGCCCTTCTTTCTCGTAACCGGCATACCCCTTGTCAGCCAGAATTTTCAGGATGGTGAGCACCGTTGTATAGGCCAGCTTCTTCTTCTGATTAAGCTGCTCATGCACATCGCGCACCGAGGCCTTACCGGCTTCCCAGAGGATGAGCATCACTTTCTGCTCGGCTTCAGTCAGTGAAACAGATGGTTTTCTTGGCATAAATACCTGCTTTCCGAAGATAGTACCCTCATGCGGATACATTTCAAACTATAAATTTAGTTAACATAAACCAAAAGGCAAGCATGTGCTGCATTCGTCAGTCGCGTGCGCCCGCAAAGACCTTTCGTTAACGATACTCTGATATAGCAAAGCCGTGACCGTGATGGATTGTGTCTGACGGCGGGAGGTAAGGCGTGACGGGGCTGACCAAGCCAGCAAAAGAGATGTCTGATATCGCACAACGCGCTTACCAGAATAGCCGCGACAAAATCCTGCTGCATAATACGATCAATTCGCAGCATGTTTCTGTCGCGAATGCTATTATTCTGGCTATTCTGCTGATCAACCAAAGCCCGTCCAGCCATCTTTTTGTCTGGATTATTGCCGTCGTCTCACTGACAATTCTCAGATATGCTTTCGGCAGGGTTGCTTCGAACATCAAGCCCGGCCTGTCATCTGTGCACCGTGTCACTCTCGATTCATTTAGTGCCCTCAGTGGTATCTGCTGGGGATTGACGCCGTTTCTGCTGCCGGCCAGTGCGGAAGGCATTTCCAGAGAACTGGTTGTGTTCATGATCGCTGGCATGACCGCTGGGGCGGCGCTTTCCTATGCATCGCATATTCGCTCGGTTATCGCGTTCAATTTGCCTGCGCTGTCGCTTCTTGCCTGGTTCCATTTGCTGCGTGGCGAAGCCGGCGATTATGTCATGTGCGCGGTGCTGGCGGTATATTTCTTTGCCACGCTGAGCTTGTCGCGGCGCGCCAGTGAGGTCTTGTCGCATGCCGTCACCAACGGGATTGCGGCCCAGACGCGCGAGCAGGAACTGAATGAAAAAGAAGCGGCGCTGAAAGACGAAGTCATCCGGCGCAAACAGAAAGAAGAAGAGTTGAAAAACACGCTTGCGCGCAGCCAGCGGGTTAATCTCAGTCTTGAAATGATTACCAAGGACGTTCTGGCGCAGCGCGAACGCAGCGACTCGGATGTGTTCGACGTATTGTTGCGCCGCTCAGCAAATGCTCTTGATGTCAGCCGGGCCAGTATCTGGCTGTTTACGGATGACCAGAAAGCACTTGAGAGATACAGGCTCTTTCATGATCGCCGGCATGTTGACCGGACGCCGCAGCGTATCGAGATTTCACAATGCCCAAGTTATTTTCAGGCGATATCAGAAAATCGTGTGGTCGATGCAAGTGATTCCTGTGCTGACCCGCGCACCAGATGCCTGGCGGAGGATTATCTGGTCCCGCTTGGGATTCAGTCATTGCTTGATGCGCCTATTGTGGACGGTAAATCCCGCCGTGGTGTGATCTGTTTTGAGGCGACGACCGAGCAACGAAGCTGGACGCCGGACGAAGTGGCTTTTTCCGGCTCTATCGCCCAGTTCATTGGTATGCTGTTGATGGCGGACAAAGCAGACGCCATGACGGAAAGCCTGCGTCTGGCGCTTGATGAAGCCAGACATGCCAGTGCCACAAAGTCATCTTTTCTGGCCAATATGAGCCATGAGATCCGCACGCCTATGAACGGTGTTCTGGGGGCGGCCGCCGCTCTGAAAGGGTCCGACCTTGATGCAGACCAGGCGAATCTGGTCGATATTATCCACGGATCCGGCGATTCGCTGATGACCGTGCTCAATGATATTCTGGATTTCTCCAAGATTGAGGCGGGACAGGTCAGTATTGAGCAAAGTAAATTTTCTCTGCGGTCTGTGATTGAAAAAGTTGAGTCTGTGCACGGCCTGAAAGCGGCTGACCGCGGACTTGAATTCTCGGTGGCTGTGGAAGAAGGTGTCGCTGACCAACTGGTTGGTGACTCGCACCGGCTCGCACAAATTCTTCATAACCTTGTTTCCAATTCCATCAAGTTCACCCATGAAGGCGGTGTCTGGCTGAATGTGCAGGCACAAGAGGATGACAATGACCCGGAAAAAGCCGCTATACTGATTACGGTCGAGGACAGCGGCATCGGCATGACGCCTGAAGAAAAAGAATATGTCTTCGATAAATTCGCGCAGGCTGATGATTCCACAACCCGCAATTATGGCGGCACCGGTCTTGGATTGTCGATTATCCAGAGTCTGGTCGAGGCGATGTCGGGTACGCTTGAATGCGAGTCAGAAAAAGGGCGCGGCACGGCATTCTATATCCGCTTGGCGCTGCCGCTTGCCGAGGGGGCAGAGGCAGAGGCCGACGAGGAAAATGAATGTGTTGTCGGTCAATTGGCGCAGAAAATATTGCTGGCAGAAGACAATGTGACAAACCGGATGGTTCTTGAAGCTCTGTTGAAGCCGTTTGATCTGTCTCTGACCTGTGTTGAGAATGGCCAGGAAGCAGTCGAGGCGTTCCAGGCAGACCGGTTTGATCTTATACTGATGGATATCCAGATGCCGGTCATGGACGGGACAGAAGCGCTTGCGAAAATCCGCGAAATCGAAGCGCGCGAAGAGCTTGTGCCAACGCCGATCATTGCGGCCACTGCCAATGCCATGGTTCATCAGATCGACGAATATATGAGCATCGGTTTTGACGGTCACCTCACCAAGCCAATCCGCATGGATGCGCTCATGAATGTTCTGCAGATGGGGCAGAATGCAAGCCACCAGAAAAATGGCGGGCAAAAAGCAGTCAGTCAGCGCGCTTGACGTATTCGACTGTCGTGGTGTTGACCACGATCCGCTCACCTGTTGTCATGAATGGGGGCACCATCACGCGCAAACCGTTATCCATCATGGCCGGCTTGTAGGATGAAGACGCAGTCTGCCCTTTTACGGTTGGCTCCGTTTCCACAACTTCCAGGACAACATGCTCAGGCAGCTGTATCGTCAGCGGGCGTCCCTCATGGCTTTCAACAATAACCTGCATGCCGTCCTGCAGGAAAGCAGCCCGGTCGCCCAGCATGTCGGCGCTGATATTGATCTGCTCATAGTTCTCTGCGTCCATGAACACATGACTATCACCTTCCGGATAGAGATAAGTGTGATCCTTTTGTTCAAGGCGGACCCGCTCAACTGTTTCTGAAGCGCGGAAGCGCTCATTCAGCTTGCGCCCGTCAAGCAGGTTCTTCAGCTCAACCTGCGCATAGGCAGGGCCCTTGCCCGGTTTGACAGCGTCTGTCTTGACAGCAACCCAGAGAGAGTCCTGATGCTGAATAACATTACCGGGACGGACTTCGTTTCCATTGATTTTCATACAGCACCCTTTTGCTGAAAGCCTTGAATTTGCAGGCTTTTGGCACGTTCAGGCAGGACCCGCAACCACTGACAGAGATGTTACAGCAAAGAATTGCTGCGCCGCAGCAACGAATTAGGGTTGTCTCAAAGCGGCGGTTCAGCTTTAACCATTCTTAACGGCTTCACAAAAATATCATAAACGAACGCCGATATATAATAATAAGAGGGTAGGAGACTTCCTGCGATAATTACCGGACCTGCTGCTTCAAGCGCGGTCCGGTTTTTTATTGGTCCGAGTTCCGGGCGCTATTCCAGCACATCACGCAACCACGGCCCATAGGGTGTTTCACCAAGGAAGGTGAGCTGCGATTGTGCTGATACCCTGTTGATCTCTTCCTGGGGTCTGAAACTCGGGTGGACGGCACGGCGCAAAGGTCTTTGACCGGGCGCCAGGGTAATGATTTCGGCAATCGCCTCAGGCACATCCATGGGATCAGTGTTTCGGCCACTGCCGTCCTCTGTGCCCATGCGGGGGATCAGGTCGGGTTATGCTGCCAGCCGCTCCTCTTCGCTGCGGTCTTTCAGGGCGGCGGTTAAGGTTATCATCATTGGTCGTCATGTTGACTTCTGCTGTTCGTGCTCAGTCATCAATGCGGATATCACCGATTATGATGTCACCGCTGCCACTTGTGCGTACACTGCCTTCATATTCACGGATGAACACATCACCGCTGCCAGAGATACTGACATCTGGATTTGTGGCAAGACCATTGAATTTGAAGTCGCCTGACCCTGAGATACGCACTCGCAGGTCTTCGGCGCGCCCCCGGCGGATATCCACATCGCCATTGCCGGTGATACCAATTTCAGATGGGCCATTGAGCTCATTGATGACGATGTCGCCAGAGCCACGAATGGAAATATCCGCACCGCCGTTGACATTACCAGCCTCAATATCGCCGGAACCGGCAATCTGGAAAATGCTCTCCCCCTCAATATCTCCGGTAATGATGTCACCGCTGCCGCGGATATCTGCCCTGAAGTTGCCGGCGATTTTCTTGACATCTATATCACCCGATCCGGCAATGCTTAAGTCAGCAGACTGAACATTGTTGAAGGCAAGGCTACCTGATCCGGCAATTCTGGCCTCAAGGTCTTCCGCAACAGAAGCGAAGATCAGGTCACCACCGCCGGTAATGCGAATATCGGCAGCTTTAACATTGCCTACAGTCCCTTGCACATAAAGCGTATTGCCAATCTGAACATCGCCATTGATATTCCCGACGGTCAGATGAACAGCCGCCCCTGCAAGGCTGAGGTCTGTGCCTTCCGGGACGGTGATCTGTATAACCGGGTAGTCTTCAAGGAATACCTTGAAGGCGTCCTTGCCGTGACGCTGCCAATCCATTTTGCGCCAGAATGTGCGCTGGTCCGGCTTTTCATTGCTGTACAGGCGCACAGCATTGCCATTCTGTTCTGCCTGAACCGGTTCCTTGTCCGCACTGCCGTTGTCGATCGTCACGGATATATCTGCACCATCGCCTGTCATGATACTGACGGTTGCAATGAAATCTTCGAGCACGATCCGGTCACTGCCGGTGAAGGTTTCTGTCGCTGACGCAGCAGGGCTGATCGCGGATACCAGCAGCAGGGTAAGCCCTGCCAACAGGCTGGACGCTTTCAGATGCAGCGGCGTGACGTATATTCTGGCTGATTGCAGCATTGATATTCTCCTCTCAGATCACCCTTTGTCAGCATGTGAGAGGATCGGCTGTGATTTTGCAATATGCAAATCGGTAAGGTTCGAGGGTCTGAAAGCTGCAACAGCCGCAATGTTGCGCCGCAGCATAGCTGCTGCTTTGCCTGTCGGGGCGGGGTGTTTTCGATTATATGTCCCTGGATCATGATCTGAATTTTATTTTGATCCCTGTACGGAGGTGAATATGCCGTTGAAGTTGACCGCAGAGGAAGTCAGCAGTTTCCTGATTGAGTTGTTCCCCGGCTGGAGCAAATATTATGATGTCCTGTCGCTCGATGAGCAGGGTATGAAACTGAAAATGTTTGTGCAGGAACGGCATCTGCGCCCTGGTGGCACGGTTTCGGGGCCCGCTGTTTTCGCCATGGTGGATGCCGGTGCCTATCTGTTGACGATGGCTCATATTGGCCGGGAGGCCATGACAGTGACGAGCAACTGCTCGATAGACTATATGCGCAAGCCTGCGGCAAAATGCGACATCATTGGCGACTTCAGGCTGCTGAAACTGGGCCGGACATTATGTGTCATGGATGTGCTCGTCTATTCGGAAGGGGACCCGGCGCCGGTCGCCCGGGCCAATATAACATACGCTATTCCGCCTGTGGGCACGCAGCCCGAGTGACGTTTGCTGTCTGCCAGGAAAGCGCGTAAACCAGAGAGAAAACGCAAGGAGGGTCGTGATCATGAAAGTTAATGGATTGCCCGTATGGGGCATATTACTGGGCGGATTCGTCTACTGGTTTTTCGGGTTTATTTTTTACGGCGTTCTGTTCACCGATGTCTGGATGAAGGCAGAAGGTGTCAGTCTTGCAGAGGCCGAAGCCGCGGCGGCGGCCCCCGGTGGCATGTGGTGGATGGTTGGTGGCTTTGTCATCTCTCTGACGATCACAAAAGGTGTGGCGTATGTGCTGAAATGGCGCGGCTGGCCGAATTTGCCTGGTGCCCTTGGAACCGCTTTCCTGCTCTGGGCGTTCTTTGCCGTGACCATGCTGGGCTATGATCTTGTCTATGTGCCCCGTCATGACTGGGCCGGTTTCTTTGTTGATATCGGGTACAATTATCTTGGCATGTCTGCTGCAGCGGTCATCATTACGTTGATGCGCTAGAAAAAAACCGGTGCCAGAAGAGTTGAAAGAGGCTGTCTTACCATGAAGGCTTCGCCATCACAGACAGATCACGGCCTTTTGCGGCGTGTTCTGTCACTGGGCGCGCGCCTGATAGCGCTTGGCATCGCCCTCACCATTTTATGGGTGATGCTCTACCGCGTTGTGCCAGTACCGGGGACAACCCTGATGGGTTGGCGCAGTATGCAGGGGCAGGCCATCAGCCGCGACTGGGTACCGCTGGACGATATTTCACCGCAACTCGTGCGTGCTGTCATCGCCGCCGAGGATACCGGATTTTGCCAGCATATCGGGTTTGATGTCGAAGCTATAAAAGTCGCGATTGCAGATGCGCGGGCTGGGTCCGGCTGGCGGGGGGCGTCCACCATATCCCAGCAAACCGCCAAGAATGCCTTTTTGTGGCATGGCCGGGACCCGCTGCGCAAACTGGCGGAAGTGTGGTTCACGGGCCTGCAGGAACTGATCTGGTCCAAGCGGCGCATCATGGAGGTCTATCTCAATGTGGCGGAATGGGGCGACGGCAATTTCGGGGCAGAAGCCGCAGCACAGGCCCGTTTCGGCAAACCGGCATTAGAGCTGACCGCCTATGAGGCGTCGCTGCTGGCCGCTGTGTTGCCAAGCCCGAACCGATGGTCGGCCAATCCGCCGGGGCCTTATGTGGCCAGCCGGGCCGAAACATTGCGCAAGCGTATGGCGACTGTGCGGCGCAATGGGCTTGATACCTGTATCTACTAGATACGGCAGACCATTGTGCAGTATTTCACTGGTGTGCAGAATTTCACTGGCCTGTCCCGGCGGCGGGTTTTATGCTTCGGGAAAATCTGGAGAGCCCCGATGAGTGTTTTCAAATCAATCGCGATGACTTCTTTTGTGCTGCTGCTGGCTGGCTGTGTCACGCCCGCGCCCAGCCGTCCTGTGGCCGATGTGCCTGTAGCCGGACCGGGTGAGACGGCACCGGCTGTTTCGGCCCGCGCCCCGCGTATGACGGACTGTGATCGTGTCATCCCGATCATGGCGCGCAACACGGCAGAGGGTATCGCGAAAGAGGATCAGTGGATTGCCCGAAATTATCCCGGTAGCCAGACAATCGCGCGGCGCCTGACCCAGTGTAATGGCAAGCAGGCCGAAGTCATCACCCTGCGTGATCGCAATGGCCTCGATGTGATGGTGACGTTCGATATCTCGTCCTTCTTCGGCAAGACATCCACCGGCGATGATCTTGACGATCTGCTGGACGGCTGAGTTAGCTGCCATCACTGCCTGAATTCGGTTGCGCTGCACAACGTGCGCGCCTAAACAGCCCGGATTATGCCAGACCTCCTGCTAGAAATTTTTTCGGAAGAAATCCCGGCCCGGATGCAGTCGCGCGCCGCCACTGATCTGCAGAAACTGGTGCAGGATGCGCTGTTTGGTGCCGGTTTCATGCCAGAAGGGGCCAAGGCATTTGCCACGCCGCGACGCCTGTCGCTGGTCGTGACGGGCCTGCCGGGCGCGCAGCCAGATCGCAAGGAAGAGAAAAAGGGTCCCCGTGTCGGGGCACCCGACAAAGCGGTCGCAGGCTTTCTGAAATCTGCCGGGCTCTACAGCCTCAATCAGTGTGAAAAGCGTGCCGACAAAAAAGGCGAATTCTATGTCGCCGTCATCGACGAGAAGGGCAAGCCCACAGCGTCGGTGATCGCCGGTTTTCTCCCGGAGTTAATCCGGAAGTTCCCCTGGCAGAAATCCATGCGCTGGGGCGACGGAGATTTGCGCTGGGTGCGCCCCATGCACTCCATTCTGTGTACGTTTGACAGCGAAATTGTGCCCTTCGAGGTGGAAGGCATTATCGCCGGGGATCGCACTTATGGCCATCGCTTCATGGCCCCGGCTGAAATTCAGGTGCGCAGTTTTGAAGATTATGAAATGGCCCTGTCCCGCGCCAAGGTCGTGCTGGATGGCGAGCGCCGGGTTGAGCAGATTCTGGAAGAAGCGAAGGGCCTCTGTGCCGCGCAGGGCCTGGAACTGGTCGAGGATCAGGGATTGCTGAACGAAGTTGCCGGCCTTGCCGAATGGCCCGTGACCCTGATGGGCAGCTTTGACGAGAAATTTCTCAAGCTGCCGGATGAGGTGCTGACAGCCACCATGAAAGGGCACCAGAAATATTTTTCTGTGCGTGACCCGAAAACCGGTGCGCTGACCAACCGGTTCATCTTTGTCTCAAATATCGAAGCGCCAGATGGCGGCAAGGCCATGCGCGCCGGCTATGAGCGTGTGCTGACAGCCAGATTGTCGGATGCCTGGTTCCTCTACAGCCAGGACCTGAAGACGCCGCTGGAAGATCATGCAAAGAAACTGCATGAGGTGACGTTCTTTGAAGGCCTAGGCATGATCGGTGACAAGGTTGATCGTGTGGCGGCACTGGCGCGCGAGATCGCGCCGACGGTCGGGGCTGATCCGGGATTGGCCGAAAAAGCAGCCCGCCTTGCCAAGGCTGACCTCGTCACTGGCATGGTCTATGAGTTCCCTGAATTGCAGGGCCTGATGGGCCGGTATTATGCTGAAGCACAGAATGAACCAGACCAGATAAGCAAAGCAATCGTCGACCACTATAAGCCTGTTGGCCAAAGTGATGAAATTCCTTCAGGGTCAGTAAGCGCTGCTTTGTCATTGGCTGACAAGTTGGATTCGTTGGTAGGTTTTTTTGCCATCAACGAAAAACCGACCGGGTCTAAAGATCCTTTTGCCCTTCGCCGGGCAACTTTGGGCGTTATACGTATTGTTTTAGAGAACACTCTACGCATTCGGTTGGGGGAAAGGCTGCAACCATCCTTACAACTGTACAAAAATAATCTTTCAGAATCATTCGGTCCAGGTTCAGTGAGCGAACTGTTGCCCTTCTTCCATGACCGCTTGAAAGTTTATCTCAAGGACAAGGGCCACAGACACGATCATGTGGATGCTGTGCGTCACCGCCCGGATGGTACGCTTGAAGATGACCTGGTCCTGATTGTGAAAAAACTCGAAGGCCTTGAGGCTTTCCTGCAAGCAGAAGACGGGGCGAACCTGATTGCCGCCTATAAGCGCGCGGGCAATATTCTGAAGGCGGAAGAAAAGAAAGAGGGCGCCTCATTTGCGCCTGCCGTGGACGCAGGCCTGTTGCAGGAACCAGCGGAAAAATCGCTCCATGAAGCGATGACCAGAGCGCAAGCTACCTTTGGCCCTGCCATTGAGCAGGAAGATTTCAGCACGGCGATGACGGCCCTTGCGGCCTTGCGCGGGCCGCTTGATGCGTTCTTTGAGGATGTGACGGTCAACGCTGACGATGATAAGCTGCGCCGCAATCGGCTGGCGCTGCTTTCCTCCATAAAACAGACCTGTGAACAGGTCGCAGATTTCTCACGCATTGAGGGTTAGACGTATGACGACGGAACAGAAATGGGTGTATAATTTTGGCGGTGGGTCATCTGACGGGGACGCTTCCCTCAAGAACCTGCTAGGCGGCAAGGGCGCGAACCTTGCCGAGATGGCCAGCCTCGGCCTGCCGGTGCCCCCGGGTTTCACGATTACCACAGACCTCTGTACCCTGTATTATCAGAACGACCGCAAGTGGCCGAATGGCCTTGAGCAGATGGTTGATAATGCTGTCGCCAGAATTGGCGAGGTTGTCGGCAAGGTCTTTGGTGACACCGGGAACCCGCTGCTTGTTTCAGTTCGCTCGGGCGCGCGTGCGTCCATGCCCGGCATGATGGATACGGTCCTGAATCTCGGTCTCAATGATGAAACAGTTGCCGGCCTGGCGACCCTTTCCGGCGACGAGCGTTTTGCCTATGACAGTTACCGTCGCTTCATTCAGATGTATTCTGATGTTGTGCTGGGCGTCGGCCACCATACATTTGAAGACCTTCTTGATACCTATAAGGAGGAAAATGATTTCTTTCTGGATACGGATCTGAAAGCGGCAGACTGGAAACAGGTTATTGCTTCATACAAACAGGCAGTGGAGCAGGAACTTGGTCGCCCCTTCCCGCAGGATGTGCGCGAGCAGTTGCGGGGCGCGATTGATGCCGTTTTTGGCTCATGGCGTAATGACCGCGCCAACACCTATCGCCGACTGCACAATATTCCCGAAAGCTGGGGCACCGCGGTCAATGTGCAAGCCATGGTGTTCGGTAATATGGGCGAAAGCTCCGCCACAGGCGTTGCCTTTACGCGCGACCCATCCACGGGTGAAAATGCCTATTACGGAGAATTTCTCATCAATGCCCAGGGCGAGGATGTTGTCGCCGGCATTCGCACGCCGCAGGCACTGACCAAGCGCGCACGTGAAGCCATGGGCGATGATGCCGCGTCTCTGGAAGAGGCCATGCCGGAGACATATAAGGAGCTTGAGGCTGTTTTCCAGAAACTGGAAAAGCATTACCGGGATATGCAGGACATCGAGTTTACCATCCAGCAGGGCAAATTGTGGATGCTGCAAACCCGCAACGGCAAGCGCACCGCCAAGGCAGCGCTGAAAATTGCTGTTGATATGTGTGATGAAAAGCTGATCACGGAAGAAGAAGCTGTGATGCGTGTCGAACCTGGCTCGCTCGACCAGTTGCTGCACCCGTCGCTCGACCCTGATGCGCCGCGTGATCAGTTGACCAAAGGGCTGCCAGCCTCCCCCGGTGCAGCCTCCGGGGAAGTGGTGTTCAATTCAGATGAAGCAGAGCGCCTTGCGCAGGAAGGCCACAAGGTCATTCTTGTCCGTGTTGAGACAAGCCCGGAAGATATACACGGTATGCATGCTGCGACAGGTATTGTGACCGCGCGCGGCGGCATGACCTCTCACGCGGCCGTTGTCGCGCGTGGCATGGGGCGCCCGTGTGTTTGTGGCGCGGGCGAGCTGCGTATTGAAAAAGACGGCTCCAGTTTCTCCGTCGCCGGACGGCAGGTTGCCAAGGGTGAGAAAATTACGATTGATGGCAATACAGGGCAGGTTTTCTTTGGCGAGGTGAAAACGGTGCAGCCGGAGCTTTCCGGTGATTTTGCGAAAGTCATGACCTGGGCAGATAAATGCCGCCGCATGAAAGTGCGGGCCAATGCAGAAACGCCACTTGATGCCCGCACCGCTCTTGATTTTGGTGCGGAAGGGATTGGCCTTTGTCGCACGGAGCATATGTTCTTTGATGCCGAGCGCATCATTGCAGTGCGTGAAATGATACTGGCTGAGAGCAAATCCGGGCGCGAAGCTGCACTCACCAAGTTGCTGCCAATGCAACGGGGTGACTTCAAGGAATTATTCGAGGTTATGTCAGGCTTTCCGGTAACCGTGCGGTTGCTTGACCCGCCACTGCATGAATTTCTGCCGCATTCGGATAACGAGATTGAAGAGGTCGCCAAGGCTTCCGGCATGGATGCAGAGAAGCTGAAGGCGCGGGCACACAGTCTGAAAGAATTCAACCCGATGCTTGGTCATCGTGGGTGTCGTCTTGGCGTGTCATACCCGGAAATCTATGAAATGCAGGTGCGCGCCATTATGGAAGCGGCTTGCGACGTGTCTGCCGGGGGTGATCCGGTGACGCCGGAAATCATGATTCCGCTGGTGGCGCAGAAAAAAGAACTCAGCCTCCTGAAGGAACGTGTTGATGCAATCGCAAAGGCGGTGCTGGCAGAGAAGGGGCAGGAACTCGACTATATGGTTGGAACCATGATCGAATTACCGCGCGCTGCGCTGACGGCTGACAAGATTGCGGAGGATGCAGAGTTTTTCTCTTTCGGAACCAACGACCTGACACAGACAACCTTTGGTCTGTCACGCGATGATGCCGGCACTTTCCTGCCGGATTATATCCGTCATGGCATTCTGGAGCGGGATCCTTTCGTCACGCTCGACCAGGAAGGGGTTGGCGAGCTGGTGGAGATTGCGGCAGAGCGCGGGCGCAAAACCAGACCGGATATCAAGCTGGGTATCTGCGGGGAGCATGGCGGCGACCCCGATTCGATCCATTTCGTCGAAAAAGTGGGTTTGGACTATGTTTCCTGCTCGCCATACAGGGTGCCCATTGCGCGCTTGGCAGCAGCACAGTCGGCGTTGGCAAAATAAAAAATCCCTTATGATTCAGTGGGTTAAAAATTTTGTGCGTTGCAAAAAAGTCACGCCTGTTGAAATGTGCTGAGTGGGTGCCACGTTAACCATTAACAATGCTGCATAATTTGCAGAAAATGCTTGGCATGGCTTTTTCAGAAAGGCATAAGCCGCTTTCGAATTCGCGAGTTTACAACTTGTTGGGGTAGTTTTGCGATCCTTGTTGCGTTAAGAGTTTCGTGGGTTGAATTGGGGTTCTCCCAAAGAAGGTTTTGATCGGGCGTTAAGTCCGGGACGATGTGATATGATATTGCACGCAGAAAATAACTCGGGCCTGAACTGGGCCATGCGCGGTTGGATGGCATCATTCGGTGTCACCCTGTGCCTGATGCTGTTCGTTTTCCTTGGCCATGCTGACTATCAGAAAGCTGTCGCAGCAGACATCCAGAACGAAGAAGAAGCTGCGCTTGCTGCCGTCGCCCAGGAATTCACTGCCTGGCAGGAAGCAAAAAGCGACGCCGCGCCATCCGCTACTAATTTTATCGACCTGGTGCAGGATACGTCGAAAGGGCTGACCGAGCTCGTCTCCTTTGATTTTTCTGTTATTGACCGTGCACAAGTGAGCGCCAAAGAACAGAGATGCCTGGCACAGGCGATCTATTATGAAGCCGGGTTTGAACCGGTGATCGGCCAGATGGCCGTGGCTGACGTTGTGCTCAACCGGGTTGAGAGCAGCTATTATCCCAATACAGTCTGCGGCGTTGTCTATCAGGGCTCGCATCGCAAGACCGGGTGCCAGTTCTCTTTCACCTGTGATGGGTCATTGAACCGTGGCCGTCACGAGCCAACCTATGCGACTTCCCAGAAGATGGCGGGTGCCATTCTTGCCGGTGTGCATATCCCGGTCAGTAACGAAGCTACGCATTACCATGCGGATTATGTCTCACCTTACTGGGCACCGAAGCTGACAAAAACCGCCGAGATTGGTGCGCATCGCTTCTACCGCTATCCTGACAAAAACAGACTCGCCATCACCGACGCCGCTCAGTAGCGCTGTTCTCAGGCAATATAGTCCAGGCCCAGATCGAGATTTGGTGCTGAATGGGTGATCCAGCCAGAAGATATGACGTTTACCCCCGTTTCGGCGATTGCCCGCACGGTTGAGACAGTGATGTTGCCGGAGGCTTCGAGAGTGGCCCGTCCTTTTGTCAGTTTCACAGCTTGTGCAAGTTGATCCGTGGACATGTTGTCGAGCAGAATCACGTCTGCGCCTTCCCGCAACACTTCCTCCAGTTGCGCGAGTGTATCCACTTCGATCTCCACCTTGACCATATGTCCAATGCGGGATTTTGCAGCCTTGAGAGCGTTGGTGATGCCGCCACACGCGGCAATGTGGTTATCCTTGATCATCACAGCATCATAAAGGCCAAAGCGATGATTGAAGCCGCCACCACAAGTCACGGCATATTTCTGGAAGGCGCGCAAGGTTGGCAGCGTCTTGCGGGTACAGACGATTTTTGCGTTCGTACCAGCCACAGCTTCGACCAGTTCATGCGTTGCCGTGGCAATGCCGGACAGGTGCCCCAGAAAGTTAAGCGCGACGCGTTCTGCGCTCAGGATGGCATGAACTGACCCTGTAATTTCCAGAATATCATCGCCTGTGTTGAGCATCGCCCCATCTGCACAGTGCCGGGTCAGTGTCACGCCAGGGGACACCAGGGTAAAGGCAGCCTCCGCCAACTCCATGCCAGCCAAGCGGCCTGTTTTACGTGCCCGGATGACGGCTTTGCCCTGCGCATCAGTCGGGATGGTGGCCAGTGTGGTCACATCACCGGCATCACCCAGATCTTCAACCAGAGCAGACTGGACGCTTGTTTCAATCAGGCGGCGGGGTAGGGGCAGATGTGGTGCCATCTCAAGTCTCCTCGTACAGCTGGGTTACGGGCATTGTGGTGACCTCGACGGAAAGCTGTTGGCCGCGTCGTGTCATGATGCTGTGTGCGGGCGCTGTTTCATCTGGAAAATCTGTACGCAGATGTGCGCCCCGGCTTTCTTGCCGTTTGAGGGCACCTTCAGCGATCAGATGAGCGGCGATCAACATATTGAGCCCACCGCTCGTCATCTCATTTGTAGCAAGGTCATCCCTGATAGTGGATGTGAGGTCAGTCAGGCCCTCTGCGTCGCGTAGAATACCTGCCTTGTGGGCCATGTTGTTGCGTAGAGATGTTGCGAGTGCATTGTCTGCCGGTTTTGAGGGCAGGCCCAGGCGGTTCGTCAGTTGACTGATTTCAATGGCATCAGTACTGGCAGTGCTGTGTGATATGGCGATGGCCGCGCGCTCTGCGAAAACCAGCGCTTCCAGCAGGGAATTGGATGCCAGTCTGTTCGCCCCATGAATGCCGGTACAGGCAACTTCGCCCACGGCCCATAATCCGGAAAGCGTCGTCTGACCATCCAGATCCGTGCGCACACCGCCCATATGATAATGTGCAGCGGGGGCGATTGGCAGCAAATCCGTGACGGGATCAATGTCAGCGTTGCGGCAGGCTTGATAAACAGTTGGAAACATTTCGGGAAAGCGTGCCCCGACAGATGATCTGGCATCAAGATAGGCGCCATCACCTGACGCAATAGCCGAGGCGACGGCGCGCGCCACAATATCTCTTGGTGCCAGTTCCATATCATCATGCACGCCCTGCATCAGGCGCTGCCCGGATCCGGTCACCAGAAGTGCCCCTTCGCCGCGCAGGGCTTCCGTGGCGAGCGGAGCAGGGTCAACACCCACATTCAGCGCAGTTGGGTGGAACTGGACGAATTCCGGGTCCATGATTTCAGCCCCGGCGAGCCATGCCATAGCCATGCCATGGCCTTGCGCACGTACAGGATTGGTGGTGACGGCATAAAGGCCGCCAAGGCCGCCTGTCGCCAGCACCGTTTGCGTTGCCGTCATCATCAGGCGTTCGCCTCTGGCAATATCGACAGCCAGTATGCCGGCAGCGCTGCACTGGCTGTCACGCAGGATTTCCTCTGCGACAATCCGTTCCCTGATCGTGATATGAGTTGCCTTTTGCGCCGCTTTTGTCAGACCAGCCATAATGGCCGCACCAGCCTGATCGCCCGAGGCGTGAACGATGCGGTCGCGGCCATGTGCGGCTTCGCGCCCGAGCTTGAGTTTGCCTTCATCATCCGTATCGAAAGAGATGCCGAGCCGGATCAGGTCCTCGACTCGCGCAGGTCCTTCTCTGGTCAGCAGGCTGGCGGCGGGCGCGTCAACCAGTCCGGCGCCAGCGGTCAGTGTGTCCTGCAGATGAAGGGCAGGGGAGTCTTCTGTGCCCATGGCTGCCGCAAGGCCACCTTGCGCCCAAGTGGAGGAGCCACCGCGCCCCAGCGGCGCAGCGGTTACGATTGTCACCGGTCGCGGGGCCAGTTTGAGAGCGGTAAACAGGCCTGCGATGCCTGCGCCGACAATCAGCACACTTTCGTCTGGCAGGTTATATGTTGTGGGCAGGGAAGCCATCTGGTCCTACGCGTAAAAAAGTGCCGCCGGGATAATCCCTGACGGCACCAGTTTTGTCATTGTATCAGGAGAAACCAATGACATTAAACTCTGGCTTCAATAGCCATAACTTCCGGCTTCCCGACATGCATGTAAGTCGACTGGCCTTTCTTCATCGGCAGATCGATCATGCGTTGTACGGCGCGTTTTGCCTTCTCGGCAATTTCTGGCGCGACCTCAACCTGATGTTCCATATTTTGCAGCGCTTTCAGGATGCCCGGCAGCGTGATGCGCTTCATATGCGGACACAGATTGCAGGGGCGCACAAAATTCACTTCCGGGTTTTCCAGAGCCACATTATCGGACATGGAACACTCCGTAATAAGAACAACATTGTGCGGCTGGTTATCTTTTACATAGCCGCTCATGCCGCTCGTAGAGCCCGCATAATCAGCTTCTGCCAGAACATCCGGCGGGCATTCCGGGTGCGCCAGAACAACAACATCCGGATTGCCAGCGCGAATTTCACGAATGTCGTCAGCGGTAAATCGCTCATGCACTTCGCAGGCACCGGCCCAGGTAATGATCTTGATATCTGTCATGGCCGCGACATTTTTAGCCAGATACTGATCTGGCAGCAGCATGACCTTGTCGACATTCCATTCTCTGGCAATCGCCTCGACAACCTCAACTGCATTGGATGATGTACAGCAGATATCTGTTTCCGCTTTTACATCGGCTGTGGTGTTCACATAAGTCACAACAGGTATGCCCGGATATTTCTCCTTGAGCAGACGAATATCGGCACCCGTAATGGAAGAGGCAAGCGAACATCCCGCTTCAAGGTCAGGTATAAGGACGGTTTTTTCAGGGCTCAGGATTTTTGACGTCTCGGCCATGAAATGCACGCCGGCCTGGACGATAATTTCCGCATCAGTTTTCGCGGCTTCTTTGGCCAGCATCAGACTGTCGCCCTGAAAATCGCCGACACAAGCGAAAATTTCCGGCGTCATGTAATTATGGGCCAGGATCACCGCATTCAGTTCTGTCTTGAGATCGTTGATCGCGGCGATGTAGGGCGCATGTTGCTCCCATTCCAGTTGCGGGATCAGTTTCTCGACCAGCGGATACAGGTGATCGGTTTTGGATTTCACCTCGGCCGTATATGGCAGGTGGTCCAGATCAATTTCATTCCCAAAAGCAGGCATTGGCGCCTCCATTCCCTTTTAGTGTTCGGAGCATCTGGAAAAACGCCGCAGATGCGCGGATTATCTTTAATGCTCAACTAGAGCATATATAGGAACCAAAAAACAGCCCATCAAGGGCAAAGGCAGAAAATAGCTGCGGAATATCTTAAGTCAAGAAAACAATATGCCATAAAAATCAATGAGTTAAGAGGTTCTGTCTACAGGTCGGGCGACGGGGTCTGGCGCAATCTGGGTAAAGTCAGACCCTTGATCGTGCGATCCTGTGCCGTTTTGCCGCTGGTGCTGTTGCGATCAAGGGTGAACAGGGCCGCCGGGCGCCCGCCCGTTTCAGCGCTGACATTGCCGGTTTTGCGCACGAGGCCCGCATTATCAATACCCCGGCGAAAGTTCTGCTTATGCAGGGGAAAGCCGATGATCGCTTCCACGCTGCGTTGCAGGTCCAGCAGCGTGAAGCTGGCGGGCATCATTTCAAAAATAATCGGGCGATACCGCAACTTGCCACGCAACCGGCCAATCGCGGTGGCCAGAATGCGGCGGTGGTCAGAACTCATGGCTGCGTCCGCAACCTGTAAAGTCGGTGTTGTGACCCGACCATCGCGGGCTGCTTCGGAGACAATGCCTGCTTCATAAAGAAGCTCGTAGCGATCGAGCGTGCGCTCTTCTTCCCAGCCAGTGGCTTCATAGCCAAAGGCCAGTCTTACCCGGTCCAGACGCAGGCGCTGCTGGCTTGTATCTTCAATGCTGGTTATCCAGTCCTGCAGGGCTGGTATGATCTGTGCGGCAAGAATTGGCGGCTCGCCATTGCGCCAGTCTTCCCAGGGAAAATGATCGTACCAGTTGCGCCAGGCTGTGGCTTCCATCTCAATCGGGTTAGCGCCCGGCGCAAGCGCCAGATACCCCACTGAAACGATCCTGTCGGCCTCACTGCCGCCGCGCAAGACAGCGCTGGGCGCTTCGCGGCCTTTGTCCCCGAAGGTGTAGAGTTGCTCCACATAGCCAAGATGCATCCGCGTCTGCTCGGTTACGAAAGCGCGCAGGCCCAACTCAAATGTCCGGTGCCGTTGCGGATCGAATGGACCATAGGGCAGACCCCAGAAACCTTCATCAGAGCGTGCGCAAAGGACCAGCGGTGTGTCGCCCTCAACAGCGGCAAGAACGGCATTGAGACCAATAACCAGATGACCGTCTGAAGAGCTGCTGTCAGGTTGCATGACATCCTGATAGATCAAACCTGAAAAATACTAAAGCTATACCGGTATTGCAGTTCTAATCCTAGTTGAAGCGGATACGGACTTCCGTGCGGCGATTTGCACGTAGCGGTACACCGTCTTTCGTCTGTATCGCCGGGTTTTCTTCACCGAACGCATCATACGTGATGAGCTCTTCTGGGATGCCGCGTGCCACCAGCGCTTTGCGTACTGACACGGCACGTCGTACTGACAGAGCATCATTATAGGCATTGCTGCCCGCTCTATCCGTGTTGCCCTCCAGGATGACTATTTTGAAGCTGAGGCCGTTCGTGCGGGCAATCGCATCATCAATCTTTGCCATCTCTTCGGGCAGGATATTGGATTTATCGAAATCAAAATAGATTATAAAGTCAACCGGCTCAGGTGGTGGCATGTCAACTAGAACTACTGGACATTCATCCATCATTTCAACCCGTCTACCATCGGGGCACTCTTTATACTGTACAGGTTCTATATAAGGCTCAGACGTGGCAGCAACAGGATTACTGCGGCGCATTGGACGCCCCAGTGGAATGTCAACCCAGGCTTCAACGGTATAGGCATTGTATTCCTGTGCGCCAAAACCATCATATGAAGCGGCGAACCGTGCAGAATTACCATTTGCCCAGTTTAGTTGAACCGCACTTTCAAATCGTCCGCGTAGAGCTTCATTCGGTACGGGAATGTTAGAGAAGGCGATGTCGTCCGGCGCCTCAAAATCCCAAATCGCAGCGACTGAGAATTGTGGCTCGATAGTTGTTCCATCCGGGAACGCATGGCGATAGGCAAGCTCTGGTTCGAACTCGGCGCGCCCCAGCTCCAGCGTTTGAGAGGGAATAGCTACGCCAGTTTTGCTTATGTAATCATTGATGCTCTCCCGAAAATAGGAAACGGACAGCGTTGGGGTTATCCGCCAGTTTTCCTGGAATACCTTGTTACCTGTCAATGCAATGCGACCGAGGGTTCTGTCGGTATCGAATTTGTCGTCCTCTACCAGTTCTTCGATGGTCAGGTTATTACTGGAAGACCCTAAGGCCGCGCGGGCATTCAGAAAAAGGTTTTTGGACAAGCGTGCTGACAAGTAAGGGCCGGCCATCCATCCGGTGCCATCTACTTCCTGAAACAGTCGCTCCTGTGTTTCGTCATCGAAGAAGTTTATTTCGTCGTTGGCACGGTCGAAACTGATTAGAGCCCCGAGGATTAGGTTATCACTCACATGGAAGTCAGCTCCCAGGTGAACTATGCCATACTCACTGTCGATATCCAGTTGTGTACCGAACCCGGCAACACCGTCATCAGCTTTGGTATAATGTCCCTCGACCCACAATTGCAGGCCCTTTTCCGGGGTGATCGCGTCTGTGCGTTCGGTTGAGGCGGCAAAATCGAATTGCACATTGCCGCCTGTAGCATTCATGGCGTAACGAACAGGCTTGCTGTTTTTTGTAGAAACGCTGTCATTGTTTTCCCAGAGAACTTCAGGGTTACGGCGATAGAAGTTTGTCCTATCCGGTTCTGCGTTCAGCATGTTACGGGCGCGACGATAAGCGAACCCTTTTGTGGCCTTCATACTCATATGCCGCACACGATCTTCATCAACCAGGTCTTCACTGATGAAGGTACAGATTATTTCCTCGTTCGGATCAAGGTCAATAGTCGCCCGGCGATTATCGAGGCTTGTGCTGCTTCCTTGATCTGCGTCACCCACACAATTTATTCTGACCAGGCCATAATCCTCATTCACCGCCTGTGTCACAATGTATGTGTCTGCCGCCAGGTCAGAGAAAGCTTCGCTTCCGGTTTGATTGACGGTCTGAATAGAGAACAAGCCGAGATTGTTCGATGAGAAACTGAAAACAGATTCATCATTATCGATCTGCTTTATGATTGTGATCGACCCTGGTCGCTGCTGGTTCGTAAAGGTACAGATGACATTAGAACCTGGTGCTAAGGTGACTGACAGGATCCCTGTTGTGGTGTCGCCGCTGTCACCATTGTCACAGGAGATATCTGTAATGTCGAAGTCAGTATTCAGTGTTTCGCTAACAGTAAACGTCCCCGCGGTCTGATCAGTAAAAGATATTGAGGCTGGTTGTGATGCTCTTGGCATCAGGTTGAAGCTGCCGAAGTCACCGGTAAAGCCGAAGGTTCCTTCCACGTCAGAAACTTTCGTAATAGTGAGTGAACTGCGCAATTGCGCATTATTGAAGGTACATTCAACATCAGCACCTGCAGTGAGGTTAATTTCAAGAACGCCTGTAGAGAGGCTGCCTGTGTCACCGTTGTCACAGCTGATATCTGTAATGGTGAAATCCACATTCGGTAATTCTGTTACTGTGTATGTCCCCGCGGCAAGACCAGATACAGGTGAAGTAGAGTCGGTCGTACCAGCTGCCGGGGATAATATGAACGACTCAAGGGTTGGAATATCGCTGGTAAAGCTGAAGTCACTGGCAACGTCCGAAGCTTTTGTTATGGTAATGGAACCGGTTTTCTGTGTGTTGTTGAAGGTACAAGTCAGGTTCTGTGCAGGTGACAAGGAGACAGTAACTGCACCCGTATCCGTATTACCGGTAGTACTGTCATTGCAGGAAATGCTGGCCAGGTCGAATTCGGGATTGCCACGTTCGGTTATCGTATAAGTGCCTGCGGCAAGGTCAGGGATTATTCGAGCGTTAGTGCCGCCGCTTGTAGTAAGGTCAAAACTGCCAATAGGGTCGGTGCCTGTGAAGCTGAACGTTCCATCTACATCTGTATTTTTTACAATCGTAATTGAACCGCGGCTTTGCAGGTTTTCGAATGTACAGACAATCGATTCACCCGGATCGAGATCAATTGTTATAGTACGATTGGGAACGTCAACATCAGAACCATTATCTATATCACCTGTGCAAGTGATATCTTCCAGCGTAAAATCACTGTCTGGTAGTTCAATGATTGTATAGGACGATGCTGCCAGGTCCAAGAATTCTCTCTCGCCTGTGCCACCGGTAACATCAACTGAAAAAACTCCGAGACCGCCGGCGAAGTTGAATGTCCCATCGGCATCAGATGTTTTCATGATACTAATCGAGCCGGTTTTCTGCGCATTAATGAAGGTACATTCAACGTCCGTTCCAGGATCGAGGTTGATCTCTAGAGAACCAGTTGACGTATCGCCGGTGTCCCCGTTGGTGCAGCTGATATCGGTAATGTTGAAATCCATGTTGGTAAGCTCTGTTACCGTATAGGCTTCTGCCGCCAGGTCGGTTATCTGGGCTGTGGAAGCGGTAGAGCCAGCATCCGGGGATAGCGTGAATGCATCAAGACCTGGAATGTCACTGGTGAAGTCAAAGTCACCGGCAAAGTCGGAAGCCTTGGTGATGGTGATAGAGCCAGTCAGCTCGGAATTTGTGAAAGTGCACGTTGCATCCTGACCTGAGTCCAGAAAGAAAGTGACGCTGCGATTTGCCAGATCAGGTGTAAAGGTTGTGTTGCATCTAATTTCATCCAGGCTGTAATTCGGGTTTTCAGCCTCAGTGAAAGTGTATGTTCCCCCAGTCACCGGTGTAATCAATGATGACCCCGTGTTGCCGGAAGTCGTAATGTCGAAATCGTTAATCGTTACGGCATTCGACTGTTCGGAACCGCTGAAACTGAAAGTTCCATCTGCTCCATTTGTGTTTTTGACAATCGTAATGCTCCCTTGTGCAGCAGGAACACAGGAGACTTGAATCTTACCCTCAGAAAAATCACTATTCTGTAGAAGTGATAAGGTGAAAGAGCGGTTGCTATCGCCTGGAATTGCATAGTTGCGGGTTTCCACGGCATCAATAACTTCAGGAGGAAACGTAACGGCTTCTACTCCGATGGTATCGTCTAAAACTTTAGCATCGATGGTGTCTTCTCGGGTGTCAGGGTTGGGCCCGGTTGCATCAATGACGAATTGTAGCGTTTCGTCAGCCGCAAACTCGTCACTAAAAGAAAGCTCCTGCAACTGATCATTAGGGCTATCTGTGTATAAGGGGTCAAAATCAAAAGTGCCGAGATTAGCTTCCGTACACCCGTTTGAGGGGCTGGTGATGCTCTGCGCGGTGGCCTGCGACGCGAATGTGGCAAGAAGCCAAAGCATCAAGATGATAGCAGAGCTGCACTTTGCTACTGTGAAGCGTGCGGATAAACACAGTGCACCTAATAGTGCGGAGACCCCATACTCCATGACATACCCCAAAAATTGTCCCCAAGACGCTTTAACTAATCATAAACAACCGGCTACGTCTATGATCTTGAGAAAAGCAGTTAACGGATAAATTCTAGCAGGGCGGGAAATGTCAAAGATTGGCGCCCCTCCGGGTTGTGCCGGGCAACTTGGTTATTTTCGTTATCATTTCGGAAAATTATACTTGCGTTGTATTTGCTCCTGCGATGTCCAAAGTTTCAGGCAGAAACGGGACGGAAAAGGTGTGGCCCGCAAGGCACTCGTTGCCCATGCCAATATGGTCGATAGCGTTGATCATGCGCCCGTCACGGCCCAGAAGCTCATCCGCTTTTGCGACCATCATCAGGCTGGGTTCCACATTCTCGCTTGAGGCACGTAACTCTTCTGCGATCATCTGTTCGTCTTTTTCAGGGGCGAGCGCGCATTGCAAAATGAAGGCAGCGGCGGGGGAGCGGCTCAGCCCAAGGCGACAGTGAACCAGAACGGCGCGGCTCCAATCGATGGTCTGTGCAAAGTCCAGCAGGGTTTTTATTCTGGCCGTTTCCTGCTCAGGGCAGGGCGGCATCATCATTTCTGCCACGGCCATGGAAAGGCTCAGGCGCAGATGCTGACCGGCCTCCACACCGCGCATGGTCGGGGCTTCTTCACCCTGATCCAGAATCGAGATCGCGCTGGCTGGCTGGTATTTTTCAACCGCAGCATCAATCTCATCATATGGGCAGACAACAATCATAGCTATGATAATGGGATGCGCGGGCCTGACTTGCCAGTCGCATCATATCACAATCAGGACAGTGCCTTGGCATGTTCCCGGTAAAGCTTTTCGAATCTTTCCAGGTAAAGCGCTTGCGATGCCTGCGTATCAAGCGCCTTGATTTCAACAGGCGCTATGCCGCGTGGGGCGGAGAATATCTTGCGCGCTTCAGCATCCTCAAACCCGGCAATCTGGCAGGCCTCAAAGAAGGCGCAGGCCCGGTCAGCCCGTTTAATGGTTTTCTCAATCGCCTCGGGCAGGTCTGCCGGCAAGCCAAAGCGCACATGCACAGCACGTTCCAGGCCTATTTCGACCTGTTTGTATTTGGCCCCCAGGGCTGCCTTAAAGGGGGAAATGACATCGCCGATGACATATTCCGGTGCATCATGCAGCAGCGCAGCCAGCCGCCATTTGACAGGCCAGCCCGGTTTCAACTGCGTGCAAATGTCTTCGACGATCACAGAATGATGGGCAACATTGAAAGGCAGTGTACCCAGAGTCTGACCATTCCAGCGCGCCACGCGGGCAAGACCATGGGCGATATCCTCGATTTCGATGTCCAGCGGCGACGGGTCGAGGATGTTGAGACGGCGCCCTGATAACATGCGTTGCCAGGCGCGGGGCGCCTCGCCTTTTTTCTGGTCAAGTTTGGCCATGTGCGTGTCAGGCAGCTTTCCGTACAATGACAGAACCGGCAGAATATCCTGCGCCAAAGCCGGAGATGACACCAACCTCGCCGACGCCAAAACCGTCACGGTGTTTGTGGAACGCAATGATAGAGCCGGCGGAGGATGTGTTTGCATATTCATCCAGGACAACCGGTGCTTCCAGTTCAGTGGCATCACGCCCCAGAACCTTGCGGGCGATGAACTGGTTCATGCTCAGGTTGGCCTGATGCAGCCACATCCGCTTGAGATTGTCTGTGCTGACACCATTATCGGCCAGGTGTTCTGAAATAAGCGCACCAACCATCGGCACAACATCTTTGAAAACCTTGCGGCCTTCCTGCTTGAACAGTTTGTCTGTATCCGGATCGGAAATATCAAGCTCGTCGCTGGTATGGTTCAGGAAGCCGAAATTATTGCGAATATTGTTGGAGAAAAGTGTTTTCAGCCGTGTATCAATAATGTCCCAACTATCAGGCGTGGGGTCGCCTTCTGCGCGCTCAACGATGACAGCGGTTGCCACATCACCAAAAATGAAATGCGCATCCCGGTCACGGAAATTGAGGTGAGAGGAGCATATTTCCGGATTGACCATCAGTACACGCCGGGCCCCTGTCTGTAACAGGCCGACGGCGTTCTGTATGCCAAAAGCAGCGGAGGCACAGGCAACGTTCATGTCGAAGCCATAGCCATCAATTTCGAGTGCCTGCTGCACTTCCACAGCCATGGCCGGGTAGGCGCGTTGCATATTGGAGGCTGCGCAGATCACCGCATCAATATCACTGCTTTGCAGGTCAGCGTTTTTCATGGCCTGGCGAGCCGCCAGAACGCCGATTTCTGCCATGATGGAGAGCTCGGTGTTATGCCGCTTTGGCAGCTTTGGCCGCATACGATCAATATCAAGGATACCTTCCTTGTCGAGGACATAGCGGGATTTGATGCCGGAGGCCTTTTCGATGAACTCGGCGGAGGACGGGTCCTTCGGGTCATCGGGGTGGTTGGCGTTGTGTTTTTCTACCCACGCATTGAAAGACGCGACAAGTTCTTCATTCGTAATGGTATTTTCGGGCGTGAAAAGCCCGGTACTGACGATGCGGGCAGGGATAAGCTCAGGCATGAGTCCTCGGATTGTTGGCGTGTCATCATTATGTGATGTTATATTGCGCCTTTCCAGCCGCAAGGGCAAGCGCCGCTCAGGTCTCAAGCAGCCATTTATACATGATATGCGCATCAGTCAGGCCCAGCCTTTTATGGTGGAAGGCCTTTGCAATAGTGCCCACAATTTCCATGCCGTTTTTCTGCCAGACATGGAGGGCCGCTTCATTACTGGCGATAACCAGATTATATTGCATGGCCGAAAAGCCCAGCTGCACAGCTATCTGCTGTGAGTGCTGGCAAAGCCGCGATGCGATGCCATGGCCCCTTTGAGTTTCAGCAACAATATAGCCGCAGTTGCACACATGATCGCCGAGCGTTGGCTGGTTCGGTCTGATGTAATAGCCACCTGCGAGCGTACCGTCCGGCAGGAAGGCATTATATGTGACACGCGGTGACGTCAGCCAGTAATGGCGGGCATCGGCTTCGTTGATGTCAGGCGCGACAGGGTAGGTTTCGCCTGCTGCAAATACGGGCTGGATCATTGACCAGACCTGTGGCCAGTCGTCGTCGACGCAAGGGCGCAGGTGCAGGTCAACTCCGGTCACGAGGCGCGTTATCCCAATCTGCGCACGGGCACATGGCGGTGGCAATCAACTGTATGGTCGTTGACCATGCCCACGGCCTGCATGAAGGCATAAACAATCGTTGGTCCACAGAACTTGAACCCGCGCTTTTTCAAATCTTTCGAAATGCGCTCACTCAGCGGCGTTTTGGCAGGTACATCGTCAAGCTCTTTCCAGACATTCTGGAGGGGTTTGCCATCCATATACTGCCATAGATAATCGGAAAAATCCTCACCGGCTTTCTCCATACGCAGATAAAGCTGGGCATTGGTGATGGTGCCTTCAATTTTTCCCCGATGCCGGATGATACCTTCATTTTGAAGCAGCCGTTCAATATTCTTTTCCTTGAAGCGGGCGATCTTCAGCGGATCGAAATCTCTGAACGCCTTTCGAAAATTTTCGCGCTTGTACAGGATGGTGCGCCATGAAAGACCAGCCTGGAAACCATCGAGGATCAGTTTTTCAAACAGGGCCTTGCTGTCATATTCCGGCACACCCCATTCTTCATCATGATACGCACAATATTTTTCATCGCCCTGGGGTACCCAGCCGCAGCGTATTTTTGTCATGTGACATCTCCCAGATAGGCAGGTTGCAGCAGCGTTATCGGTACATTTGTTTCAGTGGTCGCATCGCCAGAGGCTTTTGCCCGCCGGTCGAGGCGCACCATTGCAAGGCCTTTTTCGCCGCTGGCTGCTGTAATTTCGCCGATAGTGCTTTCGCCAGCCTTGATGGCCTGGCCCACTTCAAGTGGAGCGCCGTCTGTGTTGACAATCCAGGTGCGCTTACGGATTTCACCCTTGCGCTTCATGCGGCTTGCGACTTCCTGACCAACAAAACATCCTTTTCGGTAATCAATACCGTTCAGGGCATCGAAATTTATATCCAAGGGAAAAACTTGCTCCGCACCAAAACCAGTTCCAAAAAACGGCACCCCCAGGTTCAGGCAATGCGCGTCATGAGCCTTCTGGTCAGCGGGTGATGCATCAACGTGTTCATATGCTGCAAGCTGATCCGCAGCGACAAGCAAGCGCTGCCCAAGGCTGGTGAGGCGTGGATCATCGTGGCTCGCCAGCCCATCAGGGGTGAGGCTAACCGGCTGCGCGTCCTGCGACCAGATCGCCCCGACCCGCCAGGCAAATGTGGCATCCGTTACGTCAACACGCGCGCGTAATTTATAGAGTTTCAGCCTTTTGAGCAGCGTTTCGGCGATGCCAGCAGCACAGTCCAGCAGAAGGTTGCCCTGATGCCGGATTACAAAAAAATCGGCGATCAGCTTGCCCTGCGGTGTCAGCAAGGCCCCATAACAGGATGTCCCGTCTGTCAGGTTAGCAACATCCTGGGTCACAATGCCTTGCAGAAAGCTGACCTGATCGGTGCCGCAGACGGATATTATGGCTCTGTTGTCAAAAAGGGTCTTTACCAGGGGCATAAGAAAGGTGAAGGAGCTAAGTGGAGACTAACTGTTATAGAAAAAGCAGACCATTTTCAATGAAAGGGAACAGGTAAATCACGATGACGCAAAATAAATCCATTAAACCGGCCGTCGGGGCCGTTGTTTTTCGTGGTCAGGAAGTCCTGTTGGTCAAGCGTGGCAGGCCACCGTTACAAGGTCACTGGTCGATTCCAGGTGGCAAGATTGAGTTCGGTGAGGCTGCAGAAGATGCGGTACGCCGGGAAGTCATGGAGGAGGCCGGTATCGAGATCGAGGTGATTGGTTTGATCGACGTGTTTGAGGCTTTACCACAAAAGGACGAGGGCGGACATTACATCATGATTGATTATGTCGCGCGCCATATCAGTGGGGAGCCTGTTGCATCTGATGATGCTGAAGAAGCAGCGTTCCTGCCGTTTTCCGAAGCCTTGAGCCGTCTTGCCTGGGACCAGACACGCACGGCTCTTCAGCAGGCAAGGCTTGCATTACGCCGTGCAGAAGAGAGGCACGCAGAAAAAAGTCAGGCCTGACTTCAGAGCAGGCTGACTTTTTCCCGTGCCAGTTCATGTTCAACCATCGCGGCAAAATCGCGCAAGTCGTTGATCTGTTTCTCGCTAAGTTCACGCGGTTGAGTATCCAGTATGCAGAGCGTTCCAATCGCGTGGCCGCTTGGCATACACACAGGCACGCCAGCATAGAAGCGCACTTTTGGCTCGCTGAGCACCATCGGGTTTTCGGCAAAGCGCTCATCTTGCAACGTATCCGGCACGATCATGACTTCCCGTTTCAGGATTGCGTGAGCGCAGAATGACTGGTCCCGGGAGGTTTGCTCGACTGCCGTGCCCGTTTTTGACATGAAAACCTGCGTCTCAAGATCAACTGCCGTGATCAGGCAGATCGGCGCATCAAAATAGGATGAAACCAGGCGCGTGATGCGGTCGTAACGCTCTTCATTGCGTTTTGACATGAAGCCGAAGCGCTGGATTTCTGCAAGGCGCGCTTCTTCGCCCTTGATCAGTGGCGCACGCACCCATTTGCCAGCCTGCTGCAACAGCGCAGCTCTTATCCGGGTGCGGAGATATTCGATTGAGAATGGCTTGATGATCCAGTCCCGCAATTCTTCCGGTTGCGTTTCGGTGCAGTTTTCTTCTGAAGAAATCGCAATAACAGGCACAGCCGATCCGCCGGTATCCACGCGGTTGCGTATGGCGCCTACAACATCATCGAGGTCAAACAATTCGAGGTCCATGTCAGCGACGAACAGGGACACGGGTTGTGCGGCGATGGCTTCTTTAATTTCATCAGCTGTCTTGGCAATGATCATTTTGATCGAATCCGTTTTCAGGATGTCGGTCACGGTTTTAACTTCAGCTGGTGTGCCGAAATTAAGCAGGACAGCGTGCGTCATCAAGGCGGTCAGCGGGCGGGAGAAAGCATCGACTTCCGAGTCGCGCACAGGCTTTACGGAGACAGGCTGGATCTTGTTGGTCTGGCTGTTCCCCTTGATGCCAATCATGGTGCCTTGCGTGGCAGCCTCGGCCTTGATCTTGTTCTTGCCGCCAACACGTTTGTGCACGGATTTGACAATTGCATCAATCTGCTTGTCTGTACGCAACGGGTCGTGGTGTGTGAACATGAGTTTTTTTACATCGGCATATTGCGCCATGCGATAGGCATATTCATACGTGCTGTGCCCCCAGCCCATTTTTGTCTCATATTCATCAGCCGTGTACTGTGAATCATGAATCACCAGATCAGCTTCCGCGAGGAATTCGGCATGTTCATGGTCATTGCCGGTGATATTGCCGTGGCCCATGGCACAGGCGTGTGAATGTGGTTCATGGTCACAGGAATAAACGACAGAAGCGCCATCTGCCTCCAGACGATAGCCCAGCGTAAGCTGCGGGTGGTTGAGATAGCGGGCGCGCACCGTGATGTCCCCAATCCGGAATGAGCCTTCGACGAGATCATGGAAATGAAGCTTCGCGGCCATGTATTCCATGGAGACCGGGAAGTAGGTGTATTGCATCTGGTCGGACAGGGCCTGATTCATGGTCGGGCCAAAGCCGCTGGGACCATAGATGTGCCATTCATTACCGGGGACAAAATACGGCGTGAAAAACGGGAAACCCTGAATATGATCCCAGTGAGTATGACTGATAAGCATATGGCCGCTTACCTGGCCGTTGAATTCCTTGACCAGTTGCTGGCCCAGAGGGTGCACGCCGGTCCCGCAGTCAATCACGATCAGTGTGCCTGATTGTGAGCGCACTTCCACGCAGGATGTATTACCGCCGTATTTCAGCTTGTCTTTGCCGGATGTGGCGATGGAGCCACGCGTTCCCCAGAATCTGACCTGCATATGGGGTCCCCCCGAATCTTTTTCTCGGCGCGCTATCCCCTTCACGCCGTTATTTCAGTACCAATACCGTACAGGTGGTACAATATATCAGGTTATTGCGCATCCAGAGACAAAGCAACCAGATAATCGCGGTCTGAACCAGGATAAACAAGGCAAAACAAGCGTATGATAATTACCAGCTGCCAGTGTTCTCCATGCTGGCCCATGGTTCCATAGGAGGCAGATTTTCGCCGCGCTGCAACAATTCGATCGAAATACCGTCAGGCGAGCGCACAAACGCCATGTGCCCATCGCGCGGTGGGCGATTGATGGTCACGCCCTTATCCCTTAATTTTTGGCAAAGCGCATAAATATCATCGACGCGATATGCCAGATGGCCGAAATTGCGCCCCCCGTCATACTGTTCAGGATCCCAGTTATAGGTAAGTTCCACCATCGGGGCTTTTTTTTGCTCAGCCAGTTCGCGGTCCCCGGGGGCGCAGAGGAAAACCAGCGTGAAGCGCCCTTTGTCATTTTCATAGCGACTGACTTCTTCTAGCCCCAGCTTGTCGCAGTAGAAGTCGAGGGAGGCGTCAAGGTCCGAGACCCGGACCATCGTATGCAGATATTCCATTGGATTTCTCTCACGGGGTCGTTTGTGGTAAAAATATTGACCTTGCCACGGTGTGGCCAGATACCTTGTCCAGGGTAATGCGTAACAGGGAGACTGTCATGGGCCGTTGGTGTTATTTGATTATTTTGTCGGTGTTGTACACGATCAGCCCGTCACATGCGAATGATGATATTCAGCGCCAGCTAGACGCTGGACTCTCTGGTGCCAGAGACGCCGAAGGGCTTGTCGGGGCGGGCGCCATCATTGTTCGTAATGGCACTGTTGTTGCGCTCTCGGTTGATGGCGTGCGCCGGAATGGCAAGCCAGACCTAATTGAGCAGAATGACAAGTGGCATCTCGGCTCGGTGACTAAATCTATGACGGGTGTCCTGATCGGATTGCTTGTTGATGAGGGCAAGGTCAGTTTTTCACAGACTTTGCCTCAGTTGCTGCCGGACCTTGCCAATGAGATGGACGCTGGGTGGCAAAGAGTTACCCTGCACCACCTTATGACGCACACAGCCGGTATGCCTGGAAACTTCCCATTGTCAGCGAAGCTGAAATGGCCGGAAACTCATGAAGAGGCGCGTCTGGAGCGTCGGAAGGTTTTTGCTGCGATGCTGGCCAAGGCACCGGCAACACCACCTGGTGAAAAGTTCCAGTATTCCAATGCCGGGATCAGTCTGGCTGGTCATATTGCGGAGAGCGTCACAGATATACCCTATGAGACGCTAATGTTGGAAAAGGTCTTTCAACCGCTGGGACTTGAAAGTGCCGGTTTCGGGGCCCCCGACGGAGATAACCCGTGGAGTCACGCCTCACGGTTTTTCATCAAGATGGCCATGAATCCGGCGGATGGGGCAGACAACACACCCCTGATGAGTCCGGCGGGCCGAGCCCATATGTCCCTTCAGGATTTAGCCATCTATGGCCAACTGCATCTTGATGGATATCAGGGGCGCAGTGATTTCCTGATGCAGGATACGTGGGATATTCTGCATACACCTGTTCTGGATGAGTATGCCCATGGCATCGGTATTATGGAGCGCAAATGGGCTGGCGGCACCCTGATCTGGCATAATGGCACGAACACGATGTGGTATGCGTTGCTGCTGGTCTTCCCGGAGGCCGAAACCGTCATGGCGTTCACCAGCAATGACGGAAAGTTTCGCGAAGCAGAGCAGGCTTATTTCAACCTCGCAAGGGACATGATGACTTATATGCAACAGCATTCAGAGGAGGAGTAAAATATGAAAACCCTCACTGTTATCGCTGTTTTATCTCTCGCTCAGGTCATCGACCCAATCGCACAGGGCGATATATCAGTGGACACGCAGATATATTCCTTTGCCGAGCGTCAGCAGCAACTGATCGACATGGCTGAGCTCCTCGGGCAAATACATCATCTGCATCAAACCTGTCAGCCTTATGACTACTTTCCCGAGCGCTACAGGAACAGGATGAAAGAGCTGGTGACGCTGGAAGAACCAGTCCTGACAACCAGGAATGACATGGTAGCGGCATTCAATGACGGATTTCAGTCCACAAAGGCCCGCTTTGATTATTGCGGCCCAGAGGCAGAAACCGAGATGCGCAAACTCGGAGCAGATGGCACAGAGCTGACCCGGCAACTGGCCGGGCCATTCCGCCGTCCTGAACTAACAGACAAAAGCGCCGATTGACGGCATCGTAAAATCAGCGGCCGCGACTAATGCCTTGGGCACTGAAATCAAATGTTTCTACAGTTGTACCAGTCTCGATGGGCAGGCCGTTGCGGCGCCAGCCGCTGAAACCGTCCCGGATATAGATGATCTGCTCAAAGCCTGCATTGCGCAGCACAGGGAATGTCCACTCGGTTGGCGGTGAAATATTGTCATACACCAGGATTGGGCGGGTTGAATCGAGGCGACCGATTTCGCTGATGAAGTCGTCATCATGCAGGTAAATATGGATTGCGTCTTCGATATGGGCCGCGTTGTATTGATCATCGCGGCGCACATCCAGGATCAGGACATTTTCCGTCTGTTCAATGAAGAAAGCGGCTTGTGGTGACTGGAACAGGCTGTATGTGGCAGTCTCTTCCAGCTCATCGGCACGGCTCACACCAGTCAGGCAGACCATTGCGCTGCACAGCGCGGTCATAATGAGTAAGACATTTTGCCGCAACATGGCGGACCCCCTTTGGCGACATACTGTCGCCGTTACAGTGTCTCCTGGAACCTGACGGGCTCTCCAATCGCGCTGCCAACAAGTTCCCCGTTCGCCATGACTTGCCGACCCCGAATAATGGTCCCCATCGGCCAACCCTGGCAGGTCATCCCGGCATATGGCGTCCAGCCACATTTCGAGGCAACCCAATCATCTTCTATTGTACGCTTTTCCTGCAAATCTACCAAGGTAAAATCGGCATCATAACCAATGGCGAGGCGGCCTTTGCCGGCAATGCCGAAAATGCGGTTCGGGCCGTGGCAGATCAGGTCCACAAGCCTGGAAAGGCTCAAACGGCCTTCAGCGACATGATTGAGCATGACCGGCAGCAGCGTCTGTACGCCGGGCATACCGGAGGGTGATTGCGGGTAAGGTTTTGATTTTTCCTCAGAAGTGTGGGGGGCGTGGTCTGTGCCGATAACGTCAAAAACGCCTTGTGCCACGCCATACCAGAGGCCCTGACGGTGATGGGCGTCGCGCACTGGCGGGTTCATCTGGGCATAGCCTTTGAGCCTTTCATAGACTTCCGGCCCCTCCAGAGTCAGGTGCTGAGGTGTGACCTCGCAGGTTGCGATATCGTTGTTGGCAGCCAGCAGCGGTACTTCCTCAGCCGTCGAGATGTGCAGTACGTGGATGCGCCGCTTTACCTCGCGGGCGATGGCCAGCAGGCGCTGTGTGCATTTTAAGGCGGCTTCAGCCGACCGCACTTCGGGGTGCGAGGTCCAGTCACCTTCGCGTGCAAGACCCGCATTGGCGCGCAATAATTCTTCATCTTCAGAGTGGATCGCCACGCGTCGGCGGCCATGGCGCAGCACTTCGCGCACGCCGTCATCATCAGGCACCAGAAGGTCGCCTGTAGAGGCTCCCATGAAAATCTTGACACCGCATATACCGGGCAGCAGTTCCAGTTCCGCCAGTTCGCGGGCATTGTCGTGGGTAGCCCCGACATAAAAGGCGTGGTCGCACCACATGCGATGATGGGCGCGCGACAGTTTGTCGTTGATAGCCGCTTCCGTCACGGTCAGCGGGCTCGTATTCGGCATTTCAAACACAGTGCAGACGCCGCCAAGCACGGCCGCACGGGCCCCGCTTTCCAGATCCTCCTTGTGTTCATTACCCGGTTCACGAAAATGTACCTGGGTGTCGATAACGCCCGGCAGGATGTGCAGGCCAGTGCAATCCATAATCTCGCCGGCATCCGCCTGCTGCAGGCTGCCAATCTCCGCAATGCGTCCGTCACGCACACCCACATCACGCAGGCCTTCGCCATCATGATTGACGACAGTGCCATTTCTTAAAATCAGATCGAATGTTTTGGTCATGAAGGAAGGCTTAGCTTTTTTTGCCGGACCCGGCAAATGGGGAAGTGGCAGTTCATGCAAAGCTGTGCTTCTTGATGGTCAAGTATCGTTCTTTTTTTTCTCTCGGAAGCGTATTTCATTCCAGGAAACGTGCTTCGACCGCCCCTGCCTGAATTCTCTGAAATACTCATCGAGTCCTTCCACTTCCAGTCGTCGACGGTGGTAGTGTTTGAAACCAAGTTCTTTTAGATGAGGTTGTTGCAATAATATTGATCCGGGGGCCGATATAATCCTGCCCCCTTTTGCCAGCACCTTTGCAAACTTAAGATATGCTTCCTGGCGGAGATCATCATTCAGGTGCAGTGTAGTCGAGAAATCAAGGATCACATCAAACTGCGTGCCGATTTCTTCAAGGCTGAAGAGGTAATCTTCATACAGATTTGGTTTTTTACCTGTCAGATCATTCATTGGCACTTCGTATTGAGCAAAGGCGTCGAGCGACGGGCGGTGCGAGTCGGTGCCGTAGTAATGACCAGTTTCAAGGTATTCAATCAGATGGATACCAACCCGGCCAGCCCCGCACCCGACATCCAGCACTTTGTCCTCAGGTTTCAGTTCGCGGTCCACCAGCATGTCAAAATAGATTTTGCCCATAATCCAGGGCATCCCGTAAGTGAGGTGGTGTTTCTCCAGGATAAATTCGCTCAAAGAATAAGCATAGTCCGTCTGGCCGTCCTTAATTTCGAGAGTTCGTCTGGCCGACTGACCGGAAGTACGCATTGTTGTGCGCCAGTTTTCTACAGCGTGGTAAGGGGCCTTGCTCAGTTGGTGCACAGAGCACCCAACGCCAAGCCGTAACTTCTTGATGGGTGCACCAGACTTGTTGGCCTCTTGCTTTTTGTCCAGCATTTCATCCATAATTTGACAGATTTAACTCCGTAAACTCGTAACGGTCTTAAGGTAAACTCTGGCGCAATGTTAGCAAAATAGACGATTGATTCGTTTTGTGGTTTTCCACTAGCACACGAAGTTTAAAGCCGGTTATCATAAAAAAGGCGGGCATGTTGGCCCACCTTTGGTTTTCTGACTGTGTAGTCGCCGGGTGGGTTACAGCGCGGCTTCCAGTTCCGGTAGAACATCAAACAGGTCTGCGACCAGACCGTAGTCTGCAACCTGGAAGATTGGCGCTTCTTCATCCTTGTTGATGGCAACGATGACTTTGGAGTCTTTCATGCCGGCAAGGTGCTGGATCGCGCCGGAAATCCCCACAGCGATATAAAGCTCCGGGGCGACAACCTTGCCAGTCTGTCCGACCTGGTAGTCATTCGGCATATACCCGGCATCGACAGCCGCGCGGGATGCACCAATCGCGGCGCCAAGTTTGTCCGCAACCGGATAGATCAGCTTCTCGAAATTCTCGTTGGAGGCAAGGGCGCGTCCACCGGAAATGACAATTTTGGCCCCTTGCAATTCAGGGCGGTCAGATACCGTCAGCTCCTCTTTCACGAAAGCCGAGATTGACGGGAAGGTCACGCCATCACCGATTTTCTCGATACGGGCAGAGTTGCTCATCTCAGGCGCGGCAAAAGAAGTGCTGCGTACTGTGATGACTTTCTTTGCATCAGAGGACTTTACCGTCGCGATGGCATTACCCGCGTAAATCGGGCGTTCAAAAGTTTCAGCGTCTATGACGGCTGTCACATCAGAAACCTGCATCACGTCCAGTTTGGCGGCAACGCGTGGCATGAAGTTTTTGCCGGATGTCCCCGCGGGCGTCAGCAATACATCATAGTCTCCCGCAAGGGTGAGGATCAGCGCTTCATAATTTTCCGCAAGCTGTTTTTCATAAGCGGCATCATCGGCGTGCAAGACCTGACGCACACCAGCGATCTGGGCGGCTTCTGCGGCCACCCCATCGCTGCCAGTGCCAGCAACAAGCACATCAATATCACTGCCGATGGCTGCTGCCGCCGTAACGGCCTTGCCAGTGGCATCAGACAGGGAGTCATTATCGTGTTCTGCAATAACAAGAATAGCCATGATTTATAGAACTCCTGCTTCGTTTTTGAGTTTGTCGATCAGTTCTGCAACGCTCTCGACCTTGACACCGGCTTCGCGTTTTGGTGGCTCTGTCACCTTGACCTTGGTCAGGCGAAGGGCTGTATCGACGCCATAATCAGCAGGCGTCTTTTTATCGATCGGCTTTTTCTTCGCCTTCATGATGTTTGGCAAAGAGGCATACCGTGGCTCATTCAGCCGCAGGTCCGTTGTCACAATCGCAGGCAGGTTGAGGGCAACAGTCTGCAGGCCACCATCTACTTCGCGGGTGACGTGCAGTTTATCGCCTTCCTTGCTGACCTCCGAGGCGAAAGTGCCCTGCGGCCAACCAAGCAGCGCGCCCAGCATCTGACCGGTCTGGTTGCAGTCATCATCAATGGCCTGTTTGCCGAGCAGCACGATTTCCGGGCTCTCTTCCGCGACAATCTTCTGGAGAATCTTGGCGACAGCCAGCGGCTCCACTTCATCATCCGTGTGAACCAGAATACCCCGGTCGCCGCCCATTGCGAGACCCTGGCGGATCTGATCCTGCGCTTTTTCGGGGCCGATGGAGACAAGGACGATTTCCTCGACAGTACCGGCTTCTTTCATTTGAACGGCCTGTTCGACAGCAATTTCATCGAACGGGTTCATCGCCATTTTGACATTGGCGAGATCGACATCGCTCTGGTCGGCTTTGACGCGGACCTTCACATTATAGTCGATCACGCGTTTGACAGGGACAAGCACTTTCATCTGTGTTTCTTTCTCCAGCTGATCGGTTGAAGCGCCAGGCAGGCGCATGATTGGGGCGCACCCTAGTCGTGTGCAGGGGGAAATTCAATGTGGCGATGCAGCATTGTCACGAACGGTTTTTGCCAGGCTGCCAGAGGATTTCCCTCCCGAGGGACAGGCTGGTTTTGCGCGCGGCGATAAATAGGAAGTCAGACAACCTGTTCAAATAGGTTGTGACAGTCCTGTGCGCCATATCCCCCTCCGGCGCGTTCTCGCCAAGGCGCCAGACATCCCGCTCGGCGCGGCGGGCGATGGCCCGGGCCAGATGGAGTGCCGCCGGCGCCTGTCCGCCAGCTGGCAGGATGAAAGAGGTGAGGGGAGGCAGGTCGTCGTTCAGGGCGTCCATCTGCTCTTCCAGCCAGGTTGCCTGAGCCGGATCAAGCCGCAAGGCGCCTTCCATCTCATCTGGCGTCGCAAGGTCTGCCCCCATGTCGAACAGGTCATTCTGGATATGCGAGAGCAGTTTCTTGAGTGCATCGTCATCAAGACTGGCCAGCGCCAGGCCGATGGCTGCGTTTAACTCGTCAACGCTGCCAATCGCCTCGATGCGGGGCGATGTTTTGGCGACACGCGCACCAGAAACGAGGCCGGTATCTCCGGCATCACCGGTTCTGGTGTAAATCTTGTTGAGTTTGACCATGGCGAAACTGTTCAGCCTAACTGCCTTGTGATGCCAGCCAGACAAACAGCATCAGCAGCGCGATGGCTATGGCTTGTGCTGTCACCCGCAGGCGCATCAGCTTGTTGGAATTCTCTTTGGCAAAATCCCCCCCTCTGGCGAGGGAGTAGATACCCATACCCAGAAATACCAGCGTTGCCAGCATGGCAATGGGAATGAGGAAATAGAGCAATACGGTCATGATCTGTGTTCCTTTTCAGGCTCAACACATAGTGTCGCACGTCCCGTTTGTCGAATGAGATTGTATCTTACGGCAGCAGGCGTGTCAGTTCGCGCTTTCAGTGCCGGCAATCCCCTTGCCGAGGTCGCCTTCCTCAGAGCGATGGATGCCGACCTGGCTCATCAGATATTTTTTGATGTGAATATCCGGTGGTGCTACCGCGCCAAGGCCACCGTCCGTGACATCAGCAAGAAGCGGTGACTTCAACTCATCCTGCCGAAAGTTCATCCGCACACTGTAGGTGCGTTCAACCTGGTTGCGCAGATATTTCTGGGCATCATACCAGGCCGCCTTTTCCGGTGTTTCCTGACAGGTCGCCAGTTCTTTGCCTTTGGCGCCCCAGCGGCGTTCCGGACAGTGATAGGGGTCAAAAGACAGGTCAAAAAGGCGGTCCATGATGTGGTTCATGTTGAGCACAACGGTCGATCGGTCCATCCGCTGGTAGGTGATCTGACAGCGCTTCTTTTCGTCATCAAATGCGTTCAGCAGATCGCCCGTGAGATTGTTGCCAGTATAGTCAACGCCCGGCTGGCCATAACGATGCTTGGTGATCAGGTCTTCCGTTAGCCAACGCAACTCACGAAAGGCAGTCTTCAGGCGTGCATCGCGTGAGGGGGTGGAGAAACTCTCCCAGGTGCCATAGGTACCATAGATATTTTCCGGCAGGCGTTCCGGCGCATCTTTCAGGTGAACACCTTCGCGCACAGCGGCATCAACGGCCACTTTGCGGGCTTTCAGGTCACCGCAGATGGCTGTCATGGCGTTGCGCAGTTCACGGATCGGGTCAAAAGCATAATCCGGGTCAGCCAGACTGCGCCGTACAAATTCGTAATAATTCAGCACACGGTTTTCATACTGAAACTCAGCCATAGACCAGTTACGTGTGTCCTCCGGTCCATTGCCAACATATTGCACCATGGAGAACCCGGGCAGGTCCTCATTGGCAGTGGCCACAATGCGCCCGCCCACATATGAGCCATCGCTTGTCTTGGTGGCTCCGACCAGTCTGATCGGGCGCCATGCTTTCAGGCCGCCGCCAAATTCTGGCCCTGTGCGCATGAAGTTGGCGCCATAGGTAGTCCGGGAGATGGAAAAGTCAGGGTGGGAGGAGAAAATCATCACCCGGCCGTCTTCTTCAACCTCATAGACAAGGCCCACATGCCCATAGACATCATAAACAATGGAGCCGGGCACCACATGCTCCCGGTCGATTGCCACGGGATAGAAATCATCAAAACCTTCCGGCGCCCCGGTTACAGGGTGTGTACGGAACATGGCTGTTGACACTTCTCCCCTGATACGGCGCAGCAGGCCCGGTGCATTGACCGGCTTGCTGCCGCTGCGGGTAATAACCGAGCGTCGGCTGGCGACAATGTTCCCGGCAGAGGAATAGCGCGGGTCTTCGCCGGCTCCGTTGGCCGTGCGCATGGCATCCTGATAGGACCATGGCAGCCCGTTTTTCCAGGCATAATATCCGCGCAGGAAATAGGCCATGTCGGCGCAATCCCCGAGATAGATCGTATCATCTTCAAGATCACGGTACGGATTGGCCGGGTCGCGCAGGCATTCATCTATTGAGGCGCATTTGGTCCGGCCAAGGCTGGTGACGAAAGCCTCATAGCCGCGTTCATCGGCTTCGTCCCATTCTGTCTTGTAAATCTTCCAGGCGCTGCCGGTGTTTCTTGCCGGTGGAATCAGCTCGCGCAGCTCCATCGGGTCCCGGGTGGAATAAACGCCATCCTCGGTTATGATATAATTGTAGCTGTCAGCCGGCACCGCCGGGTTCAGATAGGTCGGCTGGCCGGGCACTTCCTCATCGGCCGCGATAATCAGGGGCGGAAATTCATAGATATGGGGAGATTGCGCCGCTGCCTTGCTGGCAAAAAGGGCAATCGCTGCGAGCGTTATCACTCCCGGTATTTTCAGGAAACCCGACTTGTACACCACCGACACTTCCCCAATTAGCGACAAAAATAACTGTAGCCTCAACTAAGGCTGTCGTTAAGTGCATAACAGGCAAGAATCTGACCATAGTGACCCGAAAGCGCCATCGCAGGCAGTGTCATCTGGAAAAATCACCCCAAAACACTGCTTTCAAAGAGGGAACGGTACACATGGCTGACTTTTCAAGTCTGGAAACAGCAGATTCCGATTCCTACATCTAGAACACAAGGTAAACAAAGAGAGGGATAATATATGGATCCGGTAGGCATTTTCGTGGGCATCCTGGTGGTGCTGTCAATTTTCATTCTGTTTTCAACGGTCAAGATCGTGCCGCAGGGCTTTGAATATACGATTGAGCGGTTCGGGAAATATCAGAAAACCCTCAGTCCGGGCCTGCACCTGCTGGTGCCATTCATTGATGCTGTGGGGCGGAAAATGAACATGATGGAACAGGTGATTGATATTCCGTCTCAGGAAGTGATCACCAAGGACAATGCCATGGTGCGGGCTGATGCTGTGGCCTTCATCCAGATTATGGATGCCGCGCAGGCAGCCTATGAGGTCTCCAATCTGCCCCGGGCAATCGAGAACCTGTCCATGACCAACGTGCGGACCGTGATCGGCTCGCTGGATCTCGATGAAGTCCTGTCCAAGCGCGATGACATCAATGGTCGGCTTCTCTCCGTCATTGATGCGGCGACAAACCCGTGGGGCGTTAAGGTCACACGTGTCGAGATCAAGGATCTTACACCGCCAGCGGATATTACCGAGGCAATGGCCCGGCAGATGAAAGCCGAGCGCCTCAAGCGGGCGGAAATCCTGACGGCCGAAGGCGAGAAGCAATCGGCAATCCTCCGGGCCGAAGGCGAAAAGCAGTCTGCCATTCTTGAGGCGGAAGGGCGCAAGGAAGCCGCGTTCCGCGACGCCGAGGCGCGTGAACGTGAGGCACAGGCTGAAGCGCAGGCAACTGCTGATGTCTCTGCGGCTATCGCTGAGGGGGATGTGCAGGCCGTGAATTATTTTGTGGCCCAGAAATATGTGGAAGCCTTTGAAAAACTCGCGATCTCGCCGCAACAGAAACTGGTCATCGTCCCGGCGGAAATGACCGGACTGGTCGGGTCTATCGGCGGTATCGGTGAGCTGACCAAGACCATCCTGGAAAAAGAGCCGCCGCGGGCAAATGGCTCTGTGCCGCCATCAACCAGCAGCAATTATTAAGTACTGGCGTATAAGGAGGGATTGATCTGATGGGCGATATCATCACATTTTTGGCGGAGATGCCATTCTGGTACTGGTGGGTTCTGGCCATTATTCTGCTGATTGCCGAAATCACAACCGGCACCACATATGTTTTATGGCCGGCCACAGCCGCCGTGATTGTCGGCGTGGCGGATATCTGGTTACTGGATGGTCAGTGGCACATACAGTTGTTTCTTTTTGCCGCGATAACATTCGTACTCACCATTTATGGTACACCCTTTGCAAAAAGATGGCTTCAATCCGGCAAGACCGACCACGAAAACCTGAATAAGCGCGGTGCCCAGAAGGTCGGCCAGCGCGCTGTCGTCTCGGTGGCTTTTTCTGGTGGCAAGGGCAAGGTGAACTATGGTGACACCCAGTGGATTGCTGAAAGTGACACTGACCTTGCAGAAGGCACGACCGTTGAAATAGCAGATGTGCGCGGTGCAACCATGATTGTCAGGGTACCAGCATAACCCCTGACAAGCCTGAATGGGGATACACTGATTATTCAGAATATCACCATTGCTGATCTGACAGATGATATTGTCATCTAGGGTCAGAATTTGAGGCTAAAGGCTGGCCCCGAAACCGATCAGGTTGCCAGCCGGGTCCCAGACATGGAATTCGCGCATCCCGTGCCCCGGTTGATCGACCGGGGCATTTTCAATCCGTCCTGGTGCAAAGCCGTCTTCCCGTGAACGAGAAAGAAGGTCTGCATGGAGATCATTCAGGGCCTGCACACTGGATAATTCTGTATAGCAGGCCGTATTCTCGGCAATATGCCGCTCTGCACATTGCCAGAAATGCACTGTCAGGGCGCCGCGGCGCACGATCGCATAATTGCCATTGTCAAAAACAGCATGGTTGGGGAACCCCAGATGCGTCACATACCACGCCGCCATCTCGCCCGGGTCAGGGGCGGCAAATTTTGGCGCTGTTTGCGATGCGTCCAGTGGGTCAGACATGGGTACCCGGATCAGGTGGCTGATTTCACGCTTTCAACCCACTGCTCCACACGGCGCTCAAGAATGGTCAGCGGCATGGCACCGCCACCAAGCACAGTGTCGTGGAAGCCCCGGATATCAAAATCATCGCCAAGTTCTGCTTCTGCATTCCGGCGTAGTTCCTGAATTTTCAGCATACCAATCTTGTAGCTTGTCGCCTGACCAGGCAGGACGATATAGCGCTGAACTTCCGATCCGGCCTGAGCTTCGGGTGCTGCCGTGTTGGCAAGGAAATACTCAACAGCCTGTTCTTCGCTCCAGCCTTTGGCATGAAGGCCTGTATCAACGACAAGCCGGACGGCGCGCCACATTTCAGAACCAAGCCGGCCAAACTCTGACAGGGAATCTTCGTATGTCCCCGGCATTTCCTTGGCAAGCCATTCGGAATAAAGCGCCCAGCCTTCCACATAGGCAGTGAAGCCAGCCTGTGTCCGGAAGGTCGGGACACTCTCCAACTCCTGTGCAATGGAGATCTGCATATGATGTCCGGGCAGGCCTTCATGATAGGCAATCACCTCAAGTTCACGCTTTGGCAGCGCGCTCATGTCAGACAGGTGCGCGTAATAGATACCGGGGCGTGCGCCATCCGGCGTGCCAGGGAAATAATGCTGGGCAGCACCATCCTGTTCTCGGAAGGCTTCGACCCGGCGAACTTCAAGGTCTGCCTTGGGCAAAATGCCAAAATATTCTGGCAGCACAGCCTTGATCTTGTCGATGGCAGCCGTAGCCTCATCAATATAGCCCTGACGGCCTTCATCTTCGTTCGGGAAGTAGAGGCGATCATCGTCTTTGTTATCGCGCAGGAATTTGAAGAATGCGGGCAGATCGCCGTCAAAACCAAACTCGTCCTTGATGGTGATCATTTCTGTGCGCAGTCTTGCCACCTCTGACAGACCAATTTCGTGAATTTCATCCGCTGTCAGATTGGTTGTCGTCTGGTTGGTCAGGCGCTCATTGTAATAGGCGATACCATCCGGCAGCGCGCTGACGCCCTGTGCGTCTTCGGTGGTGTTGACAATGTCCTCTTCCTGCCAGGCAATCAGTTCCTCATAGGCAGACTGCCAGTCACCAGTCAGGGCGGTGCGGGCTTGCGCTTCAAACTCATCAGCCCTGTCCTGACTGATGATTTCACGCTCGACAAGCGATGCCAGTTCGGACTGAACATCGGTCCAGATGTCGCTGTCCTTTTCGCTGTCGTCAAAAGGAACGCCGGTAATGATTTTTGACGCTTCATCAATCACGAATTCGAATGAAAAGCGCGGGGGGCGTACACCGCGTTCTGCATTTTCTTTCGACAGGTCAATCAACTGGCGCAAGGCGCGCGCTGATTCATTGATCCGTGAAATATAGGCTTCCATGTCGCTTTCGGTCTCGACATTGTGGAAGGTGATCAGCAGCTGCGGGAAGAAAGAGTGAATCGACTGCATCTGCTCGAAAATATAAGCATTATACTGGAATGGCACGGCGGCTTCGGCCAATTCCAGCTGATATTCCCATATGTCCCAGGAGATCTGGGCTTCCGGCGTCAGCTGGTCGTAATCGAACGCTGCTTTCATGTCGGCGACACTCTGGCGCTGCCAGTCCAGCTGTTCTAGCTGCGCGGCGCGGGAGAACTGGTCAATCTTGTCGTAATCAGTCTTGCGCCCGAGGAAAGTCTGCTGGATCGGGCTGAAAGCGAGCTGCTCCTCGAATTTCTCTTCAAACCAAATATTCAGTCGCGCAGATTCTGCGTCCATTGCCGCAGCGTCAGTGACCTGCTCAGCAGTGACAGCTGATGTTTCTGCTTCTGATGCTGGCATGACGGCATCTGTATCCGCGTTGCCACAGGCAGTCAGCATGGTGGTGGCGAGTAATATGGAGAGTGTTTTACGCATGGATTTTCCCTTTTTGTCCCCTTTGATTTCGCCTCTTGCGACGCATATTGATGGTGCTATCGCATATCCGGCCAATTGCGCAAACTTACGAAAAGATTAGTTAACACACGCGGGCAATATTCAGGTGATCGGGCTGATAGTTTTAGCGTGTGTTAACTCAAACTTGTCATGATGGGATATTGAGATGTTGAGATGCGCAAGAAGAACAACCGGCTGACAGAGCGATTTCAGACAATCGCGAGCACTAAACCTGTAGTGTCCACTGCACCACGGGTCCGGTCAACGCGTATGCCGCGCGATAATGAACGCATAACCTGTTACCGCTATGGCAAGATCAAATATGGCAATTTCGAGCCTGTGCAGGTTGTAATCAAGGATGTCAGCCCGAATGGCGCCCGGATTGTTCTGGAGCACGCCAGCAAACTGCCTGACATGATCCTTCTCAAAGCCCCCTCATCAGGGATCAAGTCCAGATGTCTTGTGGTCTGGCAACGTGGGCACACTGCGGGCCTGAAATTCATCTAGGCAGAAAATTTTTCCTGGTGAATGCCACCCATGGGCAGGGGCAGGGGCGGTGCATGTCTCAGCGTGTGGCGACCGGCACATCACCCGAATAATCATAAAATCCGCGTCCGGTTTTGCGCCCCAGCCAGCCAGCTTCCACATATTTGATGAGAAGTGGGCAAGGGCGGTATTTGGAGTCTGAAAGTCCCTCATATAGCACCTGCATGATGGACAGGCAGGTATCCAGACCAATGAAGTCTGCCAGTTCGAGCGGGCCCATTGGGTGATTGGTGCCAAGCTTCATGCCAGTATCTATCGCCGTAACAGTGCCAACACCTTCATAAAGCGTGTAGATCGCTTCATTGATCATTGGCATCAGAATACGGTTTACGATGAAAGCCGGGAAATCTTCTGACACCGCCATGGTCTTGCCAAGGCGCTCCACCAGCATCTTGCCAGCTTCAAATGTTTCCTGACTGGTCGCAATGCCCCGAATAACTTCCACCAGCTGCATCACCGGCACTGGGTTCATGAAGTGCAGACCGATGAACTTCTCTGGCCGATCGGTAGAAGCGGCGAGAGCGGTGATCGAGATGGAGGAGGTATTGGTGGCAATCATTGCTTCCGGCTTGAGGTCTTTTGACAGGCCGCCGAGGATTTTCTTTTTCAGATCAGGGTTCTCGGTGGCGGCTTCGATCACCAGATCACAATCGGTGAGGTCTGCCATGCTGGTCGATTTCTGGATGCGCGCCAGTGTGGCATCGGCGTCTGCGGCTTCCAGCTTTCCCTTGGCCACCTGACGGCCAAGATTTTTCTCGATAATGCCAAGAGCCTTGGTGATCTGATCCGCATCAATATCGTTCAGAACGATGTCAAAGCCCGCCAGCGAGAAAACATGGGCAATGCCGTTGCCCATCTGGCCAGCACCAATAACACCAATTTTCCGAATATCTGCCATATGCGATCTCCCTGATCCTGATTGCGGATTTTATTGGAGTCGACTGTAACAATTTTTTGCAGTGCAGCAATACTCAATGCCAGTGGTCAAGCTGGTTCAAAGGGTCTGGTTCAGTCAGGCGCAGCTTGTTGCTATCCCGGTCAATCCTGAGTAGGACGTTGATCTTTCTGGCGCATAAACGAGAGCAGGTTGTAATAGTATGCAGGTTGAGCAGGCACAGATCATTTCCTACAGGGATTTTCATAGGTCCGTGAACAAACGGATCAAATGGCATGAGTTTAATCTCAACTGCATGATTTCCCTCAAGCATCGCTACCTATATGTAGAAACGCCAAAGGTGGCCTGCAGCACCATCAAGCTTGCTCTGATGAAGCTGGAAACGGAAGGCCTGAATTACGATGCCAAGGTACCACATCCCACATTATTCGAATCGCCCGTTGTCAAGCCTTATCACCTGAGCGATGAACTGCTTCACGAAGTATTTTTCAGCGATAAGTTCTTCCGGTTTTCTTTCGTCAGAAATCCGTACACGCGCGTTCTGTCTGCTTACCTTGACAAGATTGATCGCAAGAAGAACCCTGTCAAACAGGTCAGACGTGCTTTGGGCCATGATGCAGAAGCAGACGTTGATATCACCTTTGAGCAATTTCTTGATGCTATCAACCTGACCAAACAGCGCGACCAGGACAAGCATTGGCGACCCCAGAGCGAGTTATTGCTTAATGGCTATCTTGATTTTCATTATCTCGGCAGGTTTGAAAACTTTGAGGAAGACTGGCGAAACGTGGCTGAGCGCATCAACCCCACTATGCTGGAAGACATGCGCGATATTCCCTGGCATGCGACAAATGCAGACGATCAGCTTAAGGAATTTTATACACCTGAACTGACAGAAAAATTCATGCACAACTATGCTAGTGATTTCGAGTTGTACAACTATGGCAAGGCAATATCAGGTTGAGGGGCGGGTGCTGCCATTGGCTTTTGAGCGCCGGGTGGCTCTGGCTTTGGCCTTGCTGCCAGCTTCGGAAACGCGGGTGATCCGTGTCCTGCGCCGTTTTGGCTTTTGCGCAGATGCCTGTTCGTCCTCGGCTGCCGTATTGACCTCAAGGCGCCGGGTGGCTGCCGCCAGTAATTCCTGAAAAGACTTCTCAAGGCATTCAATAAAAAAGGCGACATCGGGCATGATCTCACGCGATGAGGTTACGCCGAATGTAATCTCGCCATTATAGCTCGGTGTAGAGATGAACAACCCCATCCCGTTGGCCAGCGGAGCAAGGCCATAGCCGGTCACAAGTTTTGCTCCGCAGAAATAAAGTGGCAACTGCGGCCCCGGCACGTTGGAGATTGTCAAATTACTGATGTTCTGTGCGGCGTTGGAATTCTGAATGACCAGTCGACTGGCCAGCGCCATGGTGGCAGCTGGTACATGCTGGGTCAGGTCTGTCATCAGGCGGGCCGCGAGCCCTTCCTTGGCTGCCTTGGTTTTGCGGGTTGAGAGCACAATCGCTTTCAGCCGTTCCACCGGATGAGCGATGTTGGTGTGCAATGGCACTGTCATCGCAGAAATATTATTGCCGCCGCCAGCGACACCGTCGGCTCCGTCATTGCCGCGTGTGTTGATCGGTGCCGTCGTCACGAGTGACTCAGAGGGCAGGGCATCTTTGGATTTCAGGTAACGCCGCACGCCGCCACTGCAAACGGCGAGTACCACATCATTGACCTTGGCTTCAGGATAGGCTGTACGGATGATTTTCACATCAGACAGCTTGAACCGGGTCGCATCGAAAACTTTCTGCTGGCCAACCTTGCCGTTAAAAACTGTCTTCGGCACGCCGCCTGTCTTGCGAATGCGCGCGCGCCCGGCATTGATCAGGGCACGGGATATCTGTGGGCTTGACCGCATCACGGCCTGTGTCATGCGCACCGGCGAGCGGGCATTGTTGACAGCTGCCCGCATCAGCGTGCCCGGCAGGGTCGGCGCGTGTGTGCCATGGCCGCCCATGACAGGTTCAACCGGCAGGCCAGGAATGCCATCTGGCGTCACGTCCCACAATGTGCCGAGAAACTGTGCGGCTGAGGCACCATCCACAGCGGCGTGATGCAGTTTGAAGATCAGCGCGAAGGAGCCTTTGGGCACACCTTCCAGATTGTCGAGTCCTTCGACAATATATGCCTCCCACAAAGGGCGTCCCATATCGAGCGGCCGCGAGTGATACCGCGCCACATGGATACAGAACTGCCGCCAGTCTGCCGGTTCCGGCAGCCGCGCATGGCGGACATGGTTTTCAATATCAAAATGCGGATCTTCCACCCAATAGGGAAAATCCAGTTCCATCGGCACACGCATCAGGTGGCGGTTATAGATCGGCGAATGGGAGAGGCGGCTCTCGAGTTTTGCGATGATATCCTTGAACCGCACCGTGCCGCCGGGCGCCGTAGACTGGTCACAAATCTGTACCGCCGTGATACTGGCCACCACATCGGCATCTTCCATATACAGGAACTGGGCGTCCTGTGCGCTTAACTGGTCCATCGTGGATACCTGCTTACCTGCCGTCCCGATAATTGAGGGCGGCCATGACTTTCCGGTTGCCTTATAATGGTCAACTCTTTCCTCTCACTTAAGACAGGGTGAAGCAAAAGTGAATGCTGGCGCAATAGGTGCACATTCGCCTCGAGCTGAGTTGCCCTCTGGGTGATGCAGCGCACATGCGTAACAGAAAATTTACTTTACCACTGACTCGGCGGGCCGTAATTTTTGTTTATCGGGCCGCATGATGCGACCCTATCTGGAGATTTATATATGAAACACTTCCTTTTCGCTGCTTCAGCCATGTTGCTGGCCACAGCCTGCACGTCCACAGGCAATATCGAGCGCAACACTGCTGGTGGCGCGGCTGCCGGTGCCGTCATTGGTGCCATCATCGGCAACAATGTTGGTGACGGTGATGCGGAAACAGGCGCTGTCGTCGGCGCGGTTATCGGCGGTGCTGCCGGTGCATCTCGTGGTTCCAACCAGGATGCGATGACCTGTGGCCGTACAGAACGTCGCCGCCCTTATAGCCAGTTTGGAGCTGGTCAGCCATTGCAGTGGGACGCACAGTATTCCCGCCGTTTCTATGTTGATACAGCTTCCGGCCGCACATATTGGGAAAACGGTGAAGTCCGCACCTGCTAGTCTCAGCCGGATAAACAATCAGAGGAAGGCGCTCGAAACGGGCGCCTTTTTTTGTCGTGTATTTAAGAGCTTCCTGACGCGGATTTCTCCGTGGGCGTTAGGAAAGCAGGTCAACGGATACATTGCTTGCATATCAGTATGCGGGTCTGCCCCTTCTCATTCAGGGCGAACAGCAAAATAAAGCAGCAACAATCCGGGAGGTAACCGATGCAATATCTTGAGCAGTTTTTTGCCGGCTTTCCGGCGCTCGAGGGTGCGAGTGTCTGGCTGGCGGTCACGGTGGCGTTCTTTGGCATCATTCTGCTGGCCGTGATTGCCGATATCGTGGCGCGGCGGATTATCGTTGCGGGCATCCATCGTTTTCTGGCCGCATCTGACAGCGAGCGCGACAACATCATTCTGCGCAATAAGGTGTTTGAGAGCCTGTCCCATCAGGCCCCCGCCATTGTGATCTATATGCTGGCACCGGAAGCTCTGGCGCAGTGGCCTGCGGTCGGTGCGTTTGTGGAGACGGCCGCCCTCGTTTACATGGTGGTCAATGGTGTCCTTTTCTTTGATGCACTGATCAATTCTGGCCAGGAGATATATCGCACCTACTCCATCTCGCGTCAGTTTCCGATCAAGAGTTTCGTGCAGGTTGCCAAGATCGCGCTGTATTTTCTGGGGCTGGTCGCCATTCTCTCACTGGTTCTGGGGCAGTCTCCCCTGTCGCTGCTGGCCGGGTTCGGGGCGCTGACGGCCGTCCTGATGTTTGTGTTCAAGGACCCGATCCTTGGCTTTGTCTCCGGCATTCAGCTCTCCGCCAATCGCATGGTTGCAGTAGGGGACTGGATTGAGATGCCTAGTTACAATGTCGATGGCGACGTGATGGAAATTGCGCTAACAACAGTGAAAATCCGCAATTTTGACAAGACCATCACCACTGTTCCGACACAGGCATTGATCTCCGAGAGTTTCAAAAACTGGCGTGGCATGACTGAAACAGGCGGGCGGCGGATCAAACGGTCGCTGAATATTGATGTTTCGACAATTCGTTTCTGTGATGAAGAAATGCTGCGGCGTTTTTCAAAAATTCAGTTTCTCGCCGAGTACATCACCGACAAGCAGGCCGAACTTGATGCCTATAATAGCCAAAAAGGGGCGGACCCGGAAACGCTGGTCAATGGTCGCCGTCTGACCAATGTGGGCACATTCCGTGCCTATGTGGAGGCTTATCTGGATAACCACCCGAAAATCTCGAACAGCCTGACCTTTCTGGTGCGCCAGCTCCAGCCAACAGAAAACGGTCTGCCCATAGAAATCTATGTCTTCAGTCTGGATACGAACTGGATCAATTATGAAAAAATCCAGGCAGATATTTTTGACCATATTCTGGCAGCTGCACCGGAATTTGACCTGCGCATATTCCAGAACCCGACTGGCGGAGATTTCAGATCATGGCAGCGGGTTGTGGCGCAATAGCGGGTCTGGCCTGATCAACCGGATGCAATACCGGCAGGGCAGGCTGGCGTGTGGGCGGCGCTGAAGCTGGCAGGCAATCAGGAAATATCCCTTCCACTTCGAGCGCAGCGGCAAGGTCATCGCACCGCGACTGGACCGCCGTCTGTCCTGGCCAGCGCACGAGCCAGCTTGCCCGGGCCAGGAACTCGCTCTGGCGTTCGTTCTGGCTGGCCCATATCAGGCCGATCAGGGCTTTTTCGTCAGGTGAAATCCGGGTCGCGCAAGGGGGTGAGAGCAGGAGAGGGCGCCGCGCATGTTGATTGATCGCCTCCAGAAAGCTCTGAAGTTTACTCAGGCTGCAGCCTGCAGGCATCGGCCTGGCAAATCCGCGTGCCCTGTCTGCCCCGCAAGCGATGATGCGCATAGCTCTGATCAGTGTCAGGTTTGGCATGAAAGTTTCTCCTGTGCGTTGCCATGAGGGCCATAGTGTTGCAATTAAGAATGATTATCAATATAAACTTCCAATAGAAACTTGCTGATGAAAATTCATCACTTTCCCCGGTGCGTCCGCAGCTGGGGATTGCTATACTCATGCCCATAACAAGGAGATACATTATGGGCCTTCTGCTGCTCATTCTTGGCGGGCTCGCCACGGCCATATTTGTTGCCAGTCGCGTTATCGGGGCTGCGCGCGACGGTCAGGACGCGATTGATGACGTAAAAGGAGCGGTACGCCGGGGAAAATGGTCGCGTCAAATCGACCAGCGCGTAATCGAAAATGTGAATGATCCACGCGACTCGGCAGCCATACTCATGGTACAGATTGCTTCTTATGAAGGAGAGATCACTACCGGCCAGAAGCAGAAGATGATAGAATTGATGACAGAAGGCTTCGGGGCAACGCCGGATGAAGCCGAAGGGCTATATTCGTTCGGGCGGATGGCGATTGGTCAGATAAATGATGCGGCCAACTCCCTGGGCAAATTGATGCGCCCGGTCAAGGATGCGCTGACATTGCAGGAAATGAAAGACATGATCCGTATGCTGGAAGAAGTTGCGGAAGTTGAAGGTAAGCCCAGCGAGCGCCAGCGTGATCTCATTGTGCAGGTGCGGCGCGCCCTGTCGCTGGACAGGGCCTATCAGGCGTAATCCTTCACGCCAGACGGTATTCTGCGTTCAGAAGGCGTGTGCCATTCTGCACGACACGGCCCGTTGCAACATGGCGCTCAAGATGTGCCTGCACATTCAGCGCAGCGGCAATATGAAGTGATTTGTCTACGTCTTTATACATGTCAGCGACCATATCCATGATCCGCGTTTTGCCTGATGCCAGTTGTGCCAGTACCTGTTCATCACGCATCTCCCGATGTTGCTTCACAGCGTGGACGAAATTCTGCGGGTCTGTAACAGGCGCGCCATGTGTGGGATAATAAATCATGTCGTCACGCGCGGCCAACAGGTCAAGGCTGTGATAGTAATCTGTCATGTTGCCATCAGGGGCAGCCACAACAGTCGTTGCCCAGCCCATGATGTGATCGCCCGTAAACAGGGCTCGCTCCGTAGGCAGAGCAAAGCAGAGATGGTTGGAGATATGCCCGGGGGTTGCCAGTGTTTCCAGTTGCCATTCGTCTGTCTCAAGAACACTGCCATGAGCCAAAACATGGTCAGGCCGGTACTCAAGGTCTGCCCCTTCATCAAGGGCCGGCGCGCCAGTGCCATCACTTTCGGGGTGGGCTGTGGCACCGTAAACACGCGCGCCGGTTGCCTGTTTCAAGGCAGCAACGCCGCCACAATGATCCTTGTGGGTATGGGTCACGACAATATGCGTGATCTGACCGCCGCCCGCAGCTGCCAGCAACGCCGCCAGATGCGCGTCATTGACCGGCCCCGGATCAATCACGGCAATATCGCTGGTGCCTATCAGATAAGTACCGGTGCCGGTGAATGTAAACGGCCCCGGATTATTGCAAATTACCCGGCGCACCAGCGGTGACAGTTGGTCAACCTGCCCATAGGCAAAGTCAAAGGCCTTGATGAAGGGAATACTCATGCCGAATTGTGTGCCGTGAGTCGCGCTGTAACATAGTCGCGAAAGCTGTCAGCAAGGGCGCGCATGGCCACCAGCTTGTCATGGCGTGGCAGGGCCGTTGGCGGCCCCATGTCAGTCTTGTTGACATCGACAATATATATGCGCCCGTCCCTGCGGTCTCGCAAAACATCCATGCCGCCAAAGTCGAGGTTCATGGCCTGGGCGAAGATGGTTATTTTACGCTGCTCATCGGCAGAAAACTGCTCACTGGCTGATGTCACGACAACGCGGAAATTGTCATTCGAGAAACGCGCATTGGCCTTGCGCTGTTTCAGGTAAACGGTTGGCAGGTTGCCCCCAACAATCGGTGTACGAATGTCTGTGTAGATGCGCCCGTCTTGCGTGTTGTCGATCAGGTGCTGATACACCTGCCCGTCAGTTGAGGGGAAATAGGGGCAGGGTAAAATTTGCCCGTCATGCACGCCGTTGCGCTCGGATTTGCGCAAGGCAAGACCGTGATGGGTGCGGGGGTCAACATGCAGGGCATAGCCGAAAACACGCTCGAATGTTTTTGCCACCATGCTCTTCCGGATATCAAGACAGGCGCCGTTCAGAACAGGCAGGTCTACGGCGTCAAAAGGCAGGGCGGCAACATGCTCACTGTCCTCAAAATAGAACAGGATGTCAGCATCCGCCGGATTGCGGACAATATCGAGGTCTGCCAGATGGCTAACCGCCCAGATGGCATACCAGGGGTAGGGCATCGCCGGTGCAAAACTGATCCGTATTCGCTGTGATCTTTCCCGGCCCAAGCGCTGCCGGGCGTGACGGGTGGCGGAGATGGCCGACACTTCGGCTGCGAAACTGGCACCCCTGGCAAAGTCGCGCAGAAACTCTCCGGTCACCGGAATGCGCGCGCCGGTCTGCTTGACCACAATACGACCATTGCGCCAGGCAAAATCAGTCAACGCATATTCCTTAAAGGCAAAATCTCTCAGCATACCCGCATCACCACGACAGACTGACCTGTCATCATGGGCAATTCTGCCATGATGGCGCGCTGCTCTAAAGTAAAATCTGGGCTGGCTGGCCCCACTTTTGCGGGTGTCACGCGTATGTGTATCAAAGGTAAACAGCGCATTAACTTTTTTCTGTGGGGCCTGGCCTTTCTGGTTCTGATGACCCTTGGAGATATTTTGCTGTCCCGTGCCAATGCACAGGAAGCTGAACCGCATCGCGTGGGTTCATCAGAGATGGGGCCGCACGCAGAAATAGGCGGCGTGGTGCTGGGCGAAAATCTCGGCGGCGTACTCGATCGCATTTATGTCGCCGCCCCGCCAAACTGGCAGTTTACTGTCAGTGTCGCGCCGGGCAGCTTTCTGGATTGTGGTTCTGGTATGGCTGTTGCCCAGACTGATGAAGACGGGCGGGATGTTTTCCCCATGACATGTGGCGTCACCCTGCCGGAGACGCTGGTCATTCCCTCAGCCAGCAAGCCAGCGCGCGTTATCATCCATTTTTAAGTGATTGCAGCATTTGCTGCTGGGCACTGATATCATATCCAGCGGACCCGGCTTCTGCGACCAGCGTTGCCACATCCTCACCTGACTGTGCGAGTGCCATGGCCCTGACCATGACAGAGCGGAACCCGCTTTTGCAAAAGCCAAGTGCTTTCTGTTTATCAGCTGTGCGGGCGTTGAACAGCGCCAGATCTTCGTGGCTCAGGCCGCCTGCGCCGACTGGAATATGCACATAATCAATACCTGCAGCACCAGCTGCAACAGCGATATCCTGCGCGCTTGGCTGGCCTGGCTCTTCGCCATCGGGCCGGTTATTGATGATGATATCGAATCCCTGTGCGGCAATATTGCCGACCTGCTCCGGCAGTATTTGCCCGGCGGCGTAGAATGTGTTGTTGAGTTTCTGCATCGTGTAGTCCGTCCTTACTGTTGGATATGGCGTTTACAGGGCAGTCAGCGCCGCGTCTATCGGGGCATTTTTTGCAAAAAACAGCATTGCAGAAATCAGATGATGCGGCTATGTGCAGCTTCCTCAGTTGGGGCGTCGCCAAGTGGTAAGGCAGCGGTTTTTGGTATCGCCATGCGGAGGTTCGAATCCTCCCGCCCCAGCCATCTATAATCACTCTCACACTTTTAGCGGACTTTATTGAACCGTTGCACAACCCGTCGCAACCGGCTAAAGTGTGATTTCATAACAGTGCTATAAGCTGTCAAGTGGCGTGGGAAGGAAGAAATCCGGCTTTTTTGAACCGGATTGAAATAAAAGCGTTGCCTTTTGGTGATAATTTTTACAATCATTGAATGGGGCAATGTAGGGATAATTAAGATTTCCCCTTTAGCTACGTGACACTAATGGTGTCATTTTGGATTTGTGCGGCGCTGGCAAGGCGTCGTTCATAAGGTTTGAAGCGGCGATCGTGGTGATCGTCTCATAGTGACCGAAGCAATGCAGTAGGTGAGCAGATGATAAAAAAGATTGCTTTTTTGGGAACGGCCATGGTTATGGCCACTGCGATGGCCGCGCCGGCAGCCGCCCAGTTCAATTCCGCGCTTAATGAAGCAAGACGCACTCAGGATGAGGCCAAGGCCTCACAACAGCGTGTCGAGCGGCTTGATGATGAAACATCTGCCATTCTTGGTGAGTATCGCGCCAATCTGAAGCAGTTCGAATTGCTTACGCGCTTCAATGAGACCCGTCGGGCCGAAATTGAAAGCCAGGGTCAGCAGATCGGACGCATCCAGGAAGATCTGGAAAATGTCTCCACCTTGCAGCTGGCCATGGTGCCACTGATGGAAGACATGCTTGATAATCTTGAAGCCTTTATCAATGCAGATATGCCGTTCAACGAAACCGAACGTCAGGATCGTCTCGCGCGTCTGCGCAGAATGATGGCTGACTCAGAGGTTTCTGCAGCGCAGCGCTATCGCCTGATTGTTGAGGCTTACCAGATCGAAAACGAATTTGGTCGCACCGTAGACACATACGAAGGTGAAGTGGACACACCCGAGGGAGCACTCGCTGTTGAGTTCCTGCGTATCGGCCGCACCGCTTTGGTCTACAAGAATGCTGATGATTCCATTCTTCGTATTTACGATCGCGATACCGGTGATTTTGTAGACCTCGACAAGTCATTCCTCGAGGATGTGCGCTTCGGTCTTCGTGTTGCCAAGGAACAAACCGCACCTGACCTTCTGACGTTGCCTGTCAAGGCACCGATTCAGGCTCAGTAACAGCGACGAGACAAAGGATATAGTATCATGAAAGTTATTCGTACTCTGGGCATCTCACTTATCGCTGGTGCGACAGTTTTGACAGCAGGTGCCGCAAGCGCGCAGACTTCCCTGCAGGATGTTCTGAACAATGCACGTCAGGAGCGGGCAGCCGTTGCCGAGCAGAATCGCCAGCGTGAAGCTGAGTTTCTCTCTGAGCGCAACACGCAGCAGCAGAAGCTCTCTCAAATCCGCGGTCAGGTTAATTCAGCTACGGCTGAAAGTGACCGTCTGCAGGCTGAATTTGATGCCAACCGCGCTCAGATTGCTGAGCTGCAAACGCAGTTGACTGAAGCGCAAGGCGAGTTTGCCGAATTGTTCGGTGCTGCGCGTTCTGCGGCGACTGAACTGGCTGTACAGCTTCAGGGTTCTATCATCAGTGCCCAATATCCGGGCCGTGTTGATCCTTTATTTGAAACAGCGCAGAGCGAGACGCTTCCTCGTATTGAAGAGCTCGAAAATCTCTCCATCACGTTGCTGCAGGAAATGACAGGTCAGTCTGAGGTGGTAACATTCGATGCCATCGTGAAAACAGACAATGGCGAAGACAGTACTCGAAGCGTTACGCGCATCGGGCCTTTCGCGGCATTCTCTAATGGTGACTTCCTAGTCTACAAGGAAGGCATCCAGAAACTTCAGTTCCTGGCACGCCAGCCTGGTGCCGGTGCAAATGATGCAGCGCGTCGTGTGGAAAATTATTCTGGCAACGGCTATGTTGCTGGTGTGATTGACCCGTCACTGGGCACACTGCTTGAGCTTGCTGTACAGCGTCCATCCCTGCGTGAGACAATCGATCAGGGCGGGCCTGTTGGCTACACAATCCTGTTGGTGCTAGCGATTGCCGGCGCCTTCGGTATCTTCAAGCTTCTCTCCATCCTCGGCACATCCGGTGCGGTGCGTGGCCAGATGCGTAAAAAAGCTGCCGGTAAAGGTAATCCTCTTGGCCGCATCATGATGGCTTATCAGTCCAACACATCAGCTGATGTGGAGACACTGGCCCTCAAACTTGATGATGCCGTCCTTAAGGAAGTGCCAAAACTCGAAGGCGGCTTGAACCTGATCAAGGTGGCCGCTGCCGTTGCACCTCTCATGGGTCTGCTCGGTACGGTTATCGGTATGATCCGGACATTCCAGGCGATTACACTCTTTGGTACAGGTGATCCGCAAATCATGGCGGGTGGTATCTCTGAAGCGCTTGTGACCACTGTTCTTGGTCTGGTTGCAGCTATTCCGCTTCTGCTGATCCATGCGTTTGCAGCTGGTTCTGCGCGCAGTGTGACGCAGGTTCTGGAAGAGCAGGCTGCCGGCATGATCGCCGAGCACGCCGAGTCCCGGTCTTAAGGCTAATTGAGAAAGGAGCTCGGCTATGCTCGAGGTCTTGAATCCAGTAAACGCCTACGACTCGATCAGGGAGTTCCTGCAGGCTGGTGGCGATGTTCTTTTCGCCATCATGATAGCCACCTTTATCATGTGGGCACTCATCCTGGAGCGCGTGATCTTCTTCACAACTGCCAGCGCAGGTGTGCGTAAGCAGGCAGTGCGGGCCTGGTCTAATCGCAAGGATCACGCATCTTGGTATGCGCTGGCCGTGCGGGACAAGTTGTTGTCTGAGGTCAAACTGGCGTCGACGCAAAACATTACCGTCATCAAGGGGCTGGTTGCTATTGCTCCCTTGCTGGGCCTTCTGGGCACCGTGACCGGCATGGTTGAAGTGTTCAACGTCATGGCTGTTACAGGGTCTTCCAATGCCCGCTTGATGGCAGGCGGTATCTCCAAGGCAACAATCCCGACAATGGCGGGTCTGGTTGCTTCACTGTCCGGTATTCTGATGCTGAACATTCTGGAAGCGCGTGCGCGTGCTACTGTTCGGGATACATCAGAAGAGCTGGACAAGACGGTTGGGTAAGGAGCAGGTTTTATGATGAATCGTAAGCGTATCAGGCCTGCAGCCGAGGAGTCTGAAGTCAACGTCACGCCGTTGCTCGACATTGTCTTCATCATGCTGATCTTCTTTATCGTGACAGCGACATTCGTTTATGAAGATGGCTTCTCGCCAAATTTACCTGAGCCGACACCTGAAGTACCACAGAATCCGCCACCAGCCTTGCTGCTGTTCGTGCAGGAAGACGGGTTTGTGCTTGTGGATGACGTGCGGCTGATTGATCCACGTTCGGTGAAGCCGGTGGTCGAGGAATTCCTTGCCTCCAAGCCAAGGGGGGTCGTTCAGATTACGGCTGCCCTGGAATCAGATAGCGGCGTTGCCGTAACTGTACTGGACCAGGCAAGGCAGGCAAATCGTGCCGCGCCAATCGTTATCGCCAAAGCTGCCGAGTAACGGCGCAGGTGGTTTTGTAAGTAGTTGACTGTAACAGGGGCCTAAAATGGCAAGAAGACAAATCAGCAATGCTGCAGCAGATGATGAAGACGTAAACGTCACGCCTTTGCTCGACATCGTGTTTATCATGTTGATCTTCTTTATCGTCACGTCCACCTTCATCAAGGAAACGGGTACAGATGTTCTGCGACCAGATGCGCAGACTGCTGACAAGATCAAGCTGATCTCTCTGCTTGTTGCGGTGAATGAGAATGACGAGATCTGGATCAACAAGGAGCTGGTATCTCTCGACGAGGTAGAGTTCAAAGTGCGTGAGCTGCGTCGTGAAACTCCAAAAGGGTCTGCTGTTGTTCAGGTCGATCAGAAAGCAAGATCAGAGCTGATGATCGATGTTATTCAGAAAATTAAAGATGCGGATGTTGATGTCATCAATATCGCTACGCTGGAAGAATAAGGAGAGCGTCGGATGCAATCCCTGGTCAGACTGATACTTGGCACACCGCTGGCGCTTATCTTCACCGCCGCCCTCTTTCTGGTGATGTACGCCCTCATTACTGATGATAACCTTCAGCTTGATGACGAGCGTGATGCTGTCAAAATCGACCTGGGGCGCAAAATTCAGGATACTGAAATTGCGAACCAGAATGCCTTTGATCGGCCTAATCTTGATCAGCCACCACCACCACCACCTGCAATCAATACAGCTGATTTTCAGCCAGAAGTGCAGGGTGTGAGCGCCGTAACCCCTGAGTTTGATTCTAACCTCGACATAGGCACAGGCTTTAACCCGGACCGTGATGCACAGCCACTAGTCCGCATCCCGCCGCAATATCCTGATCGCTGTCAGGGGCGGACAGACCCCGGCGTTAGAAAACGCGTAACGGTTGAGTTCGATGTGACGCCGGATGGGCAGACTACTAATCCAAGAGTGATTTCTACAGATGACTCTTGTCTTAATAGGTATGCTGAGCGTGCAGTTCTGAACTGGAAATATCAGCCGAAGATTGTGAATGGTAATGCTGAGCCGCGCATTGGTGTTCGAACGACTTTCATCTTCATTCTTGAAGATGGATAATTCTCAGGCCCAGAATTAATCTGTATGCTATATATGTGAGTGTGAGCAACGTGATGAGCAAACTGAAAATGAATAGTCTAAAAGAAATACTGGCCTCTCTGTCATTAGGGATGTTCTTTCTTTTTGCGAGCTCTGATCTCATGTCGGCTCACGCCCAAAGTGATACGCTTAGCACGGGCACCGCGCGGGAGCTTACTAAAGCATTTGAACTAATTCAGGCAGCAGGTGATAATGCGGGCGACCCCGAATTTCGGCAGGCAATCGCAATTATTGAGCAGCTATTCCGAGATCGCGGTGACAGGATGACACCATATGACAAGGCCACATCCTACGAGTTACTCGGTAACTACAAGTTTCAGATCCAACCCCCTGATTATTCTGGTGCCTTACGTGCATTTGAGAATGCACTCGCTCAGAATGCTCTTCCGGAAGCTCGCGCCACGCAGATACGATATAATATAGCGCAGCTATATTTCCAGGAAGAACGTTATCCGGAAGCCCGTCGATTTCTTCAGGAATTCATCCGCATTCAACAAAATGCGGGCGTTAGCATAAATTCCAATACCTGGTATTTGCTTGCCGCTGCCAATACCGCACTGGAAGATTATCGTGGGGCACGGAGCCCTATGGAGAATGCATTGCGCGCTCACGAGCAGGAAGTTGCCGCTGGAACAACCACGCGGAAGAAGAGCTACTACGATTTGATGAATGCTATTTATTCTCAAGTAGGGGCTAATTCTGAACGTGGTGATCTGCTCGTACGTATGATTAGCTTCTTTCCGGAAGACACGTCATACTGGACACAATTGGCTGGATCGTATTCTCAGGCGGGACGCGATGAAGATGCTGCTGCTGTTGTTGAGCTAGCTTACAAGAATGGTTTTATTACCGATGAGACACGTATCATCCAGCTCGTACAGTATTACTCACTTTTGAATAACCCTTATCGGGGCGGTGTATTGCTTGAGCGGGAAATGGCGGCTGGTAATGTCCAACGCACACAGAAAAACCTCGAGTTGCTGGCCCAGATGTGGAACCTTGCGCGTGAGCAGAAGAAAGCTGCGGCGGTTTTGACGGAAGCAGCGGCTATGTCTGCAGATGGTGAACTTTATTACCGTCTCGGGCAGGTTTATTTTGCGGACGAGCAATGGCGTGAGGCCGAAGAAAACCTCAACAATGCTCTGAACCGTGGTGGCCTCACAGGTCGTCAGCGCGCCAATATCTGGCTGCTGATCGGCAATGCGCGATACAATATCGATACCAACAGTCCAACACAGCGCGCGCGTGCACGTGAAGCGTGGCGCCGCGTTGGCAGCACATCTGGTGCGACAAACGCTGACCGTCAGGCTGCAGCTGGCTGGATCAACTATGTCAATGCGGTTGAGCGTACAGAATGTAATCAGGATACAGTTGAGCGTACCGTGAAGCTCGATAACTATCGCAAAGACCGCGCATCATGCGAATCCATCATCGCTATCGCTGACCGCGCAGATACTGACTTCTCAACCGGTTTCTCTCAGGAACGTATTGAGCAGTGCCGTGCCTTGATCAGCAGTGTGATCGACGAGGATACGTCAATCATCACCTATGCGGATGGAACAGTTGACGGCGAGCCAGCTCCAGGATTCTGTCAGTAAAGGCGGCTCCGCGAGACTGTACTGGACAACAAAAAAGCTCTCCTTGATGGGAGCTTTTTTGATTCCTGCACGTCAATGTCAGCGATCTAGTAGCTCGGGTCTGCTTGTCCGCGAAAAATACCATCTGTCGTACCTTCATCGCCTGATTGGCGACAGGCGCTGTATCCCTGGCGCCACCCGGAGCGATAACCTGCATCATCTGCAAAAAGCGCTTCGTCGCGAATCAGCTTTGTGGAGAAATTCTTCTCGGATTCTACCGCGCTCTGACATCCATCCGAATATCCAGCCGGAAAAAGGGGGCTTTTCTCAAAGGCGGGTGCCCGGTCACTGACGCACGCTGTTAGCGCCGCGCAGGCGCTGGTCATGACGGAAAGGGCAAAAATCTTTTTCATTACAAATACTCCTGAACTTTACTTCTCATAAGGCATAAAGCGGGCCACGCCTAGCACCGCCTTAGCTTTGCGCGCAGAAAGCAAGCATTAACACTCCGGCGCTAGATTACCGGCACAGGAGTTCCGTCATGCAACATGCCAGTAAGTTTTCAGCGCAGGATACGCCCGCCGCCGGTGCTTCAACTGCTGTACCTGTCAGCGCCAAGCCAGTGCGGATCCGGCAGACGCTGGTACGTAAACTGGCTGATCTTGTGGTGTTGCCACAGGAAAAACTGACCCAGAACGACCGCGATTTTATCGCAGACATCCTTGCGCGCTCTCTTGAGCAGGTTGACACAGCCACACGCCAGGAAATCGCAGAGCGAGTCGCAAGTTTTCCCGAAATCCCCGTACAGTTGCAGAAATATCTGCTCACCTCCGAGGCGCAGGTTGCAGTCCCGGTATTGAAGAACATGCCGCAGATACAGGAATCGCTCCTGTATGATGCCTGTCAGGTTGGCCCCGCGCATCGCGCGCAAATCGCCTGGCGTGATGACCTGACGCAATCGATTATTGATCAACTGGTCACCTTCGGCGAGGCCGACGTGCTGAAACAGATACTTCGCCAGGACACAGTGGTGATCTCCCGTAATGCCATGGACTTGCTTGTGCGCCGCTCGGAAGTCGACGCGGATATCCGCAGCGCCCTGCTGCGACGGCCAGAGCTGCGACTGGATCACGGGCTTGCCATGTTCTGGTGGCTGAAAACTCCGCACCGCAAGTCTGTGCTGGCGCGCTTCGCCACCGACCGCAGCATCGTACAGGACGCCATGCATGACCTGTTCGTCGAAACCTTCACCAGCGACACCCCTGACCTGCATGTGAAATCCATCCTGACATTGATTGACCGGCGGCACCGCCCACGCGGGCGCAACGGAGAAATGGTGACCATGGAAGTGGTTGAGCGGACACTTGAGTTCGCCCGGCAAAACCCCGCTGATGATACATGTCATGCAGTGGGTATGCTTGCCGGTGTCAGCCAGGAGACAGCAGCACGGGTTTTGCGGGATTTCAGCGGCGAGCCTTTCGCGGTTCTGTGCAAGAGCATCGGCCTTTCACGCAAGGCTTTCCTGACCCTGTTTGATAATGATCTGCTCCAACAGGGGACCACACTGAATTACTCGGAAGAGAAGGTCGAAGATCTGCTTGGCGTCTTTGACAGTATCGCCCGCGATTACTCCCGCACCATCCTGCGGTACTGGGACTGGTCGCAGGACATCATGGAAGAATTGAGCCAGACCGCGCAGGAGCAGAAGGGCTCTGACAGTGGGAATGGGTATTTCGGCGCGGTCTGACATAAAACCAGCTGTGTCGACCCATTACCTCAAATTTTACCTGCCGTCCTAACCGGCCCTTAAGCACACTATGTCATAAGCATAGATGCTGGTTGTGGCCTTGCGTATTTTGGCTGCGACCGGCTTTTTTGTTTCTCCTGCGCTTGTTTGCGCGCTGCCCCCTTGCCAGATTCCTGAATAGCCCGCTAAGTACAGCTTAAGGGATTGATTTCGTCGTGAATTTTGTCATTTTCCACCAGTTCGCAAGGTGGGCTGACGCTCTACATGCCGAACAGGAAAAGACGTTGCAGTCGCAGGGGCATAACAGACAATAATGTTGCGCTACATCCTCAGAATAGCTGGAAGACACATCGCGCTCGCTATCGTGCTCGGCCTGTTGTGGTTGGCGCTGTCCGGTGAAGAGCACTGGGGCAATCCGACGCTGGCAGTCTTTGGCGCAGGCTCTGTCCTGTTATGTGTATGGCTCGCAGATCGCGCCGGGATGCTGGACAGGGAAGGCGTCCCGACCCGGATCTTCCCGGGCATTCTCAGTTATATGTTCTGGCTGACGCTGGAAATCGGCAAAGCGAATGTTGCGGTTGTCCGCCATGCCCTCAGCCCGAAGCTCTCTCTCAGCCCGGGCATGTTGCGGGTGCCGGCCTATCAAGCTAGTGATATGGGCAAGACCATCTTTGCGAATTCCATCACGCTCACCCCGGGCACCGTCACAGTTGATGTGTATGAAGGCAGTATTCTTGTTCATGCACTGACGGAAGAGTTGGCGGACGTAGACGGGATCACCTCAATGGGCGAGCGTGTCTGCGCACTGGATGTTCCGGAAGGGCGTGAATGGGCACGGCAGAAGCGGCTTGAAGCCATGCAGCCAGCGGCGCAAAGGCAGGACAACTCATGATGTTCATCGTTGCTGCTATTGCCATTGTTGTCGCAATGGTCCTCACCTTATTGCGTGCGATCCTGGGGCCGACGCTTTATGACCGGGTTCTGGCCGGGAACAGCTTCGGCACCAAAACCGTGCTGCTGCTGGGCTTGATGGGATATATGACGGGCCGCCCCGACTTTCTGGATATTGCACTGCTCTATGCGCTGATCAATTTTGCCGGCACGATCGCCATTCTCAAATTCTTCCGCTATCGCGACCTCTCTCCGACAATGCAGGATGTGCGCAAGCGCAATGAGGAGGGGGCATGATGGCCGCGGTGATCGACTTTCTCAGTTGGGCCCTGTTCCTGATTGGCGGGCTGTTTGTCTTCGCCGGCGCGCTTGGCCTTGTTCGGTTTCCTGACTTTTATACACGCATCCACGCGGGCGGCGTGACAGACACATTCGGCTCGGAGTTGATCCTGCTGGCCATGGCGTTGCAGTCAGATGATTTTACCACGATCATGAAGCTGTTTTTTATTGCCCTTTTTCTCTTGCTGACCAGCCCCGTTGCAACCCATGCGATTGCCCACTCTGCCTGGGTCGGCAAGCTCAACCCGCTGATCGGCAAAAATCTGCGCTACCCTGACAAAAGGGGGGATCTGTGATGGAATATCATACAGAGCCGACGCAGATTGTCTTTCTCAACGTCGCTATCCTGACATTGCTGCTGGTAACCGCGGTCACCATGGTGCGTGTGCGCCGTTTGTTTGCCGTGGTCATGCTGTCCGGTATTTACAGTCTTTTGTCTGCCCTGTTTTTCGTATCGCTGGACGCGGTTGACGTTGCCTTCACGGAAGCTGCTGTGGGTGCCGGCATTTCAACTGTCCTGATGTTGTCGGGCATGTTGCTGACTGCGCGGCGGGAAAAGCCTGTCGTCCCCGGTCATCGCCCACTGGCCCTGTTTGTCTGTGTCATTACGGGCGGTGTTCTGGTCTGGGCTTCAACTGATATGCCAGCCTTTGGCGATCCCGAAGCACCGGCCAATGCCCATGTGGGCAGACAATATATTGAACGCACACCATCAGATATTGAAGTACCAAATCTGGTGACAGCCGTGCTCGCCAGCTATCGGGGTTTTGATACGCTGGGCGAAGTGCTGGTGATTTTTACAGCCGGTGTGGGTGTGATGCTGTTGCTTGGCTCCGGCAGTATGCGTGGTGGTCGCAAAAGTGAAGACATTCCGCCGCAGCCTCAGGCTGAACTCGCGGCGGGCGAGGTGAAGCAACCACCCCGGGAAGGAGGCCCGTCATGATGGGCCATGTCGTCCTGCGGATCACGATCAAGATCCTCTTTGCCCCGATCATCCTGTTTGCGCTGTATGTGCAGTTTCACGGTGATTATGGTCCGGGCGGGGGCTTTCAGGCTGGTGTTATCTTCGCTGTGGCGTTCATCATGCACGCCCTTGGTTTCGGGATCGACAAGACGAAACAGGCTTTGCCCCCCAAAGTGCTGCCATCAATCATGGTGTCAGGGGTATTGTTATACGCCCTCACAGGTGTCTGGAGCGTGTTCTACGGAGGTAATTTTCTCGATTATGACCTGATCCAGCCGGAGTCACACCATCATGCCGGGCAGCATATCGGCATTATCCTGGTCGAGTTCGGTGTTGGCCTGGCCGTGGCTTCGACCATGCTGACTGTCTTTTATCATTTCGCGGGCCGCGAGCCGGAAATCGCGGATGAGGATTGGTAGGGGCTGGTGATGATCGAGTTTATCCTGGAGCGTTATAACTACCTGATCGTCATTACGCTGATGATGATAGGTCTGTATATTGTTTTCAGTCGGGGCAACCTGGTGAAGACGATCATCGGCCTCAATATCTTCCAGACATCCGTTTTCATTTTCTATATTACCGTTGGCAAGGTTGCGGGCGGTACCGCGCCAATTCTGCTTGGCGGCTATGGCGGCGGGCATGGCGATGGCCACGGAGATGATCATGGTAAAGGCAATGGCGCTGATTACGACAAGGCGCATGACACAGCCAACCACGGCGTAGTTGGTCAGGGCGCAGCCAGCCAGGGCCCAGCCAGCCAGGGCCAGGGCGATCATTCAGCCGCGAGCAGCGTTTATCCGGGCAACGACCTGGAGGCAGCTATTCGTTCCGCAGGAGATGAGGCGCAGGCAGCCGATAGCGCGTTGCGCAGTGTGCCGGCAGAATTTGCAGATGCCACCAATCAGTTGCAGGGGGAAGCAGGGCTGGCGGCTGGCGACACACTCAACCAGGCATCCACATCCCTGCACGATTTGCCCACGGATGTTGCTGATCATGCGGGTGATCACGCCAATACATTGCACCAGACCGGCGGCGCTCATGATGGTGATCCCCATGGGGCAGATTATGCCGGTGAGGCAGCAGCTTATGCTGGTGAAATTCTGTACTCGAACCCGCTGCCGCATGTCCTGATCCTGACGGCGATTGTTGTTGGTGTTGCAACAACAGCCGTGGGCCTTGCTCTGGCCGTGCGCATTCAGGAAGCCTATGGCACGATTGAAGAAGATGAGCTGGAAGCAGAAGATTACAAGGCTGAGTTTGGCCGTCCCATCACGGAGGAGGCGGCCTGATGAGTATAGCCCCCGGTCTTGAACATCTGCCAGCGTTGCCAGTCGTCATCCCGATGATTGCCGCGCCGATTGCGCTGTTGATGCGCCCCGGCACAACGCCTTGGCTCTGGGCCTCGCTTGTCAGCTGGGCCACGCTGATCTGCACCATTCTTCTGCTCGATCAGGTCTGGCATTCCGGCCCTATTGTCTATGAAATGGGGGGATGGGCCGCGCCGCTTGGGATTACCTATTATATCGACCTGGCCAATGCGCTTATCATGATGCTGGTTGCCGCCATGGCGTCGGTTGTCTTTCCGTATGCCCGCACATCTGTTGAAGCAGAAATTGACCGCCGCCAGATACCCGCTTTTTACACGGCGCTCCTGATCTGCATGACCGGACTGCTGGGTGTTGCCGGAACGGGTGACGCATTCAATGTCTTCGTCTTTCTGGAAATCTCGTCGCTCTCCACCTACGCGCTTGTCGCCATGGGCGCGCGCAAGGATCGCCGTGCCCTGACGGCTGCATTCAACTACCTGATCATGGGCACCATTGGCGCGACCTTTTATGTCATTGGTCTTGGGCTTTTATATCAGGCGACAGGCACGCTGAACCTGCTTGACCTTCATGACCGGCTGGCCAATCAGGATAATAAGGTGGTTGAAGCAGGCTTTGCCTTCATCATTACCGGGATTGGTCTGAAGCTGGCCATGGTGCCGTTGCATCTCTGGCTGCCAAATGCCTATTGCTATGCCCCGTCATCAATCTCGGCGTTTCTGGCTGCGACAGCGACCAAGGTGCAGCTCTATCTGATGTTGCGCTATGTGTTTTCGGTCTTCGGATTTGAATTCCCGTTTCTGGAAGTGGCCCTGAATGCGTTCCTCATTCTTGGTATCACCGGCATGTTCTATGCCTCGATCGTGGCTGTCTTCCGCGACAATGTGAAACAGATGCTGGCCTATTCCTCGATCGCCCAGATTGGTTATATGTTATTGGGTATATCCTTTGGCACCGTGGACGGCGTTGCCGCCTCCCTGATCCACATTTTCAATCATGCGCTGATGAAAGCTGCTCTGTTCATGGGGGTTGGGTGCGTCGTCCTGCGCCTTGGCTCCAGCCATTTCCATGCTTTCAGGGGACTGGCCAAGCGGATGCCCTGGACAGCCTGGGGGTTGATCCTTTCAGGTCTCAGTCTGGTTGGCGTGCCGCCGACGGTCGGGTTCATTTCTAAATTCCAGTTGATGGAAGCGGCCTTCGAGACCTCTACTTTTATAGATCCGTTGCTGGTCGTGCTGTTGATCGGTGCCAGCTCGTTGCTGGCGGCGGTCTATATCGGTCGCCTCATCTATACGATGGTTCTTGAACAGCCGCCGGAAGGGGCAGCCGCCATACCTGAAGCGCCGTACACGATGCGTGTTGCGCTATGGTTGATGGTGCTCGCGAATTTCTACTTCTTCTTCCACACCGATCTGACGGTTGATGTGGCGCATCAGGCAGCAGAATCCCTGATCTGCATGACGGCTGGCTGCGGGGGCGCATACTGATGTTGTCTCTCGTCTCCCATAACATGGCTGTCTATCTCGCATTGATTGTGCCTGTCTTCGGCTTGCTGGGTATCATGCTGGCGGACCGGCACCCGAATATCCGTGAGGGTGTGACCCTCATTACCGGCGTCATCACTTTCTACATGGCGCTGACAATTTTTGCTGCTGTAGGCGAGGGAGCACAGCCCGGCTTTGAATTTCTTGAGATCATGCCGGGCCTCAAGCTGTCGTTCCAGGTCGAGCCACTGGGGGCCATGTTCGGCCTCATTGCCTCCGGATTGTGGATCATCAATTCTCTTTATTCGATTGGCTATATGCGGGGCACGAACGAAAAGAGCCAGACCCGGTTCTATATGTGTTTCGCCATCGCAATCATGGCGGCGCTGGGCATCGCCTATGCGGCAAACCTGCTGACCTTCTTCCTGTTTTACGAAATTCTGACTCTCTCCACATTCCCGCTGGTGACGCACAAGGAGAATGCAGCAGCCCGCAAGGGCGGCTCGGTCTATCTGGGTATTTTGCTCGGCACGTCGATTGGTCTTCTGTTACCCGCCATCATCCTCACCTGGGTGCTGACCGGCACAACAGAGTTTTCCCTTGGTGGAATACTCAGCGAACGCCTCGACGCCAACTCGCCGGTGGTGATGGTCCTGCTGCTGCTTTATGCTTTCGGTATCGGCAAGGCGGCTTTGATGCCGATCCATCCGTGGCTGCCCAATGCCATGGTCGCACCAACACCTGTATCAGCATTTCTTCATGCTGTCGCCGTTGTGAAAGCCGGTGTGTTCGCTGTGCTGAAGGTCGCTGTATATGTCTTCGGGATAGATTTTCTGGCGGCCGGGACAGCCTCCGATGTTATCATGTGGCTGGCTGCTTTTTCCATCCTTGCGGCCTCTGCCATTGCCATGACGCAGGATAACCTGAAGGCGCGCCTCGCCTTCTCCACGGTCAGCCAGCTTTCCTATGTGACGCTTGGCGCCATGCTCGCGACGTCCATGGGCGTGATGGGGGGAGCCACACAGATTGCTGCCCATGCCCTTGGCAAAATGACGCTCTTCATGTGCGCCGGCGCGATCTATGTCTCGCTGCATAAATCCCTGATCTCGGATATGCGGGGCACCGGGTGGAAAATGCCGGTTACCTGGACGGTTTATATCGTCGGGGCCTGCTCGATCATTGGTCTGCCGCCTATGGCAGGTGCCTGGCCAAAATTCTTCCTGATGCTGAGTTCCGTGGAATCGCAACACCTGCTGCTGATCGGTGTCTTGATCCTGTCGAGCCTTATGAACATTGTTTACCTGCTGGCCCCGGCCGTGCGGGCCTTCATGGACCCGCCCCTTGGTGGCGGTGCAAAACCGCGCGAAGTTACCGAAGCACCGTTTTTCTGCCTGCTGCCACTGATCCTGACTGGCATTGGCACCGTGATCCTGTTCTTCCTAATGGGGCCACTGACAAATTACCTTGAACCGCTGATTGCCGGAGGGGTGCAATAATGGACCATCCTGAAATCCGTGAGGATGAAAAATCCGTTTGGGAAAAGCCGGGCACAATCCGTGTGATCTGGCTTTTACTGATTATCGGCTGTGTCTTGTTTGCCAGTGCGGGCTTCCTGCTCGCTGCACAGGGGCAACTCGTTTACAAACCGCATTTTGAGGACAAGACCGGTATTGCCGCCTTTTTTGGCAATATGGCGGACAACTTCCCGGCCTTTTACGCATTGGTCGGTTTTGTCAGTTTCTCCTTCATTGTCTTGGTTGGTCAGCATTTGCGCAAAATTCTGATGCGCCCGGAAGATTATTATGACTCGCCGGAGGCTGAAGGCGACGACAAGGAGATTGAAGCATGATCCCTTCCTTCCTGTCACCAGACATCAGCCCGGCTCTGATTACGATCATTGCCGGTATTGCCATCGCCTTCCTGCCGCAACTGTTCCGGAACGTGATTGGCCTTTGGGCTGTCATTCTCGGGCTGTTGCATCTGCTCAGCTATCAGGTGCCAGCCGTCGGGGAAGGCGCGCTTTTCGCCACATCCAGTTTCATGTCGCTGGACATGGTGGGTGTGCGAATCGACAAGCTCAGTTTTATCTTTGCGGTGATCTTCCATATCGCCGCGTTCATTAATGTCATCTATGGCTGGCAACACGCCACCCGGCTCGAAGCCTCCATGGGGCTCATCTATGCTGGGGCTGCTATTGGCGGGGCGCTGGCCGGTGACCTGCTTACGCTTTTTGTCTACTGGGAACTGGCGGCCCTTTCATCCGTGTTCATCGTCTGGGCCGGTGGTGGCCATGCCGCGTTCAAGGCCGGGATGCGCTATCTCGTGATCCAGGTATTGTCGGGCCTGTTTCTGCTGGCGGGCATTGCTGTGCATCTGGGGCAGGGCAATGACCTTGCGTTCAACGCCTTCACATGGCGGTTCGAGGATGGAGCGCTGAACCCGGTTGCCATCCTGATCCTTATCAGCTTCGGTATCAAGGCTGCCTTCCCGATCATGCATACCTGGCTGCAGGACAGCTACCCGAAGGCCAGCGCGGTCGGCGCTGTGATGCTCTCAGCCTTCACCACCAAGCTGGCGGTTTACACGCTGGCCCGTGGCTTTGCCGGGGTAGATATCCTGATCTGGATTGGCGCGACCATGACAGCTTTCCCCGTATTTTTCGCACTGATCGAAAACGACCTGCGCAAGGTGCTGGCCTATTCGCTCAATAACCAGGTCGGTTTCATGGTTTGCGCCATTGGCATTGGCACGCCGCTGGCGCTAAATGGCGCCGCCGCCCATGCCTTTGTGCATATTCTCTATAAGGCGCTATTGTTCATGAGCATGGGGGCCGTGCTCGTCCGTGTCGGGACAACCAAGGCGACAGAACTTGGTGGCCTGCACAAGTCGATGCCCTGGACGACCATTTTCTGCATCATCGGGGCCATGTCGATCTCGGCCTTCCCGCTGTTTTCCGGTTTCGTTGCCAAGTCGATGATCACGCTGGCCGCGTCCGAGGCGCACCTGCTGGTCGCTTATTTCATACTGCTTTTCGCCAGTGCTGGTGTGCTGGAACATTCCGGCATCAAGATCCCGTATTTTGCCTTCTTCGCCCATGACCAGTTTGCCCCATCTGTCACCGGCAAGGCGCGCCCGAAAGATGCGCCCGCACCGATGATGATCGCTATGGCGATCGCTGCCTTCTTGTGCGTGTTTATCGGGATACAGCCGCAATATCTGTTCGCCCTTTTACCGTTTGAAGCAAAATACACTGCCTACACGGCGGCTCATGTGGTCACGCAGATGCAGCTCCTGCTATTCGCCATTCTCGCTTTTGCACTGCTTGTGAAATACCGTCTGTATCCGGCGGAAATCCGTTCCTGGAATCTGGATGTGGACTGGTTCTGGCGTGTGCCTGGCCGCAAGCTGTTGATGTGGGGTATAGGTGTTGTTGCCTCGATCTGGCATACATTCTGGGGGGCAACAGTCAGTGTCACGCAGGCGATCATCCGTGGCATGTATGCGACCCACGGGCCCGAAGGGGCTTTGGCGCGGTCATGGCCGGTGGGCTTCATGGCTCTGTTTACGGCCATTGTTCTGGCCGTGATGCTGATCGTCACCTTCCTGACGAGCTGATTATTCTGACATTGGAAAAGCGGGAGCCCGTCTGCACACCTTGTCGAAAGGGGGGAGGTGAGATGTGCATGGGGCTCCCGTAAGCTATGGGTTCGGGGAGGGACTTAGAACCGATACCCAAGGCCAATACCGAAGACGACCGGGTTCAGATCGACATCAACCTTGTTGATGGCACCGCCACTGTTCAGGGTCGCGGTTGTTTCCATCTGGATGTATTTCACGTCGATATTGGCAGACCATTTCTCATTGAGCGGAATATCAAGCCCGGCCGCCAGGGCAATGCCGAAACTGTCGTCAAGATCAATATCCGTAGGGCCGACCGCGTTGGTCAGATTATCGGTGGCGTCTGCATCATAGAAAATGGTGTAGTTCAGACCCACGCCGACATAGGGCTGGAATTTTTCACCCGGTGCAAAACGATATTGCAGCGTCAGGGTTGGCGGCAGGGTTTTCACGTCGGCAATCTTGCCAAGTGGTGCCAGAATGCCTTCCCCGTGCAGATCATGCGGGCTGGTACCGAGGATCAATTCGGCACTCCAGTTTTCATTGAAAAAATACGTGAAATCGAGTTCTGGCACCCACGCATCGTCGATAGAAACAGAACCGCCCGCAAACATCGGCAGTACATCGCCAGAGCTTTCCTGCGGTGCCACGTTGATGGCGCGGGCCCGCACCAGCCAGTCGCCGTCGCCGGCAAAAGCGGGTTGAATCATGCTGCCAAGGGCAACGGTTGTCAGTAATGCAGTTCGGATCATCATGGTCAGTCCCCATTTCTTTGCTGTAACTGTCAGATTTCAGATAGGAAAAAGGGCCGGACCTTTTTTGATCTAGATCATCGAATCCGGAAGTTTCTCAGGCCACATTGTCCCCGTTGAAAGGGACAGGAATCATGAATCTGCCACTTCGCCCGAGAGATGCGAAAGAGGGTACCCGCGTCAGTCGCTCGCTTGGCTGCGCCTTGTGTTCTGTGCGCGAGCGGTCCGTCTGTACGGCGATGCACCAGAAGGACCTGCCAGAAGTCGAACAGCGCATGGCCCGCCGACATGCCCAGGCCGGTACGGCACTGATGACAGAAGGTGAGCCAAATGAGACGCTCTTTGTGTTGGTGAAAGGCAGCATCCGCCTCAGCAAGCAACTGGAGGATGGTCGGCGCCAGGTCACCGGTTTCCTGTTTCCGGGCGATATGCTCGGTATGCGCAAGACGCAAACGGCGGCCTACACGGCAGAAACCCTGGAAGACAGTTACCTATGCCGCTTCACCCATGGCTTTCTCGATCAGGCGGCGGAGCGCGCGCCCGCTGTTTCAGACAGACTTCTGCACCGCGCCCAGCATGAATATCACCGGGCGCAGGAACATATTGTCCTGTTGGGCAAGCGAATTGCCATCGAACGAGTTCAGTATTTCATCGAGATAGTGGATCGCGCCATCGGGCATGATGATCCGGCGCGCGGCCGGCTGGTACCGCTGCCAATGCCGCGTCAGGACATTGCAGATTATCTTGGCCTGCGGCTGGAAACGCTCAGCCGTACGCTTGGGCAGTTGCGCAAGCAGGGCCACCTGTTGCTGGTCAACAAGCATTTTCTGCTCCGTGCTGAAACCGGCAACGCCCCCCTGATCTGATTGCAGGATTGCCCCTTCCCACCATCGAATGTTCGTGATATGTTCTAATTGCTGGGATGGTGGACCAGAAACTTATGTGCCCCCCTCTGTCAGGCCTTATGGTCGGTCGCCCGATTGGATGAGGCCGCAACTGGCGGCGGGAGCGTTGCACAATGGAAAACCAGCCCGACTGGATGAAAACATATGACCAGATGCAGATATTGTGGCGGGATGCCTGTGCCGCCGTGGTCCGAGATATTGTGGCCGATGCGTTCGACATCGCGCCGGAGATGATCCACTCAAAGGCGCGCGGGCGGGAATATGTCGCCCGGGCACGCATGGTGGCAATGTATATGTTGCATACTACCTGCCGCATCTCCCAGAAACAGACGGGTCAGGCATTCGAGCGCAGCCGCAATGCGGTTTCTCATGCCTGTGCCAGGGTTGAGGACCTGCGCGATGATGAATATGCCGACATCATGCTGGATCTCATGGCCCGTCATATCAAGGCGCGCGTCGCAGAAATCGGTGTGCCGTCACTGCAGGCCGTGGCGGAGGAGCCGATCGAAGGACCGGCAGCCGACGTGCTGAAAGCACGCATCGTTGGCGGCGAAGACATGCAGGATCTGCCACTGATCAAAACCGCCAGCGGCAAACGCCTTCAGGTGGTGTTTCTGAAATGACTCAACACGGATCATGTTCCCCTTGCAGCGCCTCATGCAACCAGGGGCCGAGCGTGGAGACAATCACCGTTACGCCTTCTGGGGTCGGGTGGATGCCATCCTGCTGGTTCAGTGCCGGGTCACCGATGACACCGGCCAGAAAATTTTCCAGCAGAGGCACGCAATATGCCATGCTCAACTCATCGAAAACAGCATTGTATTCTGCGGCAAAAGTCGCCGTGGCGTTGCCAGGTGCGCGCAGGCCCGCAATGCCAACCCAGATCCCGCGGCTTGTTGCCTTGTCCAGCATCTCATCAAGGGCCGCTCTGGTCACAGCCGGGTCGATGCCGCGCAACAGATCATTGCCGCCAAGGGCTATCAGCACCCCATCCACCTCCGGCCCCACGGACCAGTCGAATCGTGCGGCAGCGTCCTGCATCCTGTCGCCGGAAACCCCGGCATTGATCACATCAATGTCCCCGCGTGCGCGTGTAGGGAATGTATCGAGCTTCGCATCGAGGCTCTGCGTCAGCAGGCGCGGATTGCTGAGACCAAAACCGGCGGTGATGCTGTCGCCCAACATCACAAGTCTGAAAGTGTCTGATTTTTCAGTGTCAGTTGACGCTTTGTCAGTGGTAACCCGTACGAATACTTCCATATCTTTTGAAGTATCGGGAGGGCGCGTCTCACCCGCAGTGACATCAGGGGCCGCCTCGCCACAAGCGGTGAGAAGCAGAAACAGAATTGAAAGTGAAAGCCGCATGAGATTGCCTGAGGGTAGAGCGCCGAAACTTTTTGCACGTTCGTGGCATATCCAGCCACGCAAGAACCATAAGAGGTCTGCAGCATGACGGCCAGTAAACTTCGTGTCATCCCGGCCTCTGCTGGCGAAACCGTTCTCCGGACCACCGACCTGCAACTGACATTGTCAGGCGCAGCGGGGTCTGTGGAAATCCTGCGGGGTATCAGCATCGACATGCGTCAGGGTGAAGTGGTGGCCGTGACCGGCCCGTCAGGGTCTGGCAAGTCATCCCTGCTGGCGGTAGCCGCCGGTCTGGAACCTGCTACCGGCGGCACAGTGGAGCTTTTAGGGCGTAACATTGGCGGGCTTAGTGAAAATGACCTGGCCCGGTTGCGCCGTGGCCGCATCGGGATCATCTTCCAGTCCTTTCACCTGCTGCCTAATCAGACAGCCCGGGAAAATGTTGCCGCTGCCATCGAACTGGCTGGCGAGAAAAATCCTGGCCGGGCGCGGGATCAGGCGATAGAGGCGTTGAACCGGGTGGGCCTGGGCGATCGCCTCGGCCATTTTCCGCGCCAGCTTTCCGGCGGGGAGCAGCAGCGTGTTGCAGTGGCGCGCGCAGCGGCCATCAAGCCTGACATTATCTTTGCTGATGAGCCAACAGGTAATCTCGACCAGCGCACAGGCGGCGGCGTCAAGGAGTTGTTGTTTGAGACAGCCCGCGCGCAGAATGCCGCGTTGATGCTCGTCACCCATGACCGGACTCTGGCCGGAGAATGCGACCGGATCATTGCGCTGGCAGATGGCAAGGTGGTGACCTGATGGATATCCGCTGGCCGCTGATCCTGTCTCTGGCCCTGTCGGATTTGCGCGGCGGTGCCAAAGGGCTAACGACCTTCATCACCTGTCTCGTGCTAGGCATCTTTGCGATTGCGGCCTCTGGTTCTGCCGCGAAAGCCTTCCAGACCGGCCTTGCCGGTGAGTCGCGCCTTTTATACGGCGGTGATATTCGTCTTTCCTTTGCCCAGCGTACCCTGCCAGCTGAAGCTGAGGCCTGGCTTCAGGCGCGCGGGCAAGTGACCCAAATGACTGTTGTGCGCCTGATGGGCGAAAGTGATGCAGCCCGCCGCCTCGTGGAACTGGTTTTCATTGAGGATAACTATCCCCTGCTGGGGGACATCAGCGTTGATCTGCCAGACGGCGCGACAGACTGGCGCAAAGCGCTTGAGAGAAAAAATAATCAGTGGGGGGCGCTGGCCTTTGATCGTGTCTTCAATGAATTATCAACACAGGCAGGTGACAGCCTGACCCTCCCGCAATCCGGCATCATGATAACCGGTCAGGCGACCAAGCTGCCGGACACATTGACCAGCGGCTTTGCCTTCGCCCCGCGTCTGATTGTCTCAGCGGAGGCCATGCCGGCGCTTGGTGTGCTGGGGGCGGGCTTCCGCTATCAGACAGAATATCGGGTGCTGTTGAATGATGGTGCGACCATGGACGCCTTTGTTGAGGACTTCAAAGCAGCGTGGCCGGATTATGCAACAGACGTGCAGACCAGAGAGCAGGGCGTCAACGGGTTGTCCGGTGTGATCGGTCAACTGGAATTGTTTCTGGGCTTCATCGGTCTGTCGGCCCTCATCGCGGGCGGGCTTGGTGTTTCTGCCGCAGCACGCGGTATCGTGGAAAGCCGTCAGAAATCCATCGCAACACTGAAAAGTCTGGGGGCGACAGGCGGCGAGGTGCAGGCGGTTCTGGCGGTTCAAATCGGCCTGATGGCCGTGATTGCAATTATTATCGGCCTTGTTGCCGGTGCCCTGACCCCTCTTGGCATTCTGGCACTTTATGGTGATCGTCTTCCATTTCCAGCTAATGCGGCAATTTTCCCCGAGCCATTGATATATGCAGCTCTTGCCGGCTTTGTCGCCGCCTTTGCGTTTGCCGCGATGCCCCTCGGGGCAGGCCGGGTGACACCGCCATCTTCCCTGTTTCGCGCCGGGCAAGGGGCAACACCTGCGCGCGAACGGGGGGGCGCCCTTGCCCTGTTTGTGCTGTTACTGATTATCGGGGCGCTTGCCAGTGATGTGCCGCAAATGGCTTTTGTGCTTGGGCTTGGGGCAGCGGTCAGCTTTTTCATTTTCTGGGGCCTTGGCAAGCTTGTGCAAATGGCGGCGCGCGCGCTTCGGCCACGTGTGGGTGGTTTTGCCGGGCAGGCCGTGGCCGGGCTGGCCGGTCTTGGCTCGCTCGCACCGCGCTCTGCCCCGGCACTGGGGCTTGGCGCAGCGCTGCTCTTTGCATTGGTGCAGATACAGTCGAACCTGATCTCTCAGATCAGGGATATTGCGCCGCAGAATGTGCCCTCCATGGTGCTGTTTCAGGTGCCCCTCGACAAGGTAGAGGCGGTGGATAGAGCGGTTGCAGAATCTGCTCCCGGCCTTTCGGCGGAGGATTACCGGCGCACACCGATGATTTCTGCTCGATTGATTTCGCGCAATGGCGCGCGCCTGAACCCGGATGACATGGAAGACAATCGCTGGTTTCTGGAGGACGGTCTTGACGTGACCTATGCGGCAACGCCGCGCGAGCCGGAGCGGCTTGTCGAGGGAGAGTGGTGGCCTGCTGACTATACCGGCGCGCTTCTGGTGTCGCTGGAAATCGAAGTCGCTCAGGAAGCAGGCATCGGCGTCGGTGATATACTCACCTTTGACATACTGGGCCGTCAGGTTGATGCCCGGGTGATCAATTTGCGCAGTGTGGACTGGGGCGGTTTTGGCGGCAATTTTGCCGTGATGTTTTCACCCGGCACGCTGGAAGCCGCAAATCCGAACAGCATTGTACTCATGCGCCTGTCTCCCGCTCAGGATGATCTTGTGGCAGCGGCTGTAGCAAGGATTGATCCCGGCATTACAATCTTCCGTGTGCGGGAGGCGCTGGATGCAGCCGCGCGCATCTTTGGCCAGTTGACCGTTGCCATTCGGGTTATTGCGCTGGTCGCCCTTTTTTCCGGCATAGCGGCCTGCTTTGCGGCACTCACCGCCGGGATGCGCGCCCGCATTTATGAAGGTGCCATCCAGCGTGCCCTCGGCGCAGATCAAGGTCAGCTTGTCGCTGCAACAAGTCTCGAAATTGCCTTGACGGCGCTGGTGGCTGTTATTGCCGGTGGCCTGATTGGCCTCTTTGCCGCCTGGTATCTTGTTGTACAGGTTTTTGAAGCGACCTGGGTTGTGGCGTGGGCGGAACTTTTAACCGTGCTTGGTATCACAGGCGTGCTGGGCGCCATCGCCGGCACGGTCATGGCGTGGATTGCGACCAGCCGGTCACCGCACAGTATTCTGACAGCCGGTGAGCTGAGATAACGGGCAACGAAAAAAAAACCTCACCCTGCCTTGTTAAAGGAGATGAGGTTGGCATGTGCAGCTTTCGTCAGGCGCTGGTCTGAGCACGAATACGCTCGATCATTGAGACAAGTCCGTTAGAGCGTTGCGGCGTAATGTGGTCCTGAAGATCGAGTTTGGCCAGCTCGGCTTTCGGGTCAATGCGGGCAGCATCAGCTTTTGTCTGCCCGTCATAGAGCGCAATCAGGAGCGCGATCAGGCCCTTGACGATATGTGCATCACTCTCGCCACGGAATTTCAATATGCCGCCATCAACGTCATCAAATGTCAGCCAGACCTGGCTTGCACAGCCACGCACCTTGTTCGTATCGGTCAGTTCTTCATCCGACAGCGGGGCAAGCTGCCCGCCAAGGTCGATGATATATTTGTAGCGCTCCTCCCAGTCATCGAGAAAGGAGAAATCATCTATGATCGTTTGAAAGTCAGGTATGGTCATCTCTGTCAGGCTCATCAAAAAAAGCCGCCCGAATAGCGGACGGCTTTGTCAGATATAGGGCTTTTTTGCTCCAGCGCTAGCGGGCACCTGCATTGGCGACCCAGCCGACGCAGGAAGAAACTTCGCCAAGACCGTGCTTGCCAATACAGAATACTTCTTCTGTGGAGGTGCGGGTGGCAGAGATACATTGGTCCAGATTCAGTTTCGCAGAATAGTAGCAGCGACGGGTGTTTTCACTTTTGGCATAGCCATTGACGATCGAGTCCGTCAGGTCGCCTACGGAATATCTGGCAGCCAGAACAAGCGCACGTGTCATGATTGGCCGGGCCTGCGCATTGCGGATAGGTGTCGCCACGCTGGATGACCAGGCCGGGCCCCACATCCGGTCAAACTGTTGCAGGCCGGGTGTGCGCACGCCGCCAGCCATAGTGGCCGGCAGTACAGGCGTTGCCATGCGTGCCCGGGAATAGGAGTAGTTTTCGGCTTCATAAAGCCGTGTCGGGCCATCACTGCTGAGTGCCCGTTTGGCCCAGCCCTTGTTCTGCATGGCATAAGCTTCGCTGATATAACGCTGCCCGATCCCTTCGATATAGGTCGCATCCTTGGCAGACATCATCCGGATCGCGTCCACAGCCGCTTCAGCGCCCGGCAGGTTGCGGATGGACGTAGGGTTGGAGCGCAGCTCGGCAAGAAAGCCTTCCCGGTCTTGCGCTACGCGAGCCTGGATGGATTCAACAAAGGCGGGCGTATCCGCCGCAACCAGAGCCGCATAGGCGATCCAGCCGGAGGAAAGGTCTTCCGGTGTATGAGAAGCAAGCCGGTTATGGGCATCACGCGAGACATTAGCGTTGTCGATCGGGGTGGCATCAACAATCTGCGCGTCATTCCGGAATTCGATATATTTGGCGGCGCGGGCCTCCAGGGGCGTAATTTCAGGCTGCACAAGTGTCTGCGCGCTCGCAGCGCCGAAAGCGGCGACGGCGCAAGTCATTGATGCTATTGCTGATTTTATCATTCTGGCGGGAGTTACTCTTCGGGTCTGCTGAAAAAAATCCTGCTGCCTGTCTGCCCTGCCTGACATGAATGTCTCCTTACGCTTGCCTAAACTCAACTGACCCCAAACACGGGTACGATGATTAACACATTTCGGGGAAAGTGAATCACTGAATTTGGCTTTAACAAAAAATTTATCTGATACCGGCGGGCCCGTCCTTGAAAACGCAATAAATACAGGCACTTCGCCCACTCAAAAGAATAATCCGCGGCTCTTTAGGAAGCATTAACATTTGTTGGTCAAAGGTTAATCCAAGATGATCAGGGCTGTTAAAAGTATACTGCCTTTCGCATATCCTGACCGGCTCTGGTCAGGTGACAGCGATGACGTGATCGCGCTGCACCGGCCGGATGGCAGATTGACCCGGGTCTCTGAATCCGTGCGCCATCTCCTCGGCCACACCCCTGAAGACCTGAACCAAAAATCCCTGACCAACATGCTCGCGCCTGCAGACCGCGCGCGTGTCATGTCGCTTTTCGCAGAAGTTGCGGAAAAGGGATCAAAGGGCCGGACGGAATGCCGATTCCTGACAGCGGATGGCCGCGTGCGCTGGACGGAAATTGCCGTCTCGGCAGACCGTGCCGGGCGCATACGCAGTATCATCCGGGATATCACCGATCGCCGTCAGCGCGATCTCGCGCTCCACGCCGCGCGCGACAAGGCAGAGACAGAAGCAGATTCCAGAGCCGGTTATCTCGCCGACCTTAGTCACGAAATTCGCACACCACTCAGCGCCATGATCGGATTCGCCGACATGATGCGCAACGAGACATTCGGCCCCGTCGGCCACGATAAATATGCCGAATATGCCGACCTCATCCACAAAAGCGGCGAACACCTTCTCTCGCTCGTGTCGGATCTGCTCGACATGGCGAAACTGGAAGCGGGCAAATTTACCCTCGATAAAGAGCCCGTTGATCTGCAGAACCTGATTACCGATTGCGTTGAAATCAGCAGGCTGGGCGCCGAAACTGCAGGACTGGATCTCAATGCCGATATAGCGCGTGATCTGCCAGCGGTTGTTGTTGATGCCCGCGCGGTGCGTCAGATCCTGCTCAACCTTCTGTCCAATGCGATCAAGTTCACCCGTCAGGGCGGCATTACTGTGCGCTTGCGTTATGATGAAGACCATCTCTGGTTGTCTGTCAGTGATACCGGCATCGGCATGAGCCGCGAAGCGCAGCAGCGCATCGGCGCACGCTTTGCTCAGGCGCATAAGGAAGGCGTGCGCGGCGCTAAAGGCACTGGCCTCGGGCTTGCCCTCTGCCACGCCCTCACAGAGTTGCATCATGGGGAGATGCGGCTGGTCAGCGAAGAAGGCACCGGCACACGCGTTTCAGTCTGCCTGCCACGTATCGATGCTCCTGATGCGGATGCTGCAACAAAGGACGATGCCTTTGCTGCGCTGGCTACAGCCTTGGATACTCAACTCTCCACAGAGAAAATGGCTGGCTGAAGCTACCGCCCTTTCAGGGCTTTTGCGGCTTTGGCTTCGTGGCTTTGATGTTTGATAAAAGCCGGGAGAAGGGCCATTTTGCGCTTAGCGGGAAGGCCATCTGCAAGTCTGAAAATGTTCTGGTAGAAAAAAGCCATCGCGCCAAAGCCGTTCAATGCCTTGATCAGCGGAATGCCTGAACCCGGGCCCAAAATTCCAGGACCAATGGCCAGCTCCTTTTCATAAGAGTGGGCGCTTGCAACGTCCCCTGACAGTAACTGTTCCGGCAATGCCGTATCTACGCATAATGGTCGCCCGAGACCGATCACGTCAGCAGCCCCGCTGGTTAGCGCCTCATCCATACCGGCGCGGGAGCGGAAACCGCCCGTCACCAACAATGGCATGGTGGCGATTTCGGCAATTCTCTCGGCATAGGCGATAAAATAGGCTTCGCGCGCTCTGGTTGAGGCGCTGATGCCTTCTTCAAAGACTGGCTCCATACCTTCAATGCCCATCATTCTGGGTTGCTCATAGTTACCGCCAGAAATCTCAAGCAGGTCAATACTGGTATCGTTCAGCCAACGGACGACCTGCAGGCAATCCTCAAGGGAGAAGCCACCTTTCTGAAAATCGGATGAATTGAGTTTCACAGAAATGGGAAAATCGGGACCGACTTTATCGCGCACGCTACTGACGATACGCAGAAGCAGTCTGGCGCGATTTTCAAGGGAGCCGCCCCATTCGTCACGGCGCAGGTTCGTCAGCGGGTTCAGGAATTCAGACACCAGATAGCCGTGCGCGGCATGGATTTGCACGCCTGTAAACCCTGCCTCCTGCACAACACGCGCTGCTTCCACAAAACGGTTGATAACGTCTTCAATATCTTCCGCGCTCAACGCGCGCGGTCGGCCAAACTGTCCGCCAGGCAAGGCCAGTTCGATGGCAGAGGGACCAACAGGTTCAGTGGCCACGATCTTCGGTGACTGGCGCCCGGCATGGGAAATCTGCGCCCAGATATGTGCGCCGTGCTCGGTTGCTGCCGAGGCATAACGTCCAAGGGCGGCCATCTGTTCGGCAGTCTGCGGACCGTCAATCGCCACATTACCGGGCCTTTCGAGATAGCGCCGGTCGACCATGATATTGCCCGTCAGCAGCAGACCGGCACCGCCGCGGGCCCAGCGTTGGTAGAGCGTGACATGACGTTCCGTGGCCCGGTTATGGTCATCGCCGAGGCCTTCAGTCATGGCCGCCTTGCACAGGCGGTTCTTCAGGGTCGCCCCACAAGGCAACGTGATCGGGTCGTTGATAGCGGTCATGGGCAGCACTTTCTGTTGCAGTGTTTGTGCGCAATCACATAATCGCAATCAAGGGTATTTATGCGGATTTTCTCAAGTCTGGTTAAAGTGCACCAATACGCCTGCTCAGCGAATACCTGGCGACAATCAGATCTCGCTCGGCACTGATGCGGGCAACTTCTGCATTGGCCAATTCAAGGTCTGCATCCAGAATATCAAGGCGTGTCCGTTGACCCACCTTGAATTCTTCGGTCACTCCCTTGCGGGCCTCACGCGCCGCTGTTACCTGTGCCATGCGTGCTGACAGAACTGATGCGCTGCTGAGTGTGTCGCTGAAAGCCGAAATGGTCTGTTCCCGAATGATACGATCTGTTGCCAGAACACGGTTGCGAGCTGCGGATGATCTGGCTTTGGCGGCGCGTGTCTGTGCGTCAGTGCTGCCGCCGTTCCACAGGGCCATACGGCCGGTCAGGAAGACGCCATATTGCTCTGCTTCTCCAAGGGCTTCACCAAAACGCTCACCATCGGCATAGGCGGCACGGGCTTCAAGCCCGATTTGTGGCAGGCGGGCGCCGCGCGCTTCCCGGATGGCGTATCTGGCCGCGTCCGCTCTTTCTTCTGCGGTTGCCAGATCAGGGTTGTCGCGCAGGGCGAGCGCAATGGCTTCTTCAAGTGAGGCTGGCTGATTTTCTGGCGCAACTGGCAGGGCAAGCGCGGCGCTGGCCTGTTGCCCGAAAACGCGCTGATAGGCAGCTTCAGAACGTGCGAGGGCTCCCGCTGCTGCCACACGCTCAGCTTCTGCAAGCGCAGCTCGGGCTTCTGCCTGTTTCAGGTCCGTGATGGTTGCCAGTCCCAGCTCGCGGCGTGATCTGGATTCTGCAAGACGCTCCTGTGCCAGAGTTTCGTTCCGCTCCCGGACAATCAAAATCTCCCTGTCGCGGACCAGATTGGCTGTTGAAATGATACCGGCGAGGAATATATCCTGCCGCGTCGCTTCGGCATTGGCTTCAGCGGCATTGCGCAAGGCAGCAGCTCCGCCAATAGCGCCTGAAACGCGCCCACTGGTAAACAAGGCCTGTTCCAGTACAGCGGCCGCACTGTTCGGGTTGCGCGTCCCGCTGAACTCTCCAGGGATGCCATCAATCCGCAGGGTTTCTTCCAGTGTTCCACTCTGTCCTTCGATGCGTATTTGCGGCAGCAGGGCACCGCGCGCTGCGCGCAGGTCAGCTTGTGCGGCATCGCGTTCAGCTTCTGCGGCAGCAATTTCCGGATTGGAAGTGGCGAGCGCCTCAAGAGGATCAATGGTTTCAGCAGACGCTGATGATCCCAGCACTAACAGATAAGCGAGTTCAAGCATGGAGTGCTCCTTCAAGGCTGATTTTGGCCGGACGCCCGTCTATGAAGGCACGCACAGGACGCCCACGTGTCACAACCAGAAAGGCCTGGGGCACAAAGAAGAATGAGACGATCGTTGAAAGCAGGACGCCGCCGGCAATGGCGGTCGCAAATGGTGGCCAGAAGCCACCTTCCGAAAGGATGAGAGGCAGGAACCCGGCAAAGGTCGTGAGAGTCGTTGAGGTGATATGACGGGCCGTTTCAAGGACGCCGTCACGGATCGCGTCAATATCACCGGCAACGGCTGCCGGATCATTCCTCAGCCCCGAGAGGATAATGATGGCAGCATTGATTGCCACTCCCATCAATCCCATCAATGCAATGATTGGCTGGAAGCCGAAAGGATAGCCAAAGACAGTCAGGCTCAGCATCCCTAGACCCATCGCAAATCCTGCAACAGCAAATACGATTATCATGAGGCGGAAGGAATTAAAGGTGAGTACAATCGTGGCAATGGTTGCAATGACAATCAGGCCGACCGAGGCAAGCAGGTTGCCCACGGCATCAGAGCGCGCTTCGGCATCACCGCCGAACCCGTATGAATAGCCGGGGGGCATAGTGAAATCCCGCTCTGCGGCCAGTTTCTGAAACGCTTCCACAGCCGTCGAAGGCAGCGCATCAGGCCGAACATAGCCGGAGATACGGTTTACGCGCTCTGCCTGGTAATGTGTAATCGTGGCCGGGGCAGGGCGCAGTTTCAATTCACCCAGACTGCTGACTGGCGTTGCCGCAATCGCCTGCCCGGCGGCGGCAGGGTTTGTTACGGTGATGGAGCCGACTTCATCAAATGTGCGCCGGTACTGATCACTCAGGCGCACTATAACGGGAATTTCTGTTTCCCCTTCAATAATGCTGCCCCCCTGAGCTCCCTGCAGTTTTGATGACATGGCACCGGCAACCTGTCCAAGGGTCAGGCCTGCCTGCCGGGCGCTGTCTTCATCTGCTTCAAGCCATAATTTTGGTTGTCCGCCCGGTATGGAGGCTTCTGTAGCAACGATTTCCGGTATCTCCGCAAAAATGGCCCGTGCCTGTTCGCCCAGTTCCTGCAGTGTGCCGAGGTCGCGGCCCGTGATGCGCAATTCCACCGGCGCCTCCGTTGGTGGCCCCTGAACGATTGTCCGTACAAGGACCTGCACATCCGGCAAAGCACGCTCAAGGGCGTCCTGCATCTCGCTCTGGATTTGCTTGAGGCCTTTGAGAGAGCGGGTCGTCACCATTGCCTCGGCGTAATCCTTGGCACCGTCAGTATTCATGATGACATTATAGTAAAAGGAGGGAGCTGAAGAGCCGACAAACCATTCGGCGGAGACAATCTCGGGATGCGCTTCCAGAACGGCATCCGCTATTCTGGTGGCGGCGACCGTGGCTTCAATGCTGGATTGAGGGGACAGTTTCAGCTCAACATGAAACTGGTTTCTGTCTGCTTCCGGAAAGAACTGGGATGGCAGGGTCGTTACTCCGATGAATCCCAATATCGGGAAGACCATCGCTGCCATCATAGAAAGGCGTGGTGCCTTCAAAGAGAGTTTGAGGACAGATGAAAAAGCGCTGCCAATGAAAGGGACAGTCAACCCCACACCCCCGGGGTTGGCGTCTGTCGCGACTTCTGGTTGATGTCGCGGTTTGCGCAAAATCAATCCTGCCAGTGCAGCAATGACGGTAATCGCGATCAGATAAGAGGAGATCAGCGCGATAATCACACTGTCCGCAATGGGGCCGACAAACTCGCCGGCTGGACCCGGCAATAAGGTAATTGGCAGGAAAGCAAGCACGGTCGTAATCGTCGAGCTGAGCAATGGCACCCACAGACGCTCCACAGATTCAGCCACGGCCGCCCGGGCACTCAGGCCTTTCGAGAGGCGTCGGGCGACAGCATCAGAGACGACAATCGCGGCATCAACCAGCAGACCGAGCGCAACAATCAGTCCGGTAACGGACATCTGATTGATGGGCTGACCGATCAAATTCATCATCATCAGAGAGGCAAGCGCCGTCATCGGGATTGCGAAGGTGACAAGCAGGGCCGAACGGAATCCAAGGGTAAAGAACAGGATAATGACCACCAGTCCCACACCGAAAAGCAGGTTCAGAATCAGAGTACCGAATCTTTCACCAGCGTATTCTGCCTGGTCAAAGATGGTGCGCAGTTCAATCCCTTGCGAAAGATCGGAGTCGAATGCGGCCAGTTCCTGGCGGACCTGCTCAGACCATTGTCCGACCCGAAGGCCTGTCTGCATCCGCGTACCGACAACGACCGCTGCGCGCCCGTCCACATAGGCAAGGTTGCTAGCGGGTGAGACAAGGCTTCGGCGCACTTCTGCGATATCACCGATACGGATGATGCCTGAATTTTCAGAAAATGACACAGGGATACTGCGCACCCGGTCCAGCGTGTCGAGTTCGCCGCGCACTTCTATCGGGTAGACATTGGTCTCCCCGAAGAACTGACCGGCTGATCCTTTTGAGTCAGCATTGGCAATGACCCGGGCTATAGCGCGCTCATCAAGGTCAATGGACTGCGCAATATCGCCTGCCAGTGATACTTCTATTTCCTCGCTTGAGGTACCGTGTATGGCAACATATTCTGTTCCCGGTACATCGCGCAGGCGTGACTGCAGTTCTTCAGCTGTCCGCTTCAAAATCAACCGGTTCGGATCACTTTCGGCATCCCAGATCAACGCCGTGATGACAGTGTAGGCATAGCCGCGATTATCAATAAATTCCGGCTCCAGCGCGCCTTCGGGCAACCTTGCAGCAGCATCAGAAACCGCATCGCGAATTTCAGAGAAGGCACCTTCGGTATCTTCCACGAGATCGTTCAATACAACGGTGACGGAGGAAAGGCCCACGCGTGATGTTGAGTTGATTGTATCAATTTCCGGAATTTCGCGCAGTTCGTCTTCGATACGCTGGGTAACAAGGCGTTCAACTCTTTCTGCGCCAGCCCCGGGGAAGGGCGTCAGGATAGTGGCGGCCCGATTGGTGATCTTCGGATCTTCTTCCTGCGGCATGGTGAACAGCGCCGTCAGTCCACCAACGAAGATCAGCAGGATAACAAGCGCCAGTGCCCGAGGCGCGTCAAACAGGAACGGTCTCATGACGCCCCCGGCAATGTCGTTGCCGTTTCGACAATCGTCACGCGCTGACCTGGCACAAACCTGAATGGTGCTGCCGTGACAACGCGATCACCTTCTTCAAGTGTGCCCGTCACAAAGACACGCGAATCTCCGATATGGATTATCTCCACATCCTTGCGTGCAATGATCTGGTCGTCGTTTTCATTGTCTATAACAATGTATACGGACCATAATCCGCGATAGCTTTCATTCAGCGCTGTTGCAGGCACCCATATGCCCGTGGCAAGGCGCTCCTCATCCAGTTTCAAGCGCACCAGCCCGCCGGGTACAAACCCGGGGTCTTCGGTAATTTCAAAGCGTGCCGTTACGGTTTGTGTGGAACTGTTGATCGCGTCACCAATCCCGGTGAGTTCTGCGTCAGCGAACAGGGTTGCTGCTTCCAGTGTGTGGGTATCACCGATGCGCATTCTGGCAGCAAAACTTGCGGGAATGCCGATCAGGGCGTCCAGTTTGCCGCTGGCATTGATCCGCACAATGGGCTGGCCCGAATTCACCGTTGCACCACTATCCACATAACGCTGGACGACAACCCCGTCGAAGGGTGCGCGCAAGACGGCATCGTTCAGATCCTGCCGGGCTGTCGCGAGGGATTGTTCGAGCTGGCGGGCGCGGGCGCGCAGGGCATTTCTTTCCGCTGTAATGTCGTCAAGACTTTGTTCGGTCGCATAACCATCGCCGACCAGACCTTCGATACGGCTGATCGTTGCCTCGGCTCTTGTCAGGGAGGCAGCGGCTTCATCCAGGGCAGCCTGCAATTCCCGTTGTCTGTTGCGCAGGCGTACCGGGTCAAGCTGCGCCAGTGCCTGTCCAGCCGTCACGCGGTCTCCAATTCGGGCGCTGACATCTGCGACTTCACCGGCAACCTGAAAGGCCACGTCAGAGACCTGCGCTGCTTCGATCCTGCCGGGGAAGCGGCGTGACGCGCTATAGCGATCCTGAATTTTTGCGGTTTCGACGGCCACCGGCAGCGGGCTGGCCGTTTCAGTATCTTCGCCAGCATTCAGGGAGAGGATGCCCGTCCCCATCAGGGCTGCCATGGCAACAATCACCACAAAACTGAGAGACCACAAAGTCACTCGCTGCAATGTCTTCAAAAACCCACGCATGGCATTATCCCTGTTTGGCGATCGTCAATTTATGATATATGACAAATAATGAAAAAAGTCACAAGTCATAATTTGAGATGACACAGACAGCGATTATGGATAGTGTCCCGCTCTTCTTGGAGATTCAGAATGCCGCGTGTAAATCTAAGTGAAAGCGAAGCCCGGACCCTGATTTTGGACAAAGCGAGAGAGCTTTTTCTCGATATCGGGTATAACAAGACAACGGTCGCAGATATTGCCCGCGCCTGCGGTTTCAGCTCAGCCAATGTGCATCGGCTCTTTGGTACCAAAGGCGCCATCAACGAAGCGATTGCCGAGCGCATGTTGACGGAAAAACTTCAGGACGTGCGCAGCGCCATCGCCAGAGAAACAACAGCCCGCGGTAAACTTGTTGCCGCGCTCAGCACCGTACATCAGAGCACGCTGGAAACATTCACAGAAAAAAAGCGCGTTCACGACATGGTGGCATGCGCCATAGACGAGCGCTGGCAGGCAATCCGCCGCTACCGTGTTGCCTTGCTGGACATCACCCGCTCAATCGTCCGTGAAGGAATGGAGAGCGGCGAATTTCAGGTTGATGATCTCGAAGCTGCGGCCATGGGTGTGCATATGAGCATCTTCCGCCTGTGCCATCCGGTGCTGGTTGTGGAAATGCTGGGGGAGCCGGATGAAGGCCACATGGACACGCATATCGACTTCATTCTGAAAGCCCTTGGCGCGACCCGCGCCGGGCAGGTGAAGCATTCTGCAATAGCTGAATAATGAAAAATGGTGCCCCAGGGGCGGCATCTAAATAAATAAATAATATATTGAAATATATAGAATATATAGAATTTAGTATATGAACGTACCCCCATTTATACCCCCAAAATACTTTTCGTGCCTATTAAAAATCCAACCTCGGCTTAAAACGAGCGTCTATATACGCTCAAAGATTGGGTCCTTAATCAAGGGTTGCTGCTCAATAGGGGCTTCGTCAACTTCATCAACCCTTATGCCTTCAGCCAGATAAATCTCGGTTTCGGGCACCTTCGGTGTGATTTCTTCCGGCGAATATCTCCTGCCTCATATCTCCCTCGAAGCAGCCGTTTGTTTCAGGGGCAGTCCAATGGTCACAGGATTGGTGCAGCGAGTCCAGTAAGCGCATATTATGCATCATTTTATGTCAATTTTTCAGTGACCGACTTGCACAAGTACCGAGTGGTGTCTGCATGCTACATTTCAAGGCATCCCGCCGACAAATCCGCTCGTGTCTGACCTTGCCACAAGGCAGATATGGACGCCCACATGGCGACAACCCTGTCGAGGGCATGACAGGTTTTTTGCCACCTCATCCAGATAGACATCCCGGTGCATGACTTTGATTATCAACCGTGTCGGTGACTCCTTCCAGGTATGCCTGCAAAGGATGCACTCGCATTGGCGCGGATCGACACGCCTGCTTGGTTTATCGTTCGTTCTCGCCAAAACGGATCCTGCCGTACCTGTTCGACCGTCTTGCATTTGGCCTCATGCAGGCGAGGTTCCCCGAAAACTAATGCCATGAAACGATAGCGCTTGAGTGGTTTTTTCCCTCGCGGATTAAGTTTCCGAGACGAGAGCAAGAAGGATGCCAAGTGGCTCAGGGGATTTGGGATGAATTCTTCCGGAACCAAATTCTTGTATGTAGGCTGAAGCCTCGGAACTCATGAGCCGTGCCATTGATAATGAGCGCTCCAACGCTGCTACCTGACCCTGCCAAAGCTCTACTGGGCCACTTTCGGGCGGAGAGCTTCTACGACGTTCAAGTGCCAGTTCCCTGTTTAGAATCTCGGCCTGGAAGTGTCCGAAGATTTGCATGGCAAGGTACTCAAGAGCAGGACGGGAACGCTCCAAGGTCGCAGATTGATAACTTTTCGCCTCTGTATTAAGTTGACTGAGATGGCTAGACCTCACTGTGCGCGCAACCTCTGGCCTCTCAAGCGCAGATAGCGGCGTTTTTCCACGAGCCACTGCATTGTTGGTAGACGACGTTAACGGCTGCAGGCAAAGGTCGAGTTGCTCAGTCGATAATCCGGTCCAGCCATCCTTCCCTTTGACGGAGCCGATGCGCAACATTTGCGCCGGCACTTCAAGCCGCACCCTGCGCTGAATTGAACGCAACAGGACCTGCAAATGCCGACGGTCGGCGGTTAGCGACTTCCTTTGAGCTTCAGTCGGTGCCGACGCCAAGATCTCATTTGCAGCGGGCGACCAAAGTGGTGGCAGAAGCTCGTCGGGAAAGGGATCCAGACTAACGACAGTCGCTATTACTATCGGACCGATATCCCGTGCTGGATGCCCTTCTGGAAGCCGCACGCTCGTCTGGACAACTGGCTTCGTGAGTCCAAATTGTTCCATGACGCCGGTCGAGTAACCGTGAACCAAAGCATCATGCAAATCGCCCCCGTGATCGAGAAAATGCAGTGGGCGAGCGGATTTCGAACCCTCGGCGGATCGCTCGCCATCATCAGTGAAAACGCCCTTGCGCGGAGGAGCGGTAATTGCTGAACGCCGGTAAATGAAAGGTACATGCCCCGTCATCCAGTTGTCCCGAGACGCTCCCGGCAGCAAGAATGGGCTGTCACCTGCACGCCCTCTCTCGCCAACTCCGTGGTACCAGATTGTCTGGAAGCCGTATCCGTCCACTTTGTCGACACGACCTCCCACATCGAAATCGGTCGAACTCGAGATTGCCCTGAGCCATGCGCCTATCGCGCGCTCTTCCTTGCGTATCGGCGTATCATTTGGACGCGCTCGATCATTCATCATTGCGGGAGCTGGGCAGGGCTGCTCATGCCAACTTTCGTATTCTGTCGACGCCCGCCTCAGTGTGAAGGGATCAGCTGACGCCAAGCGAGTATGCAGACCTGTCCCCTTGCCAGCGAGCGGTGATACGCCACGAGTTATTTGGCGTTTGATTGCAGCTTGGCCTAGTGAAGCTTGAACCTCAGTCAACTCGGACGGAGATAATGGAGGAAGAGGTGAATCGAAAACTCCAAGGGACGAAACCAAGTCGGCAATTGCTGCTTCTTGCGAACCTTCAAGCAGGATCCGCCAAATCTCAATTGTACGCTTGGCCCCCTTTCTATCACCTGTGGAACGGAGCCGGTCGACTCGACCGATCAACTGATCAATACTGTCAACCTCCCAAGGCAGAGAGAAAAAGATGATGCCTTGTGCGACGTGATGAAGATTGAGCCCTGCTTGCACCCAATCCCCCACAAGTAACAGGCGGCTGTCCCCGGACAACATAGGAGCAAGTGTCTCTTGAATTTCTCTCAGGTTGGTCACGCCTTCGACGTCTGTCGAAGCGGGACGGCGCAAGACCGAGATCGCATCCGCAAGATCGGGAAAGTAGCGAGGCAGCGCTGTCTTCAGCATATCGATGGTCGGGTTGTCACCACATACAATGATGAACGCCTTGTCCGGATTCCCGCCCCACTGAGCTGAGAGAATATCGAGGAGCGCGTCCAGGCGGCTGTCTCCAGGGTTCTCGAGCGAAGCAATACGCGCCTCTTCCGCCATCTTGCCGAGAGTGCCGCCACGCGTGGTCAAATCAGCCAAGACCGTACGAGCAGCCCTTGCGCTTCGCAGAAGAGCTTTGGCTGACGTCCATGCCGAACCTTGAAGTCCCTGCTCGGGATCGGCGTCCTGGAGAAGCATACCGGCAATTTCAAATCGCAACCGCTCCGGCGCCAAAGGCTGAATTCGGATTTCGTGGTTCCTTCGTTTAGGAAGGTACTCGCCCCAATCTGCGCGTCCATTTCGTATTACTCGCCGTCCCGCCCCTGCTCGAACGAAGCCACAGGTTCTTTCGAGCAAATCCTCTGGGTTGCGTATCGCTGAAATGGCCTGCGCCTCGCGATCTTCCAGAATCTCGTCAAGCGGTCGGCCCTCGATTCTGGCGCGAAAGGCAGCTTCAGGTTCGATCATCCGCAGAATGGGATCGCGCCACGAGGGATCGCCAAGTCGGGGTGTGGCCGACAGTACCAGCACCTGTCGAAACTCGTCCGCAACTTGAGACACGAACTGGATCGCATCGCGTGGCATGGTTTGCGGCTCGTCCACGATCAGCAAATCGAAGACAGTAGGGTCAGCGCTGATAGTACGTGCTTCCTGTCCACTTCGAGTCATAAGATCACGCGGTCTGGCCAGCGTGATTGGCGAAGTCTCGTCATCGCTTCCATCAATGGTCCCGGCTATCGCGGGCATTACGTGACCGCGAATCCAAGCCTCCTCTTGCCATTGCGACAAGAGATTGTCCGGTGCGATCACGAGAGTTCTGTGCGACGAATCTTGCCATCGCAAGGCATTGATTATCATCAGCGCCTGGACTGTCTTCCCGAGGCCGACCTCGTCAGACAGCAAATGCCGAATATGGCTGTCGCCCAGCACCCGGCGTACGGTCGCAAGCTGATGAGGTAACGGATCGGCGGCTACACCGAGAGCGCCTCCCAAGCCAATGCCAAGAGCGGATGTTTTGCGACGTAGAGCCTGTAGCCCGTTTATGAACCGCAGATATTGATCCATTACATTGGGCTCCCGTCTGGCATGTCCAACAGAGCCAGTTTTCGGCGGAGTGCAACGTAGCGGACAGCGCGACTGGTCTGTATGTCTGAAAGGCCCTTTGCCAGAAATCGGGGCCACTCATCTGCTTCGATCATCGCTCGCGGCGAAAGCCACAATTGCAGCATTGTCCGCAATTCGGCCCTACCAAGCCATCTAAGCCCCGGTCGTCGGAAGGCATCGACGTGGCAGGAGTCGAGCAGATCGACAAGATCATCCTCGGTAAGTTCAGCATACCAGGTATTCGTCAGTGCCTTCCACCGCGCTTCTGGCAGGATAAGGTGCCGGAACATTGGTAGAAGCGGGATGTCCCGAGCGCGTTCCAACGCCTTGCGCCATGTCGTCGAGGAACGGGCCATGTCGACCTCTTCGAACGCTTCGCGACCGCCAGCTTGTACGTGTCTACGCAGATCCTCATATGCATCGATAACCGCGAGATCTAGGTCGCCAGCAAGTTCGTCGTCCAATCGGGCCAGTGCGTCTGTTATATCGGGTACCGTTTCCCTCAGACGTGCGATCAGCCGGTCCCGAAGAAAAAGCTGGTCCGAATTGGATTCGATCTCTGGCAGATCCTCGCCTGAAACGAGACCGAGTGCCTCAGCACTTCTCAAAAGTGCGCCGTGTTGAGACAGGATCGAAAGATCGATGCCGGATTCGAGCTTGCGCCATGCCACGCCACAGAGCAACTCGATCAGTGTTTCTTCCAGGGATTCAACAACCGACCAGCGTCGCCAGTTACCGAATTGATCGCTCGCTTGGGCGAGTTGCCATGCAACATTGGCACGCGCAAGATCAATCAGGCCAACGCCATTATTCCGCGAGCTTGCCTCTCGCAAAAGCGCAGGAATTGAGGTGGAATCGGCTTCGTGCATACCAATGTGAAATTCTGACCTCTCTGAGATGATCAGGCCTGACGCTAGCGCCCCGTAATCTATGGCATCGGGGAGAATAAGCCGAGTGCCTGCAGGGACGATTTCTGACGTACACGGGATCGGAGACTGCAGGGTTGCAACCATGGAAGGCAAAACCCTGCCACCTTCATTTGTACTGATCCACTGATCCAAGTCCGTGTCATGGTGAAATTCGCGGTGCATTGGAGGAAGCGAAATGCTGAGTTGCATAAGACCATGAACATCTACTGTCAGGCGCAGGTCGGAAAGGCCTGCGGAGCCTTCAGCCAGCTGCGCCCGCAGCGCTCGAATTAGGGGTGAGTGCCCAGTTATTCGAGCAGGAAGTCGGTCAATGACACCCTCGGAAATCACCTCGGGTACCTCGGCCGATCGGAGCCGTAGCCTTACCGGGACTTCCTCAAGGTTGAGCGGTGCCGTAATCCTGATTTCCAAACGCCCAGCCTCCAGATCGGAGATATTGGCGTTGGTGGGAATAATACTGATCGATGCGGGCTCCAGGTCGGGTGGCTCGACAACTTCGAACCCAACTCGATCATGGTCATCGCCATCTGCAGGTCCAACCCAGTGCCTGCCTACACCAGGCTCAAAAACGGACCAGTCATCCTCTTGGAGATGGAGCGTTTCGCTGGCAGGCTGAACCCCGTCGAGCAGCAATGTTCGATGTGTCAAGCTCTGCGCGGCAAGTACTGGAACGCCACGCAGAAAACTATTCTGAGCACCCGACATTAACAGACCGAGAAGTGGTAGCGACGGTGCCTTATCGGAAACCTTGAAGCCATTTCGTCGCAGCAGTTCGACATCAGCTCCCGAAGATGTCTCAAGCCAACGAAACTCTGGCGTGCCATCGCGGTCGATCCGCAGCAATTGGAGCATTGAGGCATTTGGTGCAAGGGCTTCGTCCGGAAAGATGGCGCGGGCAGTCCGTTCGCCCCGCTCGGTGAGGAAGAAAGCCGATTGCCGGGGCTGCAAACTCTCAAGCGCCTCATAAGCGGGACCTTGCTCGACATGTGCTGCATCGCCACGGGATAGAGGGTCGGTAGGCATTCCGGTGAACTTGCCTAGCCCGATTTCCCCACCGGCGAGAAATGAACGGAGCGCGATGGTCTGATCGCTTCCTGAAGCCCTTATCCGGTCTCCCTGAATACGCAACGCGGCGATCACCTCATCACGTGATTGGGACGGCAGCGCAGGCCCTCTGACCAGAAGCTGCTTCGGCACGCTGTCAACAAGCGTGATTACGAATTGAGACGGCGCAATCGCGGTAACACGAGCTGATCTTCTTGCTGCAGCCTTGCGCGCTTCCGAAATTGCGCGATGTGAACTGAGGTCTTTCCTTATGTCATTGTCAATCCGCTGCAGGATACCGTGAGAAAGCCAGCCTTCTGCATCTGGCGCAAGAAGACGCCGCATGACCTCTGCAGCAATATCTTCCTGCTGCAACCAGTTCTCGAATCGACGACTGGCGTGCCCGGCAGCCAGCATTTTGAGATACTCAAGCAGGCCATCCATGTTTTCCGCCGAGATCCCCGCTCTAACGGATCGTCTCAGGGCATCCGTCAACTGCGGCTGTATCTCCAGCGGAACTAGCGCGTTGCCAATCGGCCAAGCGATATGCGGGAAATGACGCTCCCAAGGACTGTCACCCGGCCTTACCAGTCGAAAACTCCGATGTCCCAGATGAAACAAGCGGGACAATCCTGAACGGAACGCCGACCCGGCTTCCACGCCGAGTTCCTGAGCCAAGACCGGCCAGAAATCGGTACCCGTTCCACGGTACCGATAACCCACCTCAGTGGCCATGACGAGAAGTGGCAGATAGCTCCAAGACCACGCAGCGCCTTGTAGCTGGGGATCGGCTTCAAGCTGACCAGAGACTGCCGTTCTCAGCCCTTCCAGTGCGGCTTCGTCAAGGCCATGCTCAATTGCAAAAAGAGGAAGCTGGCCTCGCGCATCGGCAAGGTCTGCGAAATGATCGGCAAGTGCCTCATGTCTGTCTTTTAGCGCATTGCCGATATACATTTGTATTTCCCGAACTCGCCACTCTGTTGCCGAGTTTTAGTCCCATAAAGAATTTCACGGCACGATATAACCGTGGCAAGGTTGACTGCTAAGCAATTGAACGTCAATCGTCTTCCTGTGGTACTTTGCGAGGCATTCTGTGAACATCGAACACACTTTGATCACCGGCCTTCGTATACCATCGGGGTCCGGACCTCGCACCAGAAGAGCGATTGCGGATCTGGTGCGCCGTGTCGTAAGCGCCCGCCGTGGCGTCAGTCGGATTGTAGTGGTGGAATGGATTCAGCAGTTTATCGAGGGACCAGACCGTTCGGAAGCCTCGGCACTCGTCGAAAGCGTGATTGATGTTCTGTGTGAGATCAAGGACGTCGGTTTCGGAATGACACTTGGCGAGCCAGTCCTCGTGGCTTTGCCCGTACGTCGTATCGCGCTGCCTGACGGCAAGGTCGTTGCCATAGGAGATCATCGTATCGAGAGCGGCATGGGTTCTGAATATCTGGTACCAGATGTTGATGAGACCGCGACCGAGACTCTGATCGATTTCCTCGACTCCTTCGAAGGCTCGGCTGTCTTGACCGGGGCATCCGCTCTTTCTCCGAAGGGACGATGGACCGGCGATGGTGCGATGACTCCAGCGCTTCGCAGAGCGCTAACATTGAGCGGCGTGTTTGATCCTGTGACCCTGGAGTGGTCAACGAGCGAAGTGAATGCCGCCTTCATAAATGATTGGTTCGGACTCGCGGATAATGTCTCAAGCACGGATGCAGGCTGGGATGCAGATCAGCGCAGGGTGATCGAGGCGGATTCGGATGCCAGGCTTGTCGTTGAGGCGGGTCCCGGAACCGGAAAGACAGCCGTCGCCTGCGCGCGCCTCGCCTACCTGATCAACGAAGAAGATATCGAACCCAGCAATACCTGGATGATCAGCTTCACCAGGACAGCCGTGGCGGAAATCCGTGCACGGCTGCATTCCTACGTCGGCGATGCATCCTTTGGCATTCGGATCGCGACCATCGACTCGCATGCGTGGTCCATCCACTCTGGGCATGACCCGAATGCGAGGCTGACCGGATCCTACGACGAGAACATTACCCGCGTCATCGAGCTGTTGAAGGCTGATGAGGACGTGGCAGACGAACTGGCGCAGATCGAGCACGTTGTCATTGACGAGGCGCAGGACCTCGTCGGCCAGCGAGCGGACCTGATCGAGGCGCTAGTGGATCGGCTGCCTTCGGACTGCGGATTCACGATATTCGCCGACGAGGCCCAGGCGATCTATGGCTTCTCCGACGACATTATCGGGCGTCAAAAAGGGGGAGTTTCAGAGCCCGGCAAGCCGCTGCTCGACCGTTTGCGGGGCGTGAAGGCACTAGGCTTCACCACACTTGTCCTGACGGAAATATATCGAACGTCCTCCCCCGGGCTTCGCAAAATCTTCTCTGAACTGCGGAGTGATGTCCTCGACAAACAGAAGCACCGTGACGGATTGCACGTCGAGACAGCTGAAAAAATCCGGGCACTGGCCGACCAGCAAGGGCTGAAGTGGACGGAGATGAAGGTTGCTGACTTCTCCAGCAACGATCTTCTGCTCTTTCGAACTCGGGCCGAAGTCCTCATGGCGTCGCAGTTCTGTGATCTTCCCCATCGGTTGCGCCTGTCAGGATTCGGGGTAACGCTTCCGGCATGGCTGGCGATCTGTTTCGCAGACTTCTTAGACCCGTTTCTCGCCGAGCGACGCTTTCTCGACCTCTGGGCGGAGCGCATCGAGAACATGGCGGCGCCACAGTACGGGCCGGGCGAAGCTTGGCGGCACCTCATGCGCGTTGCAGGACGTATGGACGGCTCCGTCGACATGCAGAGGCTGAGGCGACGCCTTGGCCAGACCCGGCCCCCTGTCGAGTTGACTCTCCCCGAGTACGGTCTTCACGGACCTATCGTTGGGACGATTCACGCGAGCAAGGGTCGCGAGTCGAGCAACGTCGTTCTGCTGCTGCCGAACGGCGCGGAGTTCGAGTGCATCGAGGACGAGATAGAAGAGGCGCGCGTGCTCTTTGTCGGTGCCACGCGTGCACGCGCATCCCTCATAGTCGGGGAGAGCAACGCCTTCAGAGCATCGACGTTGCCATCGGGACGAGTTCATCGCTCGTCGAGAAACGGCAAGTCGACGATGGTCGAGATCGGTCGTGATGGCGACATCACCGCGCGGAGTCTCGTCGGCCGGAGTGAGTTTAGCCTTGCCGACGCCTCGGCGGGTCAAGCTTTTCTGGCCAAGGTCGCCGATGTGGTCACCACGTACAAATTGGAAGCCGATCCCGACCTCGATTGGCGCTACAGGATCAAGGCTGGTAGCGAGGGTCCCTGTGTTGGCGCCCTCTCGCGCAATCTCACGTACGACCTGTGGGAGATACTCGGGAACAAAAAACAGAAGAAAAGCCACAAGCCGCCCAGCTACGTGAACCATGTGAGAGGTCTGGGCTGTGCAACAATCGTAATGAGCCCGGACGACAATGAACTCGAGACATTGAATGAGCCTTGGGCTTCCTCCGGTTTCATCTTGGCACCGAGAATTGTGGCATTTCCACCATTTTTCTTTTTTGGCCGGAGATAGCAATCATTCAGGACAAAACCAACGAGGATGCCGCTGGGTGCCGTAGACACATTGGTGACACGGCTGAAGCGAGTGTTCAGGACCCAATTTCGAACGCGGGCACAGTAGTTGGAGCACGCCACTTGCTCACGGGCTGGGACGCCGAGCAGATGCGCGTGATCACTGCGGACAGTGATGCTCGGCTGATCGTCGAAGCAGGACCTGGTACGGGAAAGACGGCTGTCGCATGTGCTCGTCTCGCACACCTGATATCAGAAGAAGACATCGAGCCCAGCAAAATCTTGATGATCAGCTTCACCAGAGCAGCCGCAGCGGAAATACGTGCGCGCCTACACTCATACGTCGGAGAGGCATCCAATGCCATTCACAACGCAACAATCGACTCCCATGCGTGGGCGGTCCGATCTGGGCACGATCCCAATGCCCGTCTGACAGGGTCTTACGATGATAACATCGAGCGCGTAATCGCATTGCTGACGTCCGACGAAGATGTGGCTGATGAGTATTCCCAAATTGAGCATGTCGTAATTGATGAAGCTCAGGACATTGTTGGTCGCCGAGCGGAACTGATCGAAGCAATGATTAGGCAACTGCCAACTGATTGTGGAGTAACGATTTTTGCTGATGAGGCTCAAGCGATCTATGGTTTCTCAAAGCGCAATTCGAAGCGCGGCAATCATTTGAATGACGGATCGTTGCTAGAGAGGGTTCGCGCCAAAAATCTTGGATATTTTTCCGGCCTGCCTTTCCGGCAAGTTCATCGCACATCTTCGCCTCAACTCAGGACGATCTATTCGGACTTGCGCACCGAGTTGATGGAGTCGGAGCACCAGGTTCTAGAGCTTCGTGATTGGGTGGCGAATGCAATTGAAAGGCTTTCAGTCGGTGATTTTGAAAAATTCATAAAGAAACACCCCGCAGATTCACCGCAAGACCTTCTCGTTCTATTTCGAAATCGGGCAGATGTTCTCGACTTTTCCCAAGATCAGTCAGATGCTCACGGTCTTCGCCTTTCCGAATATGATGCAGGGTTGCCAGCATGGCTTTCGCTCTGCTTTTCGCATTACTTAGAGGCCTTCATTTCCGAGAAGAAATTCCGTGAGCTTTGGTCTATCAAAGTTAGCAGTCATGTTGGCACCCTAGATGAGTCGCGCGCCGCATGGTTGTCGCTCCTGAAATTGGCAGGTCGTCATGATGGGGTGGTGGATATGCTGCAATTGAGGCGACGCCTGGCGGGTGCCCGCCCTCCAATCGAGGTGGCCAGATCTGAGTTTGGGTTGGAAGGTTTCACGCTGAGCACAATCCATGCGAGCAAGGGACGTGAGGCGTATGTGGTGATCCTGATGATGCCCGAGGCCCGCAAGTCGCGGTCTGTCGAGGGTGTCGTGGAAGAAGCTCGCGTCCTATTTGTCGGCGCTACGCGCGCGCGCAACGAGCTTTACGTTGCGCCGAGCAAGTCCCTTTGGAGCGAAAAACTCGATTCTGGACGCGTCTACTGTTCCAATCGAAATTCTCGAGAACAACAGGTGTCTGTAGAAATCGGACGGAGCGGTGACGTCGAGCCGAAAGGTCTTATTGGTATAGCAGAGTTTAAATCCGCTGACGCCTTAGCCGCGCAAGATTTCCTCGCAGCTGCCGCAAACTCTGTCACTGCGTATCAACTACAGACGCACCCGGACAGCGAGTCGCGGTATGGTATTTTCTCGAGCGAAGCTGGGACATATGTTGGCAACATGTCAGCTTGCTTCTCGAGTGATATTAGAGAGATAGCGTCTAATTCTAGCAGCATGACCTACAGAATGCCTGACCGAATAGAAAATGTTAAAGCGCAGGGTTGTTCATCAATTGTGCTGGCACCAGAAGATAGTAAGAATGAAGCATTGCACGAACCTTGGGCGTCGTCCGGATTTTTGCTGACACCTAGAATCGCAGCATTCCCATTTTATAAAACTGACCGGAGTTAATGCTCATGCAGGACAAATCACAGGACAGGGATGTTGTCACGTATCGGCTCGCCGAGGACTTGGTCGGGCCGCGTGCAGAGAACGAGGAACTCACCTCGCGTCCGTCAGATGTCTATCTCACCGGCATCCTCTGGCCTCAGCGTACGGCGATGTTGGGGGAGGATGATGATCGCCTCGGAACCGCAGGCGCAGGCTCAGGCTCAGGAGAAGATAGCGACGGCGAGAACGATGCAGTCAGAACCGGATCTATCCAGAAGCCCTCTGTTGCGGGCGTATCGTTCAGCGTTGTTGCTTCGAGTGACATAGCGCAAGTGCGGGTCACCTGCAGCTTCGCCACGTACCGGATCGAAAAGCGCGACGACGTCGATATCTGGGTTCGCCAGCCGCATATGGTTGATATTCCAATCCTCGATCTCCAACCCGGCCCGACGCGCGGAATTGCGCTTGCCGAACACGGTGAAGGGCTGCCCAACGTCTCACTCAGTGTGCGATGCATCAATGCCGGCGGGTCCGTTCTGGTCACTCTTTCGCTCGTGAATTCGATAGTTCCAGAGCAGGGTCGAAACGAGATCGAGGCCGCGTCGCTTTTCCAGACGGCGCTTCGCATCGAACCTTGTGAAGGAACCCTGCTGGTGCCTAAGCCCCCTCGACGCGCGGCGTCGAGGCATCAAGGGAGGACCGATGGGGCCGCTTCAGTCAGTGACGAGGAAAGCGGGGCTCTGCTATACAGGAACGTAGCGGAGTTCGCTGTCGGGCATGTCTGCTCCGCGGATTGGGAATCGCCGGACTATGCAGCCGGAACGCGCCCCACTGCACGATGGGTCGGGACGACGTGGCTCCCTTCAGCAATAGTGGAAGGCGTCGATCCGAATGGTCACGCCTTCTTTTCCGAGCTTGGGAACGAAAGCGGTGAATTGGATCCGCTCTCGGCCGAGGCACTGGCCTATGCCGATACAGCGGCCCTTCAACAAGGGCTGCAGACCTTCTGCGACGCCTACGACCGCTGGGTACGGTTGCAGCGGAAGCGCTTGGACGACGCGTCGGACGTGAGCCCACAACTGAAGTCTGTGGCTGACGCGCATCTCGCCCAATGCGATGAAGCGCTTGGGCGTATGCGGGCATCAGTCGACCAACTAGGCGTCAATCCGCGCCTTCGGCGAGCCTTCCAGCTGGCAAACCTTGCCATGCATCTGCAGCATTCTTGGGACAGCTCCAAGAGCCACCACGGCCCTTTGCGCTGGCGTCCGTTCCAGCTGGGATTCCTGCTCCTCAGTGCGCCATCCTCGGTCATCCGTGATCACATGCACCGGGGCGTCATGGATCTCCTCTGGTTTCCCACCGGCGGCGGCAAGACCGAGGCATACCTCGCGCTGGTCGCGTGCATTGCCGTGTATCGTCGGCTCTCGGATGATCCGAGTGACCACAGCGGTGTCTGTGCCCTCATGCGCTATACGCTGCGCCTACTCACGACCCAGCAGTTTGCACGCTCTGCCGCGATGATCGTCGCCTTGGAGGCGATACGCTCCGGCCGAGTGTCGGCGCCAGACGGCCTGCCGCTTCAAGGTGACGAACCTTTCTCGATCGGCCTGTGGGTTGGAGGGGATGCTACTCCTAACAAGCGCACCGATGCATTCGCTTCTCTTCGAGGGTCTTCGGAGGTGGCTTCGCCAAAACAGCTCGCGCGCTGTCCGGCCTGCAGTGAGAAACTGACATGGTCAATGGCGAGCGCCACCTCACCCGTTGATGCCGAATGCACGAAAAACACGTGCAAGATGAACGGGGTCCTGCCTGTCTTCACTGTTGACGAAGATGTCTACGACAACCGGCCGACGTTGCTCATCGGAACGGCCGACAAGTTCGCTCAGATAGTCCGAGAAAAGCGAACCAATGACCTGCTTGGGGTTTCGGATGGCTCGCCGCCTGATCTCATAATCCAGGACGAGCTACACCTGATCTCCGGCCCTCTGGGGACGATCGCTGGAGCGTATGAGGCGGCTTTTGACTTGATGTTCGCCGCGCGCGGACATCGGGCGAAGGTCATCGGATCGACCGCGACGATCCGCAGAGCGTCGGAGCAGGTGTTGGCCCTTTTCGATCGCGAAGCATTCCAGTTCCCGCCGCCAGCGATCGATCACGACGATTCCGGTTTCGCGGTTCGCGACCGGCGGCCGAAGGCCGTCGGGAGACGCTATCTCGGCGTTACAACGGCCGGTCGATCGGCAAAGTTCACCCTGCAGGCCGTCGCGGGTTCCCTTCTGCAGACGGCCTATGCGGCATTCAGCGACGATGTTCGCCGGGACGCCTACTGGACGCTCGTCGGGTACTTCAACTCGCTTCGCGAGCTCGGCGGTGCGCTCGTCCTCATGCAGGACGACGTCACCGACAGTATCGCGCTAAATGCTGACGCTCGCTCCGAAGAGAGAAGACCTCTCAGCAACGTCGAGGAATTGACATCCCGGAGAACGCAGGAAGAAATCCGCGGGATGCTCGACCTTCTCGACATCAAGGTCGGGCTTCCGGGCGCTGTCGACGCAGTTCTTGCGACAAACATGGTCAGCGTCGGCGTGGACATTTCCCGGTTGGGACTGATGCTGGTCAACGGGCAACCCAAGACCATCGCCGAGTACATCCAGTCGACCAGCCGTGTCGGGCGGGGAGACGTTAGCGGACTTGTCGTTGCGGTCCTCAACAACGCCAAGGCGCGCGACCGTTCGCATTTCGAGACGTTCTGTAGCTGGCACCGCACCCTATACAGGGATGTAGAGGCGACCAGCGTTACTCCCTTTGCATCACGGGCTCGCGACAGGGCGCTGCACGCGGCGCTGGTTGCTGCGGTTCGCCACCTTGTTCCTGACATGCTCGACTCTCCCCGCATGGACGATGACGCAGAAGACCTCGCGATGGGCCTCATCGACCTGATCGTCGACCGGGCGAAGCGGATCGATCCAGAAGAGACTGCCGTGAGGGAAGAACTTGAACGCCGTCTCGACACATGGCGAGCAAGGTCCCCCACTGTCTACTGGAGCGACTACAAGGGGGGGAAATCCCTTCTCCAGAGCGCCGAGCGCGCAGCCGCTCGCCGGGCTGCCGGCCGCGATACCGGCGCTGCTTGGCCAACCCTCAACTCCATGCGGACCGTCGAGGCAGGAACCCCCTTCAGGATGGCCCCTGTCCTCAGGGCAAAGGATGATACACATGAAGAATGACCTTCAGGATCTGCGGCGAAGCGCAGTCGTTTCGACATTTGGTCCCGGCTCGGTGGTGGATTTCAGGGCAGGTGGAGGAGCCGTTTCGGCGATAGCAGCGGGACTCGAGGAATGGGACCGCTCCTTCCCTCCGGCTGGTCTGGCCCACCCGCAGGTCATTCGTGAGACACGCCTGCAAAAGAAACTTGGCGTGAAGGGATTCAGGACGCCCCCTGTGACCCTCGAACGGGGGAAGGATGACGATCCGGATACCAGGCGTCTCGTCGCTGTGCGTTTTCCAAAATGGCTACAGTGCCCCAGCTGCGATATCATCAAGCCGGAACGGCGATGGAAGAGCGATCCGGGCAAGGCCTACCGCTACTGCCCGACGTGCACGGAAAGATCCCATGGTGACAGCAAGGTTTTCGTCATCCCAGTCCGCTTCGTGATGGCCTGCAAGCATGGCCACGTAGACGAGTTCCCTTGGGACTGGTGGGTGGGGCACAGGCCGGATTGCGCGGTTTCGAAGCGCGAAAACCCAGAGCGTCATCCCGGTCTGATCCTGCGGTCCGAAAAACCCGGCCTCGCCGGCCTCATACTCAGCTGCCCGAAGTGCGGCGCGCGCAGGTCTATGGACGGCGTTTTCTCGAAGAAGACCTGGGAACGCGGGCCGAAATGTCGGGGGCATCGACCATGGCTTGCCGATGGCGATGAAACTTGTGGCAAGGAGCAGTACGCAGTCCAGCGAGGTGCGTCCAACCTTTACTTTTCGGTTACGGATTCAGCTCTCAGCATACCGCCCTGGTCCGACCGTCTTCAGGAAGTCTTAGGCGATTGGTGGAGTTCCCTTACGAATCTCGACGACCTGTCGAAGCTGGAAGAGTACATCGGCTTCTTGGCGAAGGGTGACCTGGAGAGCATCCTGAAGGAGTTGGAGATGTCACCCGCAGAACTGGCAGAGGCGATCCGGGCCCGCCTCACGTCATACGGGCAGCTGCGAACCGACGATCTGCGTCCGGCAGAATATCGGCAGTTCGTCACCGAGCCTGGTCGCAGTCGGACCCCCGACATCGACTTCGAAACCCGACGAGAAATCGTCTCCCCGGAGATAGCTCCATGGATCTTCCGAGTGGTGCGCGCTGTCCGACTTCGCGAAGTTCGCGCCATAAAGGGATTCACCCGGATCAATCCGCCCGGCGATCCGGATTCGCCCGAGGTGGCAAGGCTCTCGAAGGCTCCGCTTGAATGGCTACCGGCGATCGAGGTTCGAGGTGAAGGCATCTTCCTTGCACTAAACGAGGAACGGCTGTCGACTTGGGAGATCCGACCTGATGTCATTGCGCGCGTCTCCGAGTGCGAGGTTCGACATCAGGCGGACTGGAAGGAACGCTATGGCGATGACGCAAAGCCGCCGCAGGCGATCACCCCGCGCTACATGCTCTGCCACACCCTCGCGCACGTGCTCATGCGCCAACTGACGCTTGAGTGCGGTTATTCCTCTGCATCCCTTCAGGAAAGGATCTATGCCGGGACCGGCGATGAGCAGATGGCCGGGCTTCTTATCTATACCGCAACACCGGACTCGGACGGGACGCTCGGCGGGCTCGAACGTCAGGGAAAGACGGGGCGCATTGAGGGCATTCTGCAACGTGCGATCGACGCGATCGAGTGGTGCTCCTCCGATCCGCTCTGCATCACGGACATGATGGGTGCGGAAAACAGCTACTCGCATTCGGTATGCCACGCATGCTGCCTTGCGCCCGAGACGTCATGCGAAACGTTCAACAGCTTTCTCGATCGCGCGCTCCTGACCGGCGATGGGACGCGCTCGGGGCTTGGGTTCTTTGAAGATTTGGTCGCGAGGGCGTAATGGCGATACTTTGGCCCAGAACTATCCCACGATCCATTTTGGAAGATTCGCGCCGCAGCGCTGAGGTGCGGGTATATAACCAGCTTGCAAAGGCTCTCGATGATAGCTTTTCGGTTTTTTATACGCGCCCTTGGGTCGGACTTGATCGGCTTGGCAACGAAATTGATGGCGAATGCGATTTCCTAATCGCGCACCCGACACACGGAATTCTGGCGATTGAGGTAAAGGGTGGCGGCATAGAGTTTGATCCAGAAAGAGATCAATGGATTTCTGTGGACCGAGGGAATTTTCCACACAAGATCAAAGATCCAGTTGCGCAAGCAAGGTCCGCAAAACATGAGATAAGGAAACGCCTAAAAAATTCACGTCGATGGAATCCGCGCTTCATTCACGAAGCACAAGGAGTAATTTTTCCTCATTCCGAAAGGATCAAGGGAGATCTTGGGCCAGATCGCCCTCGCAAACTGTTCTGTTGCCAAGGGGAGTTCTACACCGATTTGCGCGGGTGGATTTCTCGCCGGATGAATGAGGGGCAGCGGCCACAAAACTGCGAAGACTTGGGAAAAGATGGCATGGCAGCACTGGAGGAGCTGTTGGCGAAGCCTTTCAAATTGAGCTTTGTAATTGGGGCGGCTTTGTCAGAGGCCGCTGAAGACTTTCAGGCACTTGAGCCCTCACAATATCAGATACTTGAGACAATTTCTGAGATCCCTCGCGCTCTTATCCGAGGTGGCGCAGGGACCGGCAAGACTGTGGTGGCGATCGAGGAAGCACTAAAATCCGCTGCGGCTGGACGGAAGACCCTTCTGACCTGTCACAGCCGCCCGCTGGCGACGAACCTCGAACGAAAGCTAAAAGATATTAAAAACCTCACGGTCGCCGGATTTCACGCACTTTGCGGGCACATCTCTCGCAAGGCTGGTGTCCCGCCACCTTCGAACATCAGTGAACGGGAACTCTATGAAAGTGCGCTGCCAAACGCGCTCTACCGCGCGATGGAAGTTCAGCCGGCACTCAAGTGGGACACTATCATTGTCGATGAAGGCCAGGACTTCAGTACCGATTGGTGGATCGCAATCGATGCCTGCCTGAGCCACGGTGGACACCTCCGCGTCTTCATGGACAGCAACCAGAGGGTCTACGAGCGCGCGGAGAATGGCGTTCATGATCTGAGCGTCGTTCCGGTTCGGCTTTCCCGAAACCTCCGCAACACTAAGAACATCCACAGTGCCGCTTCGGTGCATTATTCCGGCCCCGAGATAATCGCGGACGGGCCCGATGGCCTCGAGGTCTCGTGGATTAATGCCGAGAATCCCGATGCAAAACTCGAAGCCGCATACAAGGAGCTTCGACGGCTCGTATTCAAAGAGGAAGTCGCCCCTGGTGACATTGCTGTGCTTGTCAATGGGCCAGCCGCCCGGACGGGCTTCCTCGAGAGAAGTGGCGGAACAAGCATTCCTCTGACAGATGCCGAAACCATGGCGCTCGAAGACGTGGTGGTGGATACCGTGCGACGGTTCAAGGGTCTCGAACGACCGGCAATAATCCTGATTGTCAGCGGCGACGAAATGGACGGCCGCGAGCTGGCATATGTCGCGTTCTCGCGAGCGCGGGCCTATTTGTGCGTGGTGTCATCCCAAGGCGAAACCAAGTGGCTATCGGAAGGGTTGCAGGACACCTGAGCACACTCGTTGACAGGTCACACGGATCAGTTCAGAGCGCTCGAGAGGAGTCCGGCGATCTGCCTTGCTAGAAACGGCGGCACCGCGTTTCCGACTTGGACATACTGCTGGGTCCTGTTGCCCAGGAACAGGTAGTCGTCGGGGAAGCTTTGCAGCCGAGCGGCCTCGCGCACAGTCAGGCTGCGGCACTGCATCGGATCGGGATGTATGAAGTAATGTCCATCCTTGGAGATATGGCTCGTTACCGTAGTCGCGGCCGCGTCGGCCAGCTGGACTCGAAATCGATCACTGAAGACTCCGCTGTGCCAGTTCCGGTGATCCGGGCTGAGCATAAGCGGAAAATCGGCGGCTTTAGGGCTATAGCCGCGCACTGCCCCGAAGACAGCGGCGAACAGATACCGTCCCAGATCTGAGGCCATGTGCCCGCGCGTCTCGTGCTGGGAAATAGCCCGCAGTTCTGGCCGCTCGAGCCACCGCAGCATTTCATCGTTCGAGGTGCCATAGCCATCCGGCAGGCATGGCGCCGTCCGACGGCTCGGCGCGCCCGACTTCAAGCGCTTGGCAACGGATGAGAACGCCTCCCAAAGCGGGCCGTCCTCATTGCCCTTGTGGATGCTCGCCAAGAGTTTCGCCGCTTCGACGACCTCGTCTCGCCAAGCGGATGAATCGTCTCGACCACGACTTATCCCGCTGCGTAGCTCGGGCATAGTCCCGATCACGTCACTGACCGTTCGCGTCAGACCCGAGACGGCAATCTCGGCGCGCGCAGCCTTGCCCGAAAGGTCGGACCGAACTCCGACGATGATCACCCTGTGGCGCCGTTGCGGGACCCCGAACTGCTCGGCCCGCACGATGAAATCTGACGGTCGCGCTGCCTCTTGTAGGCTGGCTTTTCCATCTTCCACGCGGACTGCCAGCAGATCGTAGTGATTACCTTGGCCCGTACCAAGCGAGGACAGGTCCTCCATCAGCATCTCGAAGACAAGTCGGCTTTCGATAGTCGAGGACAGCATGCCCTTGACGTTTTCCATCACAAAAGCGGCGGGACGAAGCCTGTCGAGCACGCGAATATACTCTCGGAACAGGTAGTGCCGCTCATCTTCTTCAGGCACATAGCCGATCTTGCCCTTTGCCCGGGCGCGCCCGACCAGGGAATAAGCCTGACAGGGCGGTCCGCCGATCAGAATCGTATCGTCATAGTTTTTGCGCAGCTGTGCGATGGCACCGTCAATCGCCGTCGCAGCAGCCTCAGTGCCGAGTTCGAGTGCACGAGCCTCATCAATGGCAAGCTGCCACGCTTCGGCGTCGACTGCTGACCAATCAGGCTCGGGGACAAGCCCCGCATGGTAATCGATGAACTGGTCGGGCAAGGTGCCGTGAAGAGCCCGGTATTCACGAAGGAACGCGCGCAGCGTAAGGGTGCGATGGGCTGATGCCTCCTTCTCGACCGAGATGCCGATCCGGAACGGCGCATGTCCGTCCTCGACGAGAGAAGCAAAGCCCTCGCCAAGTCCGCCTGGACCGGCGAACAGATCGACAATGCCGAAAGTGGCTGACAAATCAGGCTCCTGACGAAATTCATTCCGTCGGTGTATACCAGGTTCCAGATCGAAGACTAGGGTGCACGTGACCGATATCGTAGACAAACAGACCCTCTCCCGGATGATGGCCGGGATCAAGGGGAAGGACACCAAGCCCGAACTGGTGCTTCGGCGGGCACTTCATGCGCGCGGCTTCCGTTACCGGCTGCATTCGAAAAATGTCCCCGGGCGACCTGACCTCGTGATTCCGAAGCATGACGAACAGTAAAATCGAAGTCATAGAGGTGAAGATACGAGGTGACGATACGAGGTGAACTCAGCAAGGTGAAGTCATTCAGGTGAAGTCATCAAGGTGAAGTCATTAAGGTGAAGTCATAGGCACCTCAAAAGATAGCATTCAAAGACGACAGTCTTCCAGCCCCGGTACTAAACTGCCTAAATGAGGGTGCTATAGAGTACCACTATTGTCCGGTGAACGTGTTTTTGGCATGGCGTTCCAAATGTCCAAATGAGGGCGTCACCACCACTGTCTGCCACTTCAAATGAAGCATGGGGAATGCCTATTCTCAACTCAGGGCGTTTGAGGTTACTAAATCAATCTAGGTTATTGGTGCACTCCGTATGGTAGGATAAGGATGTCATAGAAATGATGACGTGAAGGGAGCAAAAAACCCCCATTTCGGCACAGAATTGGTGACAGGGCGTCTTAGAATTGATGACGGGAAAGCTCATTTCTGCACAAGTTTTAGCACAGGCGGCATCCAATTAGGTTCATAAAGTATTGATATTGTTAAGCCTTAATGATTGCGCCATTTAACGAAACCCCCACACTGTCCTGCTTGGTGGTGAAAACGGCCCCTTGAAATCGCTCAGGCGAGTCACGGTACTCTGTCTAAATGAACCAGGAAAAAAGCTCAGAGAATATACCGATATATGTGAAGCGTTATGCGAGGATGCCCCATTGGACTATGCGGGAAGCCATAGCCCTAATATGTGGGATGAACCCCGACGAATTGACCGATTATACCGGGAAATACAGTAGGGGAACCACAGCATTTGACTTGGTTCGAGTAGCGCTATTGCGTGAAGAAATTGAAACAGTCAAACGCAAAAGTAACCCAATGTCTTCGACTTACCGCCCCCAGAAAATTTTCGAGGCAGCTAAATTGGCTGGATTGCGCGTCCCCGAGTACCTAATAAAAGAGGTCCAAAGATGTTATGCAAAACGGGAAGCAGTGCGCGAAGGAATTGAAAAGTCTGAAACATCTCAAGCTCGTAGTGACCTGACTACCACGGAACGCAACTCACTCCTGACCATTATCGCTGCTATGGCCAAGCGCGGCTATGGCCATGATGAAAACAACAAGAGCAAGAGTGCCGTCTCCGAAATTGTTAGTGATGCTGCGCTAATCGGATTGCGCATTTCAGATGACACTGTTCGCAAGTGGCTGGCGCAGGCAATCGCACACATGAAGGAAAACCAGGACATTCCCCCAAAGGCGGACTAATTCGGAAACCGAATCCGGTTTCATCAAGTGCTCGCAAACCCGCATTCGGCCACAGGCATGATTACACTTCGTAAGCCTACTTCATTCGAAATTGAATGGAGTCGAACCATGTCAGATACTGAATTCCCAAAAACCGGGCTCTTACGCCTGTCTTCCATCCTTGCCCCAGCCGGACCGATCCCGGTTTCCAAATCGACCTGGTGGCAAGGGGTGAAAGATGGCCGCTTTCCCAAGCCATTGAAGCTCGGCCCGAGCACGACGGTATGGCGCGCTGAAGACATCCACGCCCTGATACGCTCAGGAGTATAGGTCATGCGGTTGAGTGCCCAGCGTGCACGGCGCGTACACCTCCACCGTACCTATAAACTTGCCGAATTTGCGTTGGCAACCGGCACCTGTCGCGGCACGGTGCGCAACTGGATCAAACGCGGAATGCCTGCCATCGCTGGCAAGCCCACGCTCATACCAGGGCGGCTCGCCAAGCCGTGGCTGATCGAACAAATCAAAGCCAGAAAGAAACCGTGTGCGGTAGATGAATTGTTCTGTTTCGCTTGCCAAGAGCCTGTACGTCCGGCTTTCAATGAGGCGGAGATAGTCGAAAACCGGCACGGCGAAGCGGTCATGCGTGGCTTGTGTGCGACTTGTTCAACATTGATGCACAAGCGGGTTTCTGAAGCCCAAATTTCCGAAATTTGTCTTCATCTGATCGTTCAAGACGCGCGACGATCATCAACACTAACTGGATGTTTAGTTCCCCCCGTGAATTGTGCATTAGGAGCGCCCCATGAAGAGCCAAAAGTTCAACCCGGAAAATGAGCGCATGAAGCACACTTACGAGGTCTGGCTAAGGGAGGCGTGCGGCAAAAGCCAGCATACGTCAGAACGCGCCATTGCATCCGTTCACCGCTTCGAACAGCATAGCGGATACAGATCATTCAAAAAGTTACACCCTGATCAGATATGCGCGTTTAAGGCCACCATGATTTCACCCAAAACCGGCAAACCCCTATCTACATCAAACCGCTCTTCCATTCTTGCAGATTGCCGGGGCTTCTTCGCGTGGCTCGCCAGTCAGCCGGGATACAAATCTGCGATCCGGCATTCGGATTTGGCCTATTTCAATTTGACGGCAAATGAAGAGCGCGCGGCGAAGGCCGGCAAATTGAAAGACGTGCCTACCGCCGATGAAATTGAAGAGGCGCTGGCCGCTGCGCCGCATGAAACGGTGGTGCAACGCCGGGACCGGGCCTTGTTTGCTTTTCTCTGGCTGACGGGGGCGAGGGATGCGGCGGTGGTGTCTTTCAACTTGTCTCACGTGGACCTGAAAGAACGCGTGTTGCACCAGCTTGGCGCAGAAGCGAATACGAAATTTCGAAAGACATTTCCGACGTGGTTTTTTCCGGTGGGCGGGGAGGCCGAGCAAATCGTCGCGGGTTGGATTGAAGAGTTGCGTAACGAACATGGATTCGGTGTTAGCGATCCGATTTTCCCAGCAACGGAAACGGTGCGCAAGGGCAAGCGTGCATTTGGCGCGGTGGGGATCAGCAAGCGCGCGTGGCGCAATTCTCAACCGGTACGTGATGCGGTGCGCCGCATTTATGAGAATGCCAAGATTCGGTATTTCACGCCCCACCGCTTCAGGGATGCACTAACCCTCCTTGCCAGTGACTTCTGCCAAACACCCGAGGACGTCGCATCCTGGTCACAAAATCTGGGTCACGACGATGTACTCACCACACTCACAAATTACGGAAAAGTTCACCCCCACCGCCAAGCCGAGTTGATCAAAGGCATGGCGAGTAGAGAGCATGATTTAACGGGAGTCCCAACGAAATTGCTTTTGAAGGCTTTGGGAGAACGGACTCAATGAGTTTAGCAGTATTTTTCTCGGTGTGAGCTTACTCGTTCAGTTGCGAGCCCTCGGTCGCAAAGTCGATCTTCCCTCCAGTGATGCACTTGGAGACGACTGCTGCTTGAACCGGCCTTCAAATTCAGGAATGGTACGGCTCTACCAAAGGTGGCGGGGAATGGACGATTACGACTTTTTCAAACATCCCATCCTGAATAATCCATATGAGGAGCCAACCCGGCACCACGATCTGGATGAGAGCGGGCAGCCACGAAACACAGCGCCCATTGAGAGCCGACGTAAATGTGCTGATGTCACGCCGGTTCCGAAGGCGCGGCGCGGTCGCGGTGCGGACCAGCAGCAGGATATGCTGGTGGAAAAGTTGGGCAATCTCGACCCGACGCCGATCATCAACGAGATCCGCCAGCACGTTACCTCCTGGCGAAATCTGCCGACTTCCGATCAGTGGGGCGTAACGCCTGCTACCGCCAAGCTGCTGCGCCACTGGCGCGAGCACAAGTTCGCCTCGATTCGCCCGTTCTTCTGTCAGCGAGAGGCTGTCGAGACAGTGATCTGGCTGACGGAGGTCGCCCGCACCCAGAAACGCTATGCCCATATCTGGGACCACATCAAGGGCGGCAATGAGGAAGCCAACCCGGAGCTGATGCGGATCGCCATGAAGATGGCGACCGGCGCCGGCAAGACCACCGTCATGGCGATGCTGATGGCCTGGCAGACGGTCAATGCCGTGCGCTCGAAAAGCTCCCGCACCTATACGGACTCCTTCCTGATCATCACGCCCGGTATCACCATCTGCGACCGCCTGCGGGTGCTGCAGCCCAATGACCCGGACAGCTATTACAAGACCCGCGAGCTGCTGCCGATGGATCTGCTTCCGGATATGGGCCAGGCGAAGATCGTCATCACCAATTACCATGCCTTCCAGCGCCGCGAGAAAACAAAGCTCTCCAAGGGCACGCGCGGGGCGATCGAGGGCCGACGCGAAGAGAAGATCGACACGCTGGAAACCGAAGGTAAAATGCTGCGCCGGGCCGTCGGCGACCTGATGGGCAAGCGCGGCATCATGGTCATCAATGACGAGGCGCATCACTGCTATCGCCGGCGCGAGGATTCCACCGACGAAGATGACCTGAAAGGCGATGACAAGAAGACCGCCCAAGAAAACAACAAGGCCGCTCACCTCTGGATTTCCGGCATCGAGGCCGTCAAGCGCAAGCTCGGCGTGCGCGGTGTGTACGACCTTTCCGCCACGCCTTTCTTCCTGTCCGGCTCAGGCTATCCGGAAGGCACGCTGTTCCCCTGGACGGTCTCCGACTTCTCGCTGATGGACGCCATAGAATGCGGCATCGTCAAGCTGCCGCGCGTGCCGGTGCTGGACAACATGCCCACCGTCGATGGCAAGCCGGTCTACCGCAATCTCTGGGAGCATATCGGCAAGAAGCTGCCCAAGAAGGGCGTTGGCAAGAGCGGTGGCTACAACCCGGCCGACCTCAACAAGATCACCCCGCTGATCACCGCCATGGAGAGCATGTACTCCCATTATGTGAAAGTGAACGACCAGTGGGAAGCGGCCGGCCACGAAGTGCCGCCGGTTTTCATCGTGGTGTGCAACAACACCTCCACCTCGCGGCTCATCCATGACTGGATCGCTGGCTACGAAGTGCCTGAAACGGATGAGGCCCCGGCAACGGTTGTGCCGGGCCAGTTGAAGATGTTCAGTAATTATGATGAACACAGAAACCGCCATCCCAAGCCCAACACGCTGATCATCGACAGCGCCCAGTTCGAGAGCGGCGAAGGCGCCATCGACAAGACCTTCAAGGACGCCATGGCGCCGGAGATCGAGCAGTTCCGCAAGGAAGTCGGCGAGCGCGAAGGCGCAGAGGCGGCCAAGAAAATCTCCGACGAACAGCTCTTGCGGGAGGTCATGAACACTGTCGGCGAGAAGGGCAAGCTCGGCGGCTCGATCCGCTGCGTCATTTCCGTTTCCATGCTGACGGAAGGCTGGGACGCCAATACCGTCACCCATATTCTCGGCGTGCGCGCCTTCGGCACCCAGCTATTGTGCGAGCAGGTCGTCGGCCGCGGCCTGCGCCGCAAATCCTATGAGCTGAACGAGCACGGCCTGTTCGATGTCGAATATGCCGACATTATGGGCATCCCCTTCGACTTCACCGCCAAGCCGACCATCGCGTTGCCGTCTGCGCCGAAACCCGTCACCCGGGTGCGCGCCGTCAAGGACCGCGAAAAGCTGGCGATCTCCTTTCCGCGCGTCGATGGCTATCGCACCGAACTGCCGGGCCAGCGCATCACCGCGAAATTCACCGACGATTCCGTCTACCCCCTCACGCCGGAACGGGTCGGCCCGACGCGCACCCGCATGTCCGGCGTGGTCGGCCAGCAGGAGACCTTCTCGCCCGACAATCACCGCGACGAGTTCAAGCGCCCCAGCTCCATCGCCTATCGCATCGCCAAGCACCTGCTGATGACCAAATTCCCCAAGGAGGGGCAGGCGCTGAACATGAACCTGTTCCCGCAGGTCAAGCGCATCGTGCTGGAATGGCTCGATGGCGGCTATCTGCAATGCGCCGGTACCGAGCCGCATATGGCGACCTGGCCCGGCATCATCGACGAGGTCGCCGAGAAGATCTACATGGCCTGCCAGCCGGAGAATGCCGGCGAGGCCTCCGTCTCCGTCATTCTCAATGCCTTCAACCCGCGCGGCGACACCCGCTTCGTCAATTTCACCACCTCGAAGACCTGCTTTGCCACCGATCCGCGCAAATGCCATGTCAGCCATGTGGTCGAGGATTCCACCTGGGAAGGCGAGCTTGCCCGCGTCGCCGAGGACCATCCGCGCGTGCTGGCTTACGTCAAGAACCAGGGGCTGGGCTTCGAGATACCCTATCGCTACGGGCCGGAGACCCACAAATATATCCCCGACTTCATCGTTCGGGTCAATGATGGTCACGGCCCTGACGATCCGCTCAACATCATCATGGAGGTCAAGGGCCTGCGCGATGAAAAGGCCGTGCAAAAGGCCGAGACCATGAAGAAGCTGTGGGTGCCCGGCGTCAACAATCATGGTGGCTATGGCCGCTGGGCCTTCACCGAATTCCGCGGCGTCTTCGAGATGGAACAGGAATTCGCCAAACTGATCGACGGCTACGTCACGCAAACAGAACCCGCATAGAAAAGAAGACCGGACAATGGCGCGCAAATCCAAATCCCCGAAAAAGGTCGAGACGCTTTCCCACGAGCACGAGACCCGCAAGAACATTCCGACGGCGGAGCTGCAATCGATCAACGAGCAGCTGGAGGAGATGACGCCGGCAAAACCGGTCGCCTATCCCCGCGCACGGCCGCTGCCCAGGGGCGAGCACCGCGAGCGCGATGGCGATCTCGACCCGCAGATCGTCTGGAACGGCATGAAGATCAGGATCACCGAGGAACAGCGCCAGAAGCTGGCCGAGACCGGCGAGCTGGAATTGGGTGACGCCCAGCTGGTCTGGCGCGGCAAGGACACCCAGGACTGGTCCGACCTGATCGTCAATGTGCCGCCGGTCTATATGCAGGAAAAGATCCACCCCAAGGCGCTGATCGACGATCTGGTCCGCCGCTCAAAGGCAAAAGAGGAAGACGACGCGCCGGACCTGTTCGCCGATTTCAACGGCATCGATCCGGAGGCGCGTACCGAGTTCTACGAGCATGACCAGCACTGGTCGAACCGGATGATCCTCGGCGACAGCCTGCAGGTGATGGCCTCGCTGGCCGAGCGTGAACAGCTACGCGGCAAGGTGCAATGCATCTATTTCGACCCGCCCTATGGGATCCGGTTTAGCTCCAATTGGCAAGTGTCTACACGCTCCAGAACTGTGACGGATGGAAAATCTGAAAGCCTTACAAGAGAGCCAGAACAGGTAAAGGCTTTCCGCGATACCTGGAAGGATGGCATCCATTCTTATCTCACCTATCTGCGCGACCGGATGACGGTGATGCGCGATCTGCTGACGGAGTCGGGATCGATCTTTGTACAGATAGGCGATGAGAACGTGCACCGCGTTCGTGCGGTAATGGACGAAGTTTTTGGAGAGGAGTGCTTTGTTTTAGAAATTGTATTTAAAAAGACTGCAGGCCTTTCCAAATCGGCCGTTTCGGGAGTCACAGATTACATACTGTGGTATTGCAAAGATTCTCAAAGCACTAAATTGAGGCGGCTTTTTGATTTGAAACCGGAATTCGGAGATAGTGCATATTCAAGCGTTAGGTTGGCAGATCTTTCCAGCCGTAGAATGACGAAGCAAGAACGTGCCGGTGTGAAATCAATCCCGGAAGGGGCTTCTATCTTTCGCCAGCAAATCGCGCTTGCTGCCGGCCTAACACGGAGTTGTGTTTTCGATATTGATTTTCAAGGAAAGTCGGTACCGCCCAAACGTGGTGCTAGTTGGAAGTCAAATTTCGACGGAATGCATAGGCTTAAAAAGGCAGAACGGCTGCAAGAGAGCGGCTCAAGCCTCGCCTATGTTCGGTTCCTCGAAGACTTTCCAGTAAATCCAATAAACAATTTCTGGGCTGATACTGCTTCTGGAAGTGGTATGGACAAAGTCTACGTCGTTCAGACAAATGCGGAAGTAGTAAAACGCTGCATCCTCATGGCCACCGACCCCGGCGACCTCGTGCTCGACCCGACCTGCGGCTCCGGCACCACGGCGACGGTCGCGGAGCAATGGGGTCGGCGCTGGATCACCATCGACACCTCCCGCGTGGCCCTCGCCCTCGCTCGCACGCGGCTGATGAGCGCCAAATATCCCTATTATTTGCTCGCCGACAGCACCGAAGGCAAGCACAAGGAAGGCGAGCTGACCGGCAAGGTGCCGTCCGGCGACAGGGCGACAAGCGACATCCGCCAGGGCTTCGTCTATGAGCGCGCGCCCCACATCACCCTGAAATCCATCGCCAACAATGCCGAGATCGACGTGATCTGGGACAAGTGGCAGGAGGTGCTGGAGCCGCTGCGCGAGAAGCTGAACGCCACTCTCGGCCAGCAATGGGAGGAATGGGAAATCCCCCGCGAGGCCGATGACGGCATGCCGGACGGCGCCAAGGCGCTGCTCGAAAAATGGTGGGACGCGCGCATCGCCCGCCAGAAAGAGATCGACGCCTCCATCGCGCAAAAGGCCGATGTCGAATATCTCTATGATCGTCCCTATGAGGATAAATCCCGCATCCGGGTCGCCGGCCCCTTTACTGTGGAGAGCCTGTCGCCCCACCGCGTCGTCGCCATGGACGACCAGGAATTGCTGGACGAGCCGACGCCGCAGCAGAAAAAGCGCAAGAGCAAGCTCGCCCAGGAGGTCGATTTCGTCCAGGTGATCCTCGAAAACCTGCGCACCGCCGGCGTGCAGCAGGGCGCCAGGGAAGACCGCATCAATTTCACCACCATTGCCCCCTGGCCCGGAGAGATGGTCCATGCAGAGGGCCGCTTCATGGAAGGCAATGCCGAGCGCCGCGCCGCGATCCTGATCGGCCCGGAATATGGCACCCTCCACCGCACCGACATCATGGCCGCGGCGCGCGAAGCCTCGGAGGCGCGCTTCGACATCCTCATCACCTGCGCCTTCGGCTATGACGCCCATGCCAGCGACGTGACCAAGCTCGGCCCGCTCAACATCATCAAGGCCAAGATGAATCCCGATTTGCACATGGCCGAGGATCTGCGCCGCGACAAGAACGCCAATCTGTTCATGGTCATCGGCGAGCCGGATGTCGATATCATCGAGACCGGCGACGAGTTGCAGGTCCAGATCCACGGCATGGACATCTTCGTCCCCGCCACCGGCGAGATCCGCTCCGGCGAGACCGACGACATCGCCGCCTGGTTCATCGACACCGACTACAACGAAGAAAGCTTCTTCGTCCGCCACGCCTATTTCCTCGGCGGCAATGATCCGTACAAATCGCTGAAGTCGGCCTTGAAGGCCGAGATCGACGAAGAGGCCTGGGAGACGCTGAGGCGAGACACGTCCCGCCCATTCCCGCGGCCGGAAAGCGGCAGGATCGCAGTGAAGGTGATCAACCACTATGGCGATGAAGTGATGAAAGTTTTTAGCGTGTGACCAAAATGGAGCCAGGCAATGAACACATTGAAAATCTGATTGACGCCTATCTGGCCTGGCTCAAGGAGGATGGGCGATCAGCTCCCGCGGGAATTTATTGGCAGCGTGTGTGGGATATGATAGTACGCGATGTCGAAAGACAGCATCGTCCCAGGCTTCCTCTTGTGCTGTCTGGCATGTGGTACTCTTCTCATCAGGACAAGCAGGACCGACTGAAGGAACATCTTTTATTTTCGTTCAATAGAGGCAAACTCTTTCATGCATTGGCAATGCTGGAACGAATTCCGTCTGAAGGCTGGTGCCATGTCCAACCGGAACGGGAAAATGACTGGAACCGGCCGATGGCTGATGAAGCCCAATTTGAAGATTGGGACGAAAATGACGGATAACTCGTGTCAAGGTTTGAGAAATTGTATCTTCAAAAAGATAATTTGGACGTATTCGAAAGAGAGTGGTCCAGTGCCACTCTATGCTTCCTTTTAATATGAGTACGCAATTACGGGTCATGAACTTCCTCATCGCCGATACCTTCGTTAAAGCCGTCGCCAAGCTGGACAACCAGTCCCAGAAGGCCGCGAAGCTCACGGCGCTTGATTTGCAGATGGACCCGACCGGTAAGGGCAAATCATTCCATCGCATAGATAAATCGCGTGATGAGGGGTTCTGGTCTGTCCGTGCGAGCCGGGATATCCGCCTGATCGTGCACAAGGCCGGCGACCGCATGGTGCTTTGTTATGTTGACCATCATGACGAAGCCTATGCCTGGGCCGAGCGGCGGGTCTTTGAAACGCACCCGACCACCCGCGCCCTGCAGATTGTGGAGATCGAGGAACGCGTCGAGCAACCGCCGGCGCAGGATCTTGCAACCATTCCGGATCACCTGATCCAGCAACCAGTTCTGCCGCTCGCCGAATGTTCCGATGATGATCTATTGCAATATGGCGTACCGCCAAGCTGGCTGAAACGCCTGCGCAAGGCCGATACGGACCAGCTGCTCGACCTTGCCTCCCATCTTCCCCAGGAAGCTCAGGAAGCGGTTTTGGCGCTGGCCATCGGCGAGACGCCCCAGATGCCTGCGATCGAGCCTGAAGAGGCCGACGAGGCACTGCACCCGGATGCGCAACGCCGGTTCCGTTTTGTCGAGGGACGCGAAGAACTGGAGACAGCGCTCAACTATCCATGGGATCGATGGACCGTCTTTCTACATCCTTCGCAGCATGCCTATGCCTATCGCGATTATACAGGTCCGGCACGGATTGGCGGGTCTGCCGGAACAGGCAAGACAGTTGTCGCCCTGCATCGCGCCAAGTGGCTTTCAGAAAAGCCTGACGGCAAAGTCTTGCTGTCCACCTTCTCGCGGCCACTCGCAACCGCCCTGAAGCGCAAGATCGGGATCATGACTGGCGACGAGCGGAGCACCGTGCCCGCGATGCACGTCGCTTCCTTTGTGGATGCCGCATCAGAACTCTACACCTTGCACCATGGCCGGGAACCTTATCTGGCGAAAGAGGCGGACCAGCGCCGTATACTCGCAAAGCACACAGAGCATTTTTCCGACTTCTCAGATGCGTTTCTCTGGACAGAGTGGCGCGATGTGATCGACGGCTGGCAACTCGGCAGTCTGGAAGAATATCTGGATGTCAGCAGGACTGGCCGCCGCAGCCGTATCGGCCGGAAACAGCGAGAGATCCTTTGGCCAGCATTTGAAGCTACACGTCAACAACTGACGCAGCGGGGCATGAAGACCAGCGCCATGTTATTCGAGGAAGTCACGAATCTGTATCAGGACAAAAGTGACAAACCATATTCGGCAATCGTGATCGATGAGGCGCAAGATCTCGGCCCGCCGGAACTTCGCTTTTTTGCAGCGATCTCAGATCCGGGAAACAATGATCTCTTTTTCGCCGGCGATCTCGGCCAACAGATATTCCAACATCCATTCTCCTGGAAGCAACTTGGAATCGATGTTCGCGGTCGGTCGGCCACGCTCACGGTGAATTACCGGACCAGCCACCAGATCCGGAAGGCCGCGGACAAGCTCCTGCCGGAAGCGATGAGTGACCTTGACGGGATCACGTCCCGCCGCAAGGGGACCGTATCTCTGTTCAACGGCCCGGCGCCGCAGGTCATGAAGCTGGATGATCAGGAGGCGGAAATTGCGGCTGTTGCCAAATGGCTAGAAGAGTGTGTCGCGGAGGGCATCGAGGCGCACGAAATCGGCGTTTTTGTCCGCGATCGGGACCGCCTTTCCCGTGCCCGTGATGCGGTGGCCAAAGCCGGCCTGGAGATCGAAACCCTTAGCGGCTCCGAACGGGATACGGCAGAGCGCGTAGCGGTTGGTATTATGCACCTGGCAAAAGGTCTGGAGTTCAAGGTGGTGGCGGTCATGGCATGCGATGAAGAAGCCATGCCACTGCAATCCCGGATCGAGCAGGCGGTGGACGAAAAGGACCTTGATGAGGTTTATGACACCGAGCGGCATCTGCTGTATGTGGCCTGCACGAGGGCCAGAGAGCGATTGCTGATCACTGGCACGAGGCCGGCGTCTGAATTCCTCGACGACTTTGCAAACTGAATGGCGAGAAGTGGCTGACTGCGGGATTTTGAAGTATGTATTGGCGCTCAACTCTGAAGGCGTTTCAGTTTCTGGATTTCTGTTGCCCACCATTCCGCCATGCGCACACGCTCTTCCCAGTGCTCACTGCGGTCGTAGGCGCGGCGAACATCGTTTCCTTCGACATGGGCTAATGCCCGCTCAATTGCGTCCGGATGCCAGAGGCCGCTTTCATTCGCGAGCGTTGAAAAGGTCGCACGAAAGCCGTGTGCCGTCATTTCGTCTTTGCTGTAGCCCATCCGTCTTAGAGCGGCGTTGATAGTGTTGTCGCTCATGGGGCGCTTCCATGACCGTATTGAGGGTAGAATGAACTGGTAATTGCCTGAAAGCATTTTTAGCTCTTGCAACAATGCCACCGCATCCGTCTGTAGGGGCACACGGTGGGGGCGACGCATCTTCATTCGCTCGGCGGGTATCTGCCAGACACGTGCTTCAAGGTCGAATTCGGCCCAATGAGCGAGCCGCAATTCGCCCGGTCGTGGGTATAGTAGCGCGAGAAGCTGAAGCGCTATCTGTGTAGTTCGCTGCCCCTCGAAGTGGTCTATCGTACGGAGCAGCGCCCCAAATTGATCAGGATCGGTTATCGCGGCACGGTGGTTCCTGGGCGGGCGGCTGATTGCGCCTTTCAGGCCCGGCGTGGGGTCAGCCTCGAGCCATCCCAGTGCGATACCATAGCGCAAGACAGTGCCTATTACCGACCTGAGCCGGTTTGCAGTCTCCAAGGTGCCACGGGCCTCGACACGCTTCAGGGTTGATAGGATAAGCGAAGCCTTGATTTCAGACACCGGCGTTTTGCCAAAGTCGTTCGTGGCCATAGCCAGAAGCCATTCGTTCTTGGATATTGTGCTGGCCGCACGGCCCTCTTTGTGCTGTTTGTCGAGATAGAGAGACGCCAGCTTGGCAAAGCTGTGTTCGGTTTGGCGGTTCGTCTCTTCTGCTTGTTGCTTCTTTATTTCACCCGGGTCTCGACCTTCGACAACATGCTGTCGGGCTTCGTCGCGTGCCCGTCTGGCTGACTGAAGCGTCCTGTGCGGATAAGGTCCGAAGGAAAGCAACTTCTCCTTTCCGCCGTACCGGTACTTCATGCGCCAGAGCTTGGAGCCGGAAACGGCAACCTGAAGGTAAAGCCCGCCGCCATCCGCTAACTTATATGGTTTTTCTTTGGGTTTGGCGGCTCGAATTTGGCGGTCAGTAAGCGTCATTTGGGGGTATCTCGGTAGGTGTATCCTAAACAATGCCCCCAAATATACCCCCAATTCGGCCGGATTGTACAGGATGCCCCCAAGCCGCGTTGGACAACGATTTGGCTAAGGTATATGAATTTATTGACATTTTGGACAATTTAGGATGTGGAAAAATTTCAATATGGTGCCCAGGGGCGGAATCGAACCACCGACACACGGATTTTCAATCCGTTGCTCTACCAACTGAGCTACCTGGGCATACCGCTATGAGGCAGGTATGAAGACGACTATACCGTCGCCAGAATTCGGGTCTATAGGCGAAAAAGGGCAGGTTTGTCCATGCTCATTTTTGCTTCGATTTGCAATTATCTTGCCACGCAACTTTCACCACTTTGGAGATGGTGGGTATGGTCACACGCCTGACCGGCGTGCGTTATTGTGATACCTGATATGCACCACGCCAGTTGGCTAATGCGTGACGTTTACCAGCCATTCCGCTGATGCGTTGCCCAACGGATGGTGATAAGAGCCGGGAAAGTCAGGACAACAGAGCGCCGATAATGAGCAAGGACATTTACCAGAATCTTGACCAGCTTGGTCAGCAGACCGCCCTGCCGGCGACCCCTGAAGCCGCGCAGCTTGAGGCTGTCCCGAATCCGCATCCGGATGTGGATTATCTTGCCCGTTTCGTGGCGCCCGAATTTACCTCCCTTTGTCCGGTAACAGGACAGCCGGATTTTGCCCATCTCGTCATCGATTACTGTCCCGGCGACCATCTGGTCGAGTCGAAATCCCTGAAGCTCTATCTCAGCGCTTTTCGCAATCATGGCGCTTTTCACGAAGACTGTACGGTGGCAATTGCAAAAAGGCTGGTCGCGGTCATTGCGCCCAAATGGCTGCGCATTTCCGGTTACTGGTATCCGCGTGGTGGCATCCCGATTGATGTTTTTTATCAAACAGGTCTACCACCAGAGCATGTTTATGTGCCGGAGACCGGCGTCCAGCCATACAGAGGACGAGGATGATGCTGAAAAAACTGATAACTGTTTTTGCCACGCTGGGGTTGATGGGGTGTGAAACCATTGATGGTGGTCTGCTCAACCTGAACCCGGACCCGGACGCAGCCCCTGCTGTTGAAGCAGAACTTGCCGAAGAATCAGAAATGGCGGCAGCGTCCGATAATGAAGCGCCGTTGCCCGACGAGGTGGCCGTGCCCGAAGAGCAGGTGCGCGGACCCGGTGTTATTATTGCGGAGGCGGGCGTCGATGACTGGGTGCCTGTTGATCCTGAAAACACTCTGTATATTGATATACCACAGGGGCGCATCGTCGTGCAGCTCACGCCGGATCTGGCACAGGCGCATGTGAAACAGGTCAAGCAACTGGCCAGAGAAGGCTATTATGATGGCCTGAATTTTTACCGCGTGGTGCAGGGGTTTGTGGCGCAAGGCGGCGATGAAAGCGGCGACCGCAGAATTCGCACGGCAGCGCCATTCATGCAGGCCGAGTTCGACGAACCGATCCCGCGCGGACTGGCGTTCACACCACTTGGCAATGCGGATGGCTATGCCGATCAGGTCGGGTTTATCAATGGCTTTCCAGCCGGGATGAGCCGCCGGGAGAGAAAAGTCTGGCTCGCGCATTGTACCGGGGCGTTCGCTTTCGGGCGTGGTAACGAGCGCGACAGTGCCGCGACGGAGTTTTACATTACATTGCAGCCACAGCGCTATCTCGACCGTAACCTGACCGTTTTTGGCCGGGTTATCTGGGGGATGGAGCATGTGCAATCCATCACGCGTGGTGAGCCGGGTAATGGCGGTGTTATTGCGGATGCAACCAAGTGGACGCCCATTCGCGCTTTCCGGGTTGCTGCAGATGTGCCCGAGCAGGAACGGCTGCAACTTGAAACATTCAATACGAACACAGACCTGTTCCGTGAATTACTGGAGGCGCGCCGTAACCGTCCGGAAGCATTCTTTTATTACCGCCCGGACTTTCTGGACCTCTGCCAGATGCCATTGCCAGTTCGCATGACACCAAACGGCTAAAAGGGTGACGGGCCGCAAGATTGTCCATGATCCGCCTGTGCAACGTGGGCCATGGCTGGTGCATGGTGAAGAGACGGTCTTTGAAAATCCATGGCTGGCTCTGAAACGCTATCCCGTCACGCAGCCCAACACCCATGCGCCGGGTGAATACGGCGTGGTGCATTTCAAAAATGTCGCTGTCGGGGTTCTGCCACTTGATGAAGACGGTCACACCTATCTCGTGGGCCAGCACCGCTTTGCTTTTGATGCCTATAGCTGGGAATTGCCGGAAGGCGGTGGCCGACTGGATACGCTGCCAGAGGACACAGCCCGCCGCGAAATGGAAGAGGAGACTGGACTTGTGCCATCGGCTCTCATGCCACTTGGCAGTTGGCAGACTTCCAATTCGGTGACCGATGAGCGGGCAGTTGCCTTCATCGCAACAGGGTTAAAAGCCGGGCAGACAGCGCCGGACCCATCAGAAGTTCTTGCGCTGCGCAGACTGAAATTCGCAGACCTTCTCGCGCTTGTGATGCAAGGGGAGATAGCTGATGCATTTACAGTGCTGATGGTACAGACTGCTGTCCTGAAAGCACAGGCAGGGTTGCTGCCTGCAGAAATCAGTCGGCACCTGCTGACACAGGACTGAAGACAGGAGAGCGGCATGGCATCTGAAACAGCCCCGGCGCAAAACGGCTCAGCCAAAGACACGAATGTGATTGAATTGAATGTTGAAAAGACATGGGCGCG